>CANEEC010000005.1 GCA_947426455.1 uncultured Clostridia bacterium | reverse complement strand
ATAATTCCTTTTCCAACCTGTTATTCCATTCTCCTTGAAAATCTGTATCAACTTAAGTTCCGTAGACTTGTTATTTTTAGATCGCACTCTACTCATTATCTCCGAGCGTTTTCTGTCGTCAAATACATCCGCCATAATTTTTCATATCCATTGCATATTATGTTTATTGTGAGATTAATCCAGTATTGTTATCCAACTTTCGTCAAAATCAATACTTTTCAAAACATCTGCCTTTCGTAACATAGGAGGCTTTTTTATACGGAATTTTACAGCTTCCTGTGGTACTTCTGTATGAATTGTGAACTGAGAACCATGAGGTTGCCAAGTAAAACAAGTCCTACCGCTATGGTCTAATCCTATCAGATTGCCGTTAGCATTCACTTCCCAATGATAATCTGTTGTTCTAAATCTTTGCGTTTCTTCTTCAAACATCCTGTAAGAAAGCAAATCATAGCTTCGCACCAGCACAATAGTTCTCACTCGGCTATAATGATCAGTTGCGATGTTGATTCGTTCATTCCAAATGTTCAAAACAGCTTCACCTGTTTTTTGAACATCTTTATGAGGATCGGTAATACCGTAGGAATAATCTGGAGAACATCTTCCGCTTATCAATCTAACGCTTGTACTTGAAAATGGATCTGTCGCTTTAACCGTTTTCATTGACCAACAATTTTTGTCAAGCACCACATCTGCAATTCCAACTGGGGAATCAAGGTGCGTGCCTCCAATAGCATCGGCAAACGCATCTCCCCAATCATTTCCAGAAACATCTTTCCTGCCAATATAAATAAGGTAAACCAAATAACCGCCGATTTTATTCACAAGTTCTTTCGGAAAGATATTTAGCGGATACAAGGTTTGCGTTGTAAGCCGTTTTGAATCTCGTAATTTTGGTCTCTGTTCCATGCTGTTTCATCTCCATTTCATCGTAATCCTTTAATGATTTTATCATTTCTTTTGCTACCGCACATATCATTGGTACAGCGACAGAATTTCCAGTTTGTTTTTTAATCTGTCCATAGGGAACTACGATTTTATATGTTTCTGGAAACCCTTGTAATCTTAATAACTCTCGCTCAGTTGGACGGCGTTCATCGTTAATTAGAATATAGTTTGCCGAAGCTCCTGCCCGTAAAGCTGATGAATAAGGGTGCGGCGTAACAGTACCCGCCATATTCTCGTGAGAAATATAAGGTTTAGGATAATTTTTATCTTTTAATCTTGATAATCGGGATACTCTAATAGCGTCTTTAACATAATACTTTTTATCAACTTTAGTTTCTAAAATGTCCGCAAGGCTTTTTCTCTTTTCTGCTTCAACTGGTAGAGGAAATTGAAATTTCACATCATTCAGAAAACCCACAATTATTATTCTTTCTCTCTTTTGAGGGACGCCATAATCAAGAGCATTGAGAACTTTTGCATAAACATTATAGCCCAATGCTTCTAAATGCTCTTTGATAATTTTGAAAGTATTACCACCATCGTGTGCGACTAAATTACGAACATTTTCAAGCATAAATGCGGGTGGTTTTTTCTCCTTGAGAATGCGTTCTATATCAAAAAATAGTGTCCCGCAAGTTTCGTTTGCGAAGCCTTCTTTTTTTCCAATGATAGAAAATGCCTGACAGGGAAACCCCCCAAGAAGAATATCAAAATCTGGAATATCTTCAGCATCTATCTTGGTAATATCTCCCGCAGGATGTTCGCCAAAATTTGCTTCATAAGTGACGCAAGCAGCTTCATCAAATTCAGATGAAAACACACAATGACCGCCTACGCTTTCAAACCCCAATCTAATGCCGCCTATTCCTGCGAAAAGGTCAATAAATCTAAAACTATCCCAATTCATTTTTCTTCACTCCATTGAATAGCATTTTCGTAGTCGAGCCATTCCTTCTCAATGTCAGAATACGAATAGCCATTTTGCTCGCAGAAAGTTTTAATCGCTTTCATTGCCGTTAGATTCGGTTTAACCTTTCCTGTTTCCCAACGATTTACCGTAGTTGGCGAGACATTAAGCTCTTTGGCAAATGTTATTTGCGACATTAATGATTTCTGCCGCAACACTTTAATACTCACAGATAGTGCCATCGCAATCACATCCTTCCGTCGTTTTTCACGCATTATTATAGCATATTACTACCACTTTTTCAACTGCCGTATGTAATGTTTTGGTGTCAAAACTGTAGGATTACAATACATGTGTTACAACTGAATAAATAAAATGCGGAAATCTGAAATCTGTGTTATGTTGAAGTTACCACACTAAACAACCAATACAGAAAGGATCTCCGCATGGCAAGTATAACACAAGATATGGAATATCGTCTATCCCTGATTCGTTACGCTGAAAAACATGGTGTTTCTCATACAGATTATTACGCTCTTTGCACAGTTCTTTCATGCGCTCCAACTGCGCTACAGTAATTTTACCTTATAAAGGAAAAGACAAAGAAAAATCTCTCAGCATTACAAATGCAACACTGAGAGACTACTTGAAAGCTGATTAGGACTATTCCCACTCAATCGTCCCTGACGGCTTGGGTGTCAGATCCATCGCCACGCGGTTGACGCCTTTGACTTCCTTGGTGATGCGGTCTGTGATGTGCTTCATCAGATTCCAGTCCAGCTCTTCCACGGTGGCGCTCATGGCGTCCACGGTGTTGACGGCACGGAGGATGACGGGATATTCGTAGGTACGCTTGCCGTCCTTGATTCCCACGGATCTGAAATCGGGAACCACGGTGAAATACTGCCACACCTTACCTTCCAGGCCGTTCTTTGCAAACTCTTCTCGCAAAATCGCATCGGATTCGCGAACGGCTTCCAGACGGTCTCTGGTGATCGCGCCCAGACAGCGAACGCCCAGGCCGGGACCCGGGAAGGGCTGACGGTAAACCATGTTGTCGGGAAGACCCAGGGCCTTGCCCACAACGCGGACTTCGTCCTTAAACAGCAGCTTTACCGGCTCTACCAGTTCAAACTGCATGTCCTCGGGAAGGCCGCCAACGTTGTGATGCGCCTTTACGCCGTCGCTTTCCAGAATGTCGGGATAAATGGTTCCCTGTGCCAGGAATTCGATACCCTCCAGTTTGCGAGCCTCTTCCTCAAAGACGCGGATGAACTCTGCGCCGATGATCTTCCGCTTCGTCTCCGGATCGGCGACACCGGCCAGCTTGTCCAAAAAGCGATCCACCGCATCCACATAGACCAGGTTGGCATCCAGTTCCTTGCCGAATACCTGAATTACCTGCTCCGGCTCGCCCTTGCGCAAAAGACCGTGGTTGACGTGTACGCAGACCAACTGCTTGCCGATGGCCTTGATCAGCAGCGCTGCTACCACCGAAGAATCCACGCCGCCGGACAGCGCCAGCAGTACCTTTTTATCGCCGACCTGCGCTCTGACAGCCTCCACCTGCTCTTCGATGAACGCTTCCGCAAGCTGAGGCGTAGTGATGCGTACCATCGATTCCGGACGCTTATTGTTATCCATTTCCATTTCCTCCGTTCTTTCCATACAGCACAGTATGAAACAAATAATATAATACTATATCACAAGAAAAATATATTTTACAAGTAAAGGCCTCCGGTTTTTGACAAAAAAACAGGATTATTTTATGTGATCCAAAACGAATCGAATCAGGCGGGGCGTTTCGTCCGTCAAGCTCTTCTTATTGACGCGTTCCGTCCCCGTGTGAATGTCTCTGCCGAAGGGACCGATGTTGTAAACCGGAATCTGCAGCTTGCGAATGGCGTCGAAATCCACATCGTAGCAATCGCCCCACAGCGGCATATTTTCGCCCACCGTGCGGGATTCCTCCGCTCCATAGATGCAGGCGGCATAGCTCATGTCGGAAATTCCGCCGAAATAGTGTTCAAAATAGGCGTCGTAACCCAGCTGTTC
Source organism: uncultured Clostridia bacterium (assembly GCA_947426455.1). GTDB lineage: Bacteria > Bacillota > Clostridia > Peptostreptococcales > Anaerovoracaceae > RGIG446. The sequence goes on along the minus strand of CANEEC010000005.1, from coordinate 35,003 downwards.
CCGACAGAACCGGCAGATTTCCTCCGGCAGCGTCATCACCGGATCCTCCGCATCGCAGATATCCCCGTTTTTAAATCCCGGATACATGGGCGGTGCCAGCGCTACCACAACCACCGGCATATCCGGTTTCCAAACATTTAAAAGCGCATGTACCAGGCGGTTCGTCCCGTCGTTCATGCTGCACGTCCCCGCTCTGCGTTCTTCGGCAACCGCTTTCAGCTGGCCGTCGTACCACAAGTCAAATTCCGTACCCATGTGCTGCCGCACCCGATCCTTTAACTGGCTGTAGGTCAAAACCTCCGTTTTCTTTCCGTGAGGTTTGGCATTGACCGCATACTCCCCTTTCCAGATCTGGTATTGGTCTTCCACATACTGCGTGGTTTCCTCCGCCGCTTTCGCTACAAGCTCGCAGATGTCGCGGATCGCCCGATCCGGCGACTTCTTATACAGGAACTGCACCAGAGACATGTCCACCGATTCCGCCAGCGTCACATCGTAGCGCGGCTTGGTGTCCCGAAAATAAGAAATGCTGGGCGGCGGCGTCACCTCGCTGAGATAGCGCTCCGTCAGAGCGGCGTTGCCGTCGATTGCCGCAGCAATCTTCGACGCCAGCAAAATGGCGTTGGAAGCGCCGTAATAAAACCGGACGTGGGAGGGAATGCCCCGCACCACAATGTTCACCGTCATCTTGCCGATGGTGCCGTCGAAATACACGGAGCCCCGCTCATCCCGCAGATGGGATTCACCCATGAGCATCAGCCGATAATCCAGGCCAAACCGCTCCTGCAATTCCAGCAGCAGATTCGCCGCACCGCGCATTCCCACGGAATACGTCTCCTCGTCGGGCACGGCCAAAAACATCAGATTCTTATCCTCCGCTCCCCGCATCACCTGATCCAGATTGACAGACAAACCGCCCTTCATATCGGCGGTTCCCCTGCCGAAAATCCATTCGCCGGATTCCAGATCCTGCTTCGTCTGCGCAGAAAGCGGCAGCAAGACGGGTTTTCCATCCTTGCCCTGCTCTTTCATGGCAGCCGCAAGCTTCTCTGGGGTTCTGGAAAGCGGCTCCAAACCGGCGTAATTGTCGGTAGATACCGTGTCCATGTGACCGGCTAAAATCACTGTGGGCGTATTGGCCTGCCCGGCCACTGCCGGATCGCCCGCCAGATGCAGCGCCCAGACGGCCTTGCGTCCCAGGGGATCCCCCGGCAAGTCGTACATGCCGTACTGCTCCTGATGCTTCTGGAAATATTCGTTTTCGCCGATCATGTCGCAGATCACCTGCGCCATGGGGACTTCCTTCGCCGTATTGGTGGTACTGTCCGTTCCCACCAACTGTTTTAACATCGTCAGTTCCATCGTGCCCTCCCTATTACATCGTTGCGCTTGATATTTTTATTTGCAGATCCCTCTTTATTTTGCCTTTCTGGCAATGGTCATAATTTCAATTTTACAGCCGCCAGCTAAATCTACGCCGCCGTAACATACCCGCGCCGGCATTCTCTCCGAGGAAAAATGCTTCACATACTCTGCATTCATCTCGTCCCGCTGAGAAAAATCGGACAAAATCACTTCTACCCGAATGACGTGTTCCATATCGGAATCATGCTGCTTTAAAATGGTTTCCAGATTGTTCAGCGTCTGGCGGGTTTCTGTGGTGATATCGCCGGATACCGGCTTACCCGTTTTCAGATCCTCCGACACCAGACCGGAAAGAAACAGAAAATCGCCGTCCACTTCCACTACATCGGAGTAGGGGCCTTCCGTCACCTTAAAATATTCCATCGTCTTTGCCATATTCGTACCTCCTAATATCGTTTCACCTTACTCTGCCGCCGCTTTGCCTGCGTTTTACGGCCTGCCGGCCATTATTCTTCCGGCCGCCAATCTCGGTTATTTACATAATAACACACCGAAGTGGATTTGTCCTTACCAATCGATTTTTTCCAATCCAATGTATTTTTCTTTCATCGCTGAACAAATTGCTCCGCCGGTAAAGTCCCCGCTGCAACGGGCGCGGCCGCGTTTATCAATCCCCAACAAAAAATAAGAGGAACTCCTTTCGGAAGTTCCTCAAAAATACGTTTTAATTTGCTCTGTCACAGCGGACAGTGAAGCGGAATTGACCGCCTCTGGTACAGGTAAACAGCGAAAGCGCCCAATCCCCAGAGAGCATCTCCTCGGTATCGGTCCCCGCAAGCTGCTCCAGATCCGCAACCACGTAGTCAAAGCAGTTGCCGTCCATATCCACAAATCGGATTTCGTCACCCAAAGACAGACTTTTCAGCTTGCCAAAGTGAGATTTATAGTTGTGCGCACAGATCACAAAACCGTTTTCATAAGCCGTGCCAGTATAACAGCAGGGAGAATACTTTAAATTGGCATAGCTCCACTGGCTAAACACGGGCAGCCGCAAATCCAGCGCAGGTATCTCGATATATCCGGCGTATTCCTTGCCGTCGATCAGCGCCGTGGGCATTTCCTTGCCCGAAGCCAGCTGGTAGTCCGGTATCAAACCGGTAAGCGGTTCCTGGCTCTCCAACTCTTTAAAAATCCGATCCATTTCCGCCATAGCGTCATCGGCTCTCCGGCCGGCGCGCTGCTCGTCGACGATATTGTACATCACAAGGAGCAAAGCCATTGCCAGAAGCAACAGTCCTCCCGCAATCAGTTTTCCGCCCCGTTTCTTTTCCATATCAGGCGCTCCTTCTTCTGACGATCACGCCTGCCAAAAGCATCGCGATTCCCGCGACGGTCAAAATCGGTACCGGCCACCAAAGCTGCCCCGTCTGCGGCAATTTCGGCAGGTCGGTGAGCGGAACATCGCCGTCGGGAAGATCGGTGAGTCCCGAATCAGAACCCGATTCGCCGCCCGGCAGATCCGGTCTGTCAATCAACGGCGTATCGCCGTCGATGATTTCCGTTTCCTCCGAAACGGTATTGGTGATGATGAAGGTAATGCCGCCCTCTTCCACGGAAACGCTGTAGTTCTCCGGAACCTGCTGCTCCAAAATCTCGTAGGACGCGTCCGCCGCAAGTCCGCGCCAGTCATAGCGCCAGTTATTGCCGGCGGAAAGCTCCACAGAATCGAACACCTCGCCGTCCTTCAGCAGATCCACAGTGATGGATGCCGGGCGCTGATCTTCATAACCTTCGTCCTCCCAGACCTTCAGCGCGCGCAAATCCCGCGTCTCGCCTTCTTCTGGCCCCTCGGGCGTCTGGCCGCCCCGCCGGGTATATTTCACATCTGCCTGAATGTCGCTGTCCCAGACAAGTCCATCTGTGGTATTGGGCAGAAACAGCAAAAATGGCGTGGGGCGATAGGTGTAGCTGCCCTGTCTGCTGGACTGTCCTACGATCAGATACATGCCGTCCGCCAATCCGTCAAAACGCACCAGTCCGTTGGCATCGGTGGTCTTCACCACATCGGCAGGAAGTCCGTCCCGGGAAACATAACCCGCCAGCGTAGCCGCCTTGGACGACCATGTTCCGCCAGAGGAAAGCACATGGTAATCGCTGTAAGGCGGAATCGCCGTAGCCGTCAATTCCTCTTTATCAATGTCAGCCACCCGATATAAAGAAAACTCTACATCGGGCATGGCCTGTTCCTCTAAAACATATTTGACCGTCAGCGAGTTGTCATCCGTGCCGCTGGCATAGGAGGGCATCCATAAAGCTGCCAGCATCAACAGGCTCAATATCAGCGAGGTTTTCACAAACCTCCTTTTCGTGTGTTTCATCGGTCATCCCTCCCTTCCGTTTCTTTCGCAATGGTCTCGTGCATATTGTCTTTCACAGTATTATCTTTTGCAATATCCTTGCTTTTCTTACGGTTTTTCTTCGGTTTTCCGCTGCCGGCAAACAGCCACAGAAGCAGCATCAAAAGCAACGGTACCGCAATGGCGGAAGCCACCAAAACAGGCTCGATTCGCATGGCGTCTGCCGTAATTCTGACGCCCAGCATACCACTGCTGTCCACTCTGTGTCCCCGCACCAGCAAACGGTGAGAATTGATACCGTAAGGCGTACAGGTCACAAGAGTACAATAATCTTTTCCTTCTTCGATGTGAATATCCTTCACCTCATCGGGTTCTACAATGCGGATCTGATCCACTTCATAGGCCAGCGTTTCGTCCATGATCTGCATCATGAACACGTCGCCCTCCTCCATGCGGTCCAGATTGGTGAACAGCTTGGCGCTGGGCAGTCCCCGGTGTCCCGAGAGCGCGCAGTGCGTAGACTCACCGCCCACCGGCAGGGAGGTTCCCTCGATGTGTCCCACCGCCACCTGCAATACCGATTCTTCGGTGGTGTGATAGATGGGCAGCTCGCAATGAATCTTCGGAATCTCGATATAACCCATCATGCCGTCCCCGGAAAGATTCAGTACAGACAGGTAGTCCTCCCTCTGCGCCTCTGTCATATAAAAGGGGTTCACCTGATTGGCTAAGGAACGATTGTATTCCACCGCCTGATTCCAGACCCGCTTGTAGGTCTCGGTGTCGATGTGCGCCACGTCCTCCGCGTAGCTTGTAATCACCCGGGAGGAGTGAAAGGAATTATAATAATCGCTGACCGTGGGATACAGCATGATGCTGAATCCCAGAAGGAACAGAATAACTAAAAGGACGGTGGTCCTTTTCTTTTTCTTCAAAAATAATCACCGCCCTTTCCGTGTTTTCGTATTATTCCTGGTCGCTTACGCGCTTTCTGACGGTGAGAGCAATTCCGGCTCCAACGACCAGCAGTCCGCCTACTACATAGAAGATGGTCGTACCGATACCACCGGTGGAAGGCAGTTCTGCGCCGGTCAGGTTGACAACCCGAACACCGCCGGAAACATAGGTGTCTGCCGCACCTTCAGCGCCTTCGGTGACGGAAGCGGTCAGATCCGCACCAGCGATTTCCATTTCCTGACGAGCGTTCAGAGGATTGTAGCCTTCCGGAGATTTGGTTTCTTCCAGGTAGTACTTACCGTCGGCCAGACCCTTTACATTGATCTTACCGTCAGTCACTACGATGGTGTCCGTACCGCTTGCGGTTACGCTGTAAACGCCGTCTACCAGCTCAAACTGGATAGGAGTTCCGCCGGTTGCTTCGCGATACAGCTTGAATTCAGCACCGTTCAGCAGTTCTTTACCCATCTCATCGCTGTTGGTCTTTACCAGATCGAACTTGTAGGTCTGTACCGTGGCTACGCTGGAAGCGCTGGTGTAGTTGGAATAAGTCAGATATGCGGTGTTGTTGAAATCGATGGCCGTGTCTACCTTTTCGTTCAGAGTAGCCGTATAAACGATCTCTACATCCGTGTCGCTCGCCACAGCAGCAGCAACTACGCTTGCGGGGATGACGAATTCTTTGGTGCAGTCATCAGCCGGTGCAGCGGTTTCCGTAACGCCTTCGGTAGTGGCGACATCCAAAGCAACATAGGCAAACGCTTCGTCCATCTCATCGTGTACGGTGATAGCGCCCACAGCGGAGGCCGGAACGTCTACCGTAATTTTGAAGGTAACGGTGCTTCCGTAAGAAGCAGTACCGCTCTTATCGTCAGAATGATCCACCGTACCGTTGGTGATGCTTTCGATGGTCTTGTTCAGCGTGGGCAGATCGTTCTTGGTCTGAATGGTCATGTCGGACTGGCCCACGGTATCAACAACCGCCATGGAACCCAGAGAGCTGAGAATCATATAGTAACCCTTGTTATCTACCTTCAGAGGAGACTTGCCGGAAGCAACGGGAGTCGCCTGATCTTTCACGGTCTGCAGCTCGGTAGCCAAAGCGGCGGCGGAATAACTTTCCACGCCCTCTGCCAGGGTGACGTTGTATCTGGTAGTAGAACCCGCAACCAGATTCAGTTCAAACACCTTCTGGCCTCCGTCTTCAAAGTCCTTGATGATGTCGTAGAACGGACTGGTGCTTTCGATATAGTAAGAAACGTTTTCAAAGGTGCTGACGGTTCCGTCAGGTTCGGTGCCAGGCTGGTTCGCGGTTTCCTTTGCCACGGTGGCTTCGAAAATCTGATAAACCTGATAGGTTTCACCGGTATCGGTAGCGCCCTCGGGGGTCGTTACGTTGATGGTGATGTTAGCGGCAAACGCCGGAATGGTCATTGCCAGCGTCATGATCAGCACTAACGCGATGCCCATCATCTTCTTCAAATTCTTCATGATTTCATTCTCCCTTCAAATTTTCTTTCACTTTGCTTGTTATTCATGATTGCGCTGTGGGATGCTGTCCCTTGGGTGGAACAAATCTTACATATCCGTCCCCCCTTCTTCCCGCGCAACTTTGACTTTTTTATATCCCAGAGCCAACGCCATCATGCACAGCGCCGCTCCCATGATATACCAATTTGCAGTACCGCTGCCGCCGGTGGCAGGCAGTTCATACGAGGCCACATTGGTGAAAACCACCTGTGTGCGCTTATCAACGGTGATGGTACCTCTGGCAACCGGAGCCGTATCCTGAACCGCTCCGTCGATGGTGACCACGGGTTGATAACCGTCGCAGTTGAGCTCCGTCACCTGGAAGGTGGCATCCTTCGGCAGGTTGCGGATGACCAGCACATCTCCGGCTCGGATGCGGAAACGCGATCCGTCGGCGATGACATAGTCGTTGTTCTGACTGAGTTCTTCGTTATCCACCAGATTGCCGTTGGCGTCTCGTAGCCGGTAATCCGGTTCATAGTTATCATCCGCTCCTTCAAATTGCAGATCGAATTCAAACCATTCGGTATTTTCCACGCCCTGCAGCTTCTTTTCAATGCTCAGGGATCCGGTGTTTTCCGACAGCTGTTCGTCCAGGACGCTGTCCAGGTCGATGCCGGCCACCGTAGGCAGTGTGAACTGCATCCAGCAGGTAGAACCGGAGGCGCCCCGCTCAGTATAGAAGAACGAAAGCGTATACGTCTGCACCTTATCCGTCATTTCATATTCCGGATTTCCATCCGCATCGAACACCGGATTTCCGTTTTTATCCTTCAAGGGAATCGGATCGCCATTGGCATCTTTCTTCGGCTCCTTGATGGGATTTCCTTTTTCGTCCAGCAGCTGACTCCTGTCGATGTAATCCCAGAGATTGACATATTCGCCCACGGCGCTGTGAACGCCGCCGATATCGCATACCAGCTGATCGTTCAGGAATACCCACATATCGTCGTCGCCGAAGAAGTAATATTCCAGAGGGCCAATATAGCTGGAGCTCAAATCGAAGGTTACGCTGTACTGCATACCGAAGTAGGAATTGTGATCCTTTGCGTCGTCGTTTTCGGCTATCGTATCCCAGTTCTCGCCGGAGGAAAGCTGCCGGTGAACCTTGCTGGTTTTGGCCGAGCTTCCTATCTTTGGATCGTGGTATACGCCCGCAACGCTGTCATACGCTCCCCAACTGGGAGCCGAATCCATGGGCCAGAAGTCATTTGTCCAAATGTGGTTGTGCTTCGATTGCGGGTGCCGGAATTCATCCAGCTTTGACGCCGTTTGCGCGCCCCTTACCGCGGACAGCGTATAGGTATCTCCCACCCGCTGAAAATCCAGAGAATATTCATTATTGTCATAATTGGTCTTACCTGCGGCGCTTCCTTCGTTAAACAGCTTGGGAGCGTCCACGCCGGTATTGTATTGCAGCTTGCCGCCGGAGAGGCCGGTCACCAGTCCGAAGGTGGAAAACCGGAAGCTGTCTTTTCCTCCGGTGGTTGCGCGATTCGCTGTATTCAGCGCATTCCCGTCCCAGGTTGCCTTACCGTATTTGGTGCCCATATTGGCGTTACCGAAAGCCAATCGGGAACCGGAACCTTGATAATTGCTGTTGCTGTTGATGCCCTCTTCCGATGATCTGAGATAGACGTTTCCCCACTCGGAAAGCGCTGTATCCAATTCATTGGGAAGATAATAGGAGCCACTCAATGCGGAAGTCTGGTATAACTTACCGCCGGTGATGTCGTAATCGTAGAAGTGAGCGGGCATGTTTTCCGTGGTTTCTTCCGGATTGTAGACCAGGCGGATCACCGCGTTATCGTCGATTAAGATATAGTTGCTGTCCTTGGCCGCCGTCTCCGGCCGATTGGTGAATCGGGTCGTAGTCGTATATTCGTGTATCTCCCAATCATCCCGCTTGATGCTGTCGGCATTTCTGCCGGGTTTTAATACCCAGATTTCCTTCAGCTGATATTCGCTTTCGGTATTTGACAATACGATGTTGAAATACATCAGGCCGGGCGCCCTCTGGTAGGTGAGTTCTTCACTCTTATAAATCTCCGTCAGCGTTTCCTGCGTCTTGATGCGATTGCCGACAAGTTCCAAATACGAAAGCGGGTTATCGTTGGGCGATGTCGCAACGCCGGTGCCGTTTTTCGGCATCTTGCCGCCTTTATTGCTGTTGGCAGCTGTACTTCCGTTGTCCGTATTGATCAGAAGCAATTTATTTTGGCGAGCCAGAGCATTGGGGTCCGAAACGGTAGCCCCTATGTCGGTTTTTACCGCCCGCTGGATATTGGCGTAATACTGAACCGTAAAGCTGGGATTGGCAGCCTCTACCACCGCGTATGCCATGACGTTCTTCTCTTCCGTGTAGGTGGTAAGCTCCATGTAGTTATTGACGGACTCGCCTGCGGATTCGCTTTCTTCCGCAGCATACATGGCTGCCTGCGGCGCGTCCATCATTTCCTGCAATTCCGGTTTCGCCGTTATGGTCGCATCCACCGTACAGTTTTTCAGGCTGATCTTTTCGCCGTTCATTTTCAGGCTGTAGTCGAACACCTGCAGCAGCATAACGTCGCCGTCTTCTTCCGCCATCTCCTCGTATTCGCTGTAGTCGTCCATGTCTTCCGACTCGACTACATCCAGATACAGGCCGGTATTTTCTTCCGCAGCGGTATCGCCCTGTGTCTCTGCATCGTTTACATCAGGCGCATCGTTTACATCCGCTGTATCGTTTACGGCAACCGCATCATCGCTGTCCGCCGCGTCGGCTGTCGTCTCCTCCGCAGCCGCAGTCTCTATGGTTTCAGGCAACCGGATTTTACCGGTAATGGCAACCGTCGCCGTGATATATTCATTTTCGTAAGTGAATTCGCGGTCGATGGGGACGATTCCGCCGGACATTTCCTCCACAGTCTCGTCGACGGGATTTTCTCCGGAGGCCAGACACGCCGCGGTGTGCAGATGTTCCTGCTGGGTGCATTTCAGCTCGCCGTTTTCAAAATAGCATTCGCTCGTATGCGTGTGTTCGTTCAGGCCGCAGATATATTCTTCTTCCTCCTCCGGTTTTGCAGCATAGTAGCAGCTTTCCGAATGAGTGTGTTCTTCTAAAGTACAAATCAGAACCTTTTTGGTTTTACGGGAAGAGGACTTCTCAGAAACGCTGACAGCGGAACCTGTGGTAGCGGCTTCTTCTGCCAGTGCACCACCTTCGTCACCGCTTTCCTCTTCGTCTTCTACGGGAACCTCCGCGTAGCATTCCTCGGTGTGAGTGTGCTCTTCCATACCGCACACGGCTTGCCATTCCTGCGTAACGACGGGAGAAATCAGGACGTAGGTAATGCAGAATACGATCATGCAACAGATTATATTAGTCACCAGTGTGAATTTTCTTTTAATCTCGCGTCGATCCATCAGACGCCGCAGCTTAGCCAGAAAACTCTGTTTCATCTGCATTCCCTCCTTTCTTTACTCCTGCCATTCCTATTTACAAGTTTATTTTAACTCTGTCAAGTCACAGATAGGTCACAGTTTTGAACATTTTTTGTTTTTCTGAAACTTTTTTGAGCTTTTTTATTCTATGCTATTGCTGTTGATAAGGTCAATCCGATTGAACGGCCAAATGCGCACCACCAACCGACCCACCACGTTGTCAATAGATACGCAGCCGATGGCGGAACTGCGGGAATCCATGGAAACGGATCGGTGATCTCCCAGCACAAAATACTGTCCATCCGGCACCTGACACGGCAAATCGATATCGCACATACCGTAGTCCTTTTCCACCAGATACGGCTCATCGATAGCAACCCGATCCACGTACACCGTACCCTCATCGTCGATATCCACCCAACTGCCCGGGCCGGCAATCACCCGCTTCACCAATATTTTGTTGTTGTAATAAAAGGCGATCAGCTGTCCCTGCTCAAAATTCTTAGTCTTTACAGCCAGCACCAGCTCTCCCTCCGTCAGGGTGGGAGACATGGACGTTCCGTAGATCTGCAGCACCGGCAGCCAAAGCGTGGCCACCAAAATTGCCAGCGCCGCCACCGCTAATATGGTATAGACCGTCGTTCGGAGAGCGTACAGATAACGGATGCGATGCCGTTCGTTTTTCAGTTGTTGTTCCAGCTGTTCGACGCTTGGCGACGCCACAGGCGTTTGGTTACGCTTTAACCTCATCTCTCCGTCTATCCTCCGACATTTCATTGCGCGCTCTGGCTTCCCATTCCATGATCCGGATGTTTTCCAGATACTGATCCGCCGCCGCCTGCGCGGCCTCAAACACACCGTTGATCCGCAGCGCTGCCTCGGCTAAGGAACCGGCGTTATCCAAAACCAGACGCCGCTGTGAAAGTTCCTCCTGCGCTCTGGCCAGTTCTTCGGTCAGCCGGTCGATTTCCTTTCCCTGAGCGATCAGAAGCTCCAAAAGATCCACTCGTTTCAGTTTTGTCAGATTTTCCTGCTTCATTCTTCCGGTCGCTCCTCTGAAACCGTCAGCGCATCGTGCATCAGACAGATCAGTTCCAATACGCTGCGGAAACAGGCCTCCTGCTCCGCCTCTTCCCAAATCAAACTTCCCTGCCACGTGGTGTGCTGCCGGAACATCACATCCATATGAAAGGTAGCGATGGGTGAAATGTCTTCCAGATTTTCCGACCAGTCGTTTTTCATGGAGAAGCATTCATTCTGGGAGACGAATCTGCGTTGTTCTTCGTTTCTCTGGGGCGTGTTTACAGAATTCATAAACGCATCCACCATCAAAAGCATTTGAATGCCGCTGCAAAACGCCTGCCCCCGTTCCTCCTGATCGGTGCTGACATACCCTTGCAGGCAGCAATTTTCATAAGAGGTTACCCTGATCGTCAATATGCTTTTGCCCCGAGAGGTAAAACTCTTCTTTATGCTCATAAATAACTCCCTTTCTGCCACTGTAAATTTACAATGACATCTTACCGCTGCAAAGTCACAAATACGTCACAGTTTACACAAATCGAAAATTTTTTTGATTTTCTTTCATCTACCTTTTCTTTATCGCCGACCAACCCACGGGTTTTTCCACAACTCTGGGCGCCAATACGGGCAAAATGCTGTACTGCACTCGGATTTTACCATTTTCAAGCATGCGGAAAAGCCGCAAGACGCGCTCCATGGCAGCCGCGGCGTTTTCATAGCTGGAGGACATCAGCAAAATCAGATATTGATCGCGGCTGTACTGGGTAAATACATCGCCGTTACGCAGCGCCTGATGAATCGCTTTATATAATTCTTCCATGGGAACGCCGCACCGCTTTGGCGAAAGCAGTTCCCCCGAAACGTCGTTTAATGTGGTCATCACCAGCTGAATGGCCTGCCCGTTTCTCGGCATGGAGCGGGCAATCAGCCGGTAGATGCTCTGAAATACCGAATAATCGCAATAATACGCCCCATCCGTGGAATCTCCCTCTAACATCTGATCGCGAATCACCGTGAGATTGAATTCCCTGTTTTCTTTGCTATGTATCAACATCTTGTAAAAGTCGGAAAGATCCGGAGACGGGCTGACGCCCAGCTGATCCATGAACATCTTTCGTATTTTCTCGTAGTGATGAACCGCCTGTTGGGTCATTCCCGAGGCGTGAAGCAGCTTCATCAGCAGAAGCTGGTTTTCTTCATTAAACGGTTCTTCAGCGGCAACCATCTGACAGATTCTCATGCTGTCCTTCCATCTGTTCTGTTCGTACAGGATTTCGGCCACTTCTTTCGCCAGCTTCATATATTTGCCGTGATAATAGGTGCGCAGAGACATGGCCCAGAGGCTGTTGGCCGAATTCATGAGAAATTCCCCATTGTAAAGGGACAGCGCCTTCAGAGCCGAATCCAGATGATCCGATAGATGTTCCGCTTCGTAAAAGCGATTGTAAAGCTCGTCAAATTCTTCGATATCTAAAGTGATTTGGATGTCCGGAGACCAGGAAAAAAAGCCGTCGCGATAAAGCAATAATTTTTTTGCATCAGAAAAACCCAGTTCCTCCAACAGCCGGCGTGTTCGGTACAGGGTGTTTTTCAAGGTATTGACCGGATCGCCGACTCCGTCCTCGGAGTCAAAGATCGCGTCGATTACCTCCTCCTGACTGACCGCACGGTGATGAAACACACAGAGGTACTGGAAAAAGCTGCGCCGACGCAATTTCACATCCCCGGGGGAACCCTGGGCGAGAGCGGCGCCGGCTTCCGCAGCGCTTGCGGAAACGGAAAATTTCCCTAATGTAGATACATACAAAGAATACCGTACATTCTCCAATATTTTCGTATCCTCCCTTTCCGTCCAAATCGAACTCGATTGTTGTAAAGCTTGGATGAAAGTCAATTCAATGCAAAATAACCGCATGCCGGTTATCCCTTCGAACATGTCGGTCTGGTGTGCGTAATCTATCCTTATATGTTATGATAGCACACGCAATTTGCGTGTGTCAACGACAAAACATGGCAACCTGCCATGAAACCAATGGCTTTGCGCATCTCGCCTATTGCGTCGCCTGCCTGTAAAATACTAACAGAAAGGTGGTCTTGCGATGGATGAATTGTCTTTTGAAATCGGGAAAAACATGAGAAAGTATCGAAAGCTAAAGGGTCTAACGCTGGAAAACCTGGCAGAAGTGCTGGAAACAGAAGCGAACTATCTGGGCCAATGCGAACGCGGAGAGCGCAGATTCAGCCTGGACAAGCTGATGGATCTCATCGATTATTTCGGCGTTACCGCAAACGATATCATCCCCACTCCCTGCACAGGTCAGAAACGAACCGAAAAAAACAATATCTATTTGAAAGAAATCAATGAACTGCTGGAAAACTGCACCGACAATCAATTAGTGGTGGCATTGAACATATTGAAGAGCAGCATACCGTTCATAAAGGAATAAAGTCAGAAGCTGCCGGGAACGCGCTTGACCATCATGGCTCCAGCCACGCCGATGACGATGCCGGAAATCACGCCGCTTATCATCAGCACAGGCAGGTAATACAGAAGCTGCGCCGTCTCCGTAACGAAACAGGCTGTTAAAATCTGTCCTACATTGTGGAGAACGCCCCCCGTCACGCTGACCGCCGTCACGGAAAACCAGTCGGTCTTTTTCAGCAGCGCCATGCCGCAAAAGCTCAGCGCCGCGCCTGCCAGGCTGTATGCCATGCTCATCATAGAACCGAACAAAAATCCTACCAAAATAACGCGAACCATGCTGACGGCGGCCGCCTCTTTCGCTCCCACTTTGTACAACAAAAATACGATCACGATGTTGGGAAGTCCCATCTTGATTCCCGGAATGGAGATGAACACCGGAATCTGGCTTTCCACAAAGGAAAGAATCATGGCTAAGGCGATGGACAAGGCCAAAAATGAAATTTTAGAAGTCTTCATGTCATCTTCTCCCCTACATCACCACATCTACCGATTCTTCCGCTCCCGTGACCGTAACGGTCAATTTATTGGGCAAACAGGTAATGACCTCACCCGTTCTGTAAATCCTTCCCTGACGAACGCACAGCTTGTCGGGACAGTCCGCCTCCAAAAGCCACGCCTGGCCATTTTCGATGCGAAGGAGATTCGTCCCGCCGTTTAAGGAATACGTTCCCTCCTCCTCCAGGGAAATTTCTTCTATGATCTCACCGTCCACCCGAACGATCACCGATCCCCCCGGCTGTGCTCCCCGCTGCATCACGAGAAACAAAACCAGGGCAATCAGCAACAATCCGCCGATGAGAATGCCGTCTCGCTTTTTCATCAGAAAGCAAACAGAACCAGCGACATCATGGCCGCGATCAGAAGGCTCACCGGCAAGCCGCGAAAGGCCGCGGGTACTTTGTCGTCCTCTACACGCTCCCGCAGAGAAGCGAACACAGCCATGGCCAGGGCAAACCCCACGCCCGCACCGATGGCGGTCATCATGGCTTCTCCAAAGCCCATCTGGGCAGTTGTCAGGCACAGTCCCAAAGCCGCGCCGTTCACTGTCAGCAGGACGAAGCCTTCATCGAAGGGACGCTTCGCCGCCTTGGAAACCACAGCGGCCACAAGGAGAATGATCGCCACAAAGACCAGGGTCTGCAGGTAGGGCGCATTGTTTAACACATAGTTCTGTAACGGCCAGGCGATGGCCGCGGAGGGAATCATCACTGCCGCCGTCAAACCGCCTAATTTCAGCGCCTTCTTCGCGCCGCTGCCGTTTCCCAGAAGAGACTCCACTCCCAAAAAGTTCTGAATCGCATAGTTGTCGGCCAAAATTCCGGCCAACAGGACGAGAAACATGGATTGGTTCATGGTTTATTTCCCCTCCTTTTCTTTTTTGGATCCGCAGGCGGCCACTACTGCGGCTGCCATAGCGAGTGCAATGTAAGCGCCGGGGGCCTTCCCCATGGCGGAGATTTTATAGCTTTCGAAAAAGTCAAGGGATACGCCGGCGATGGAGGCGAAACCCAATACCTCGCGAACGGCAGCCACGATCACCATGACCACCAGGAGATACAGGCCGATGGTCAGCGCCGTTTTCACCGCCTGACCCATGCTTTCCGCCTCCTTCACCCCGCCCGCGAAACGGCCGGTCAGCGCGATGACCGCCACGATGGCGGCGTAAATTCCCAATTGGTTATAAAACGCAGGCAAAAATGCAGCTAACAGCATCTGCATCACCGACGCGCAGCCGGCCACGATGATCACGCAGGTGGCAAAACCCGCTCCCTGAGACAGGCGACCCCGCAGCGCAAAGGCGATGATGCCGGAAAGCAGCAGAACCGCCAGCACCATGATGCCCATACCCAAAGCGGCGCGAACATCAGCGGTAGCTGCCAGAGCAGGACATGCTCCCAAAAGCAGAAGCAGCAGAGGATCTTTTTGTAAAATGCTGGTCTTTTCCGTCATTTCTAATTCCCTCCATTCTGAATACTCTGGAACGCGGCAAAGGCATCTTCCGTAGCCGTTGCCATGGCGTCGGAAGTCATAGTCGCTCCCGAGATAGCCGCCACATCGGGCGACCAGGTTTCCGCAGTCAAACCCTTAAATCCAGCTTTATAGGACGGCTCGTCCAACGTGTACGCATTGAAATATTCTCCGTGAAGAATCAGTTCCTTGGCTGTTTGCGCCGCGATAGCGCCATTGCTGTCCATGGCGATGAAGATGTCCATGGGTTCGTTGGCGTAGCCGTAGCTTCTGCTGTAGAAGCCGTAGTGCACAGCGCCGTTATACTGGAAGGTCACGGCTTCCACGATGCTGTTGCATACGCCCACGGTTTCCACTTCTGTCACGCCGGAAATTCCCGGCAGCATGGCTTCAAATCTGCTCTTGGCCGCATCGAAGTAAGAAGTCGCATTGGACTGGGCATGAGCCTTCGCTTCATCCGCCAGTGCGGAATGCTCCGCGGTCACCTCCGCGCCCTCTATGTCGTAGATCTTGCACACGCCGAAGTTGTTGCAGACCGCCAGATAGCTGCCGTCGCCCTCCTTCATGATATAGGCGAAACCGGAGCCGTTTGCGGCTTTCATGGCGCTTACCATAGAGCCGGAAACTTCCATTTCTTCATACTGTCCTACCGTTCCCAGGAACAGACCGGAGTGCAGCTGAGGCAGCAATTCCATCAACAGCTGATCCTCTCCCTTGACGCCCTCTGCGATGAGACCGTTTTCAATCAGAACGGCAAAGGCGTCCTCCACAGCTCCTTTAAACGCCACGGAAGAATAGGTGACCCCGGATACCACGCCTACGTCCGCCAAAGTGGAATCCTGACCCACGTATGTCTGGGGGTATTCCAGTCCGAAATCCTTGGATTCCGTGTAGACGTCCAGCTTTATTCCGCAGATCTTACCCTCCGCGTCGATTCCTATGGTCATTTCCATGGGCTGCTCCGAATACTGAGACGTGGCCGCGCAGCGAACAGCGTAACCCTGACCGGAGACTTCTTTATATACTCCCACTACCGTCTCGGGAAGTTCCACTTCTACCAGTTCGAAACCGGTTGCCTCGGGCATGACCTCCATCAGCGGTCCGAATGCCTGCGATGATTGATTTTCTTCTATGATCGGTCCCAGACCCACGTTCAGGCCTGCCAAAAGAACCGCAAATACCAGCGCCGCCACAACGGGCATTGCCAGAGATTTCACACTGCTGTTTTGCTTCGCCATGGTTACACACCTCCCAAAGGTTCTTTATCCGTCCACTCTTCGATCAGCGGCGTCAAAAGATTCATGAACAGAATGGAGAAGGATACGCCTTCCGGATACGCGAAGAACTGGCGAACCGCAAAGGTGATCAGGCCGCAGCCGAAAGCGAATACCAATCTGCCCCTGAAATTCACAGGAGCCGTCACGTAATCCGTGGCCATAAAAATGGCGCCCAGGAACAGTCCGCCGGCCAGAATCTGCTGTGCGGCGTAATATACATCGCCGGTGGTCACCAGATACAGGACGAACACCGTACCGATGAACACTACGGGAACGTGCCAGCGAATCACCTTGCGGATCAGCAGCCAGGCAAAACCCAGCAGTAACGCCAGCGCGCAGGTTTCACCGATGGCGCCGCCATGGGTGCCCAGAAACAGTTCCGCAAGCGAGGGAGCTTCCTCCGCGCCGGGAGCCAGAACCTCCAGGGGCGTCGCCTGTGTGGTGGCATCCGTCAAAACACAGGCGGCGCCTCCGGCCACCTGAGAGAAGGCCACCAGCATGAATACGCGGGCGGCAATCGCCGGATTTACGATATTGTGACCCAGACCGCCGAACAGGCACTTGACGATCACGATGGCAAAGGCCGAACCCACCACGCACTGCCATACGGGTACGTTGGTACTCAGGTTCAGCGCCAGCAGAAGGCCGGTTACCACGGCGCTGAGATCGCCGATGGTAGACGGCTTTTTCACGAGTTTACAAAAGAGCAGCTCAAACACCACGGCGCTTGCCACGCAGGCCGCAATGATCACAAGCGCCTGCATTCCGAACAGAACCACGGAGGCGACAGACGCTGGCAGCAGCGCGATAATCACGTCGCGCATGATCTTGTTTGTAGCGTTGCCGCTATGTATGTGAGGAGCGGCAGAAACATGAAGCTGACTCATGACTTATTTCCCTCCTTCCTTCTTTGCTGCGTTGTATTTTTTCAAGAATTCTTTTCCTTCTAAATTTCTGGCTAAAATGGGGCGATGCGCCGGACAGACGTAAGAACAGCAAGCACACTCGATGCACTGCTTCAATCCCAGCTTGGTCAGCGCCGCCGCGCGCTCGTCCTCGTCCTTCTTAGCCATGGCGCGCTCTATGCCCACCACGTTTAACCCCACCGGGCAGTTGGCCATGCAGCGGCCGCAGCGAATGCAGGAGCTGGCCTCCAAGTCGATGCTGTCCTTTTCTTCAAAGGCCAAAATCGCATTGGTAGCCTTGATGACAGGGCTGTCCAATTCCGTGATGGCATGTCCCAGCATGGGGCCGCCGATGAGAATCTTCCCCGGTTCCGCCTTCATTTCCACTTCGTTTAACAGGTGGCGAATGGGCGTTCCGATGGGAACGATCAGGTTCTTCGGCTCCTTCACAGCGGAACCGTCCACGGTAACGATGCGATCCACCAGCGGCATGCCGGTTTCGATGTATTCCGCCAGCTTTGCCACGGAGGATACGTTGATGATCAGCACGCCCAGCGACGCCATGCGCTGACCGCCCTTGACCACCTTACCGGTGACATTGTACAGCAACACCTGCTTTGCCCCCTGAGGGTAGACGGTTTCCAGCGGATAGATCTCCACCGCAGGATCGTCCCGGAACAGTTCCTTCATCTTGTCGATGGCGTCCTGCTTGTTGTTTTCAATGGCGATAACCACTCTGGGCACCTTCATATGTTCTTTCATTAAGTTGACGCCCCTGACCACCAGGTCGCTTCTGTCCAGCATCATGCGGTGGTCGCTGGTGATGTAAGGCTCACATTCGGCGCCATTGACCAGAATCGTCTCGATTTCGTTATTGCGAACGGCGTCCAGCTTCGCCCATACCGGGAAGGCTGCGCCGCCTAGGCCTACCACGCCGCTATTGCGTACCGCCTCCAAAAATTCGTCCAGATTGGTAACGACAGGGGCTTTCATGTCGGGATGACGCTCCATCTTTCCATCGTTTTCAATGCGGATGGCCAGAACCTCCCTGTCGCCGGCCAGCCGGATGGGGGCGATTTCCGTCACTGTTCCGGAGACGGAAGCGTGAACCGGAGAGGACGCTCTCCCTTCTTCTTTCGCTATTAGCTGCCCCAGATACACGTGATCACCCACGTTGACCACAGGCACAGCCTCGTGTCCGGACTGCATGTTCATGGGAAGCACAACCTCCCTGGGCGCGCTCACAGGTACCGGAACACTGCCCGCGGTATTCTTGTTGTGAGGCACGTGCAGCGATGAAATGTTTTTCTTAAAAATCATCAGTCGGTTCCTCCTCTATTGGAAATTCACTTTATTATACGATCGTCGATCATATCATTCTCAATTTTTCTTACATTTATATATTATATCGTCAGGCTTTCCAAACCCGGCGTCATTTTCATGGTTCCGTCGGGGAAAATCCAAAGCACGTCCACGCCGTCCATGGATTTCACCAACGCCGATCCTTCTTCGTAACTCATACAAAACAGAGCCGTAGAGAGAGCGTCCGCCAGGGCGCTGTCCTTCGTCACCACCGTCAGAGAAGAAAAATAACCGGCAGGCATCAGCGTATCCTTATCGATAATGTGATGATATCTCACGCCGTCCACGGTAAAGTACCGTTCGTACGTTCCCGAAGTAACGCAGGACGTATCCTGCAATTTCAAATTCAATGCATATTCACCATCGGGATTGTGGGGATCACGGATTCCGGTATTCCAGGACGATCCGTCGGGTTTTGTCCCGATGACGCTGAGATTGCCGCCGATATTCAGCACGTAGCTCTCCGCACCGATTTGCCGCAAATGTTCCGCCGCCTTTTGCGTAGCGTATCCCTTTCCCAGCGCTCCCACGTCGATGGAGGCCTGAGGATCGGCAATGCGCACCGTACCCTTTTCTTCATCGATCTCCAGAAGGGAGATATCCGTATGCTTGCCGGCCTCAGAAAGCGCCGCTTCGGTGGGAATGGCGGCGCTTTGCGGATTTTCCGCAGCCTGTTCGCGGCAATCGTGCCACAGGCGAAGCACCGAACCCATCATCACGTTCATTTCCCCATCCGTCTGCCGATGCAGTTCTTTTGCATACAGCAAAAAGTCGACGAGCTTTTCATCTACCTGCAAGGGTTCGCCGCCGGCCATACGATTGATCGTACACAAATTTGTGATACCAGAATATTCGTGATAAATATCAAAGAGTTGATGGTATTCTTCTAAAATATGGGAGACCTCTTCCGCACACGCATTCAGGCGTTCTTCAGAATCTCCCGCGTAGCTGTAAACATAGGAGACCGTATCAAAATATGAAAAAAAAGCTTTTCCCATTGGCTCCGTCTTCTCTGTGGAGCCGGAGCAACCCGCCAAACTGACGAGAAGCCCCAGCACACAACAAAGGCAGATCCAAGATTTCGTGGTTTTCAAAATCTCGTCTCCTAAATGATTCGGTTGAAATTAGCGAGCGTAATCAACGGCGCGAGCGATGACTTCCATCATGCCGGTGATCTGCATGGTGCAGTTGGCATACAGGGTTTCGTCGGCGGGTACTGCATAACCGTGATCGTTGGTCGTGGTTTCGATGCCGCGAACCTCTTCGGCGGTCTTGCCCACAACGTACTTGGAGAAGGCGTCGGACTGCGCATCCCATTCAGCGATGGCTGCACCGTAAGCGACCATGCCGTACTCTTCGCCCAGTTCTCTCTTGGTCGCCTTGTATTCGGAGGATACGATTTCTCCGGCAGCGTTTACATTGATCTTCGGCTGTGTCGCATCGTTCACAGCGGCCAGAATCTTACCGTCAGCGTCCACAACAGCAGCGCCGTATTCGCTGTACATCTTTACAACAGCGTCGTTGCCGTCGGCAGCAGCGGTGGATTCGCTGGCGTCGGAAGTAGCAGCCAGACCCAGCGTAAATGTGTCAGCAGCAGTAAAGGTCTGACCCTTTTCGTCGGCGCAGGCCTTAGCGACCGCTTCCATGAATTCGGAAATCTGCATGGTGCAGCCGGCATACAGCGCTTCGTCGGCAGCTACCGTATAACCGTGGTCGTTGGTGGTAGTTTCGATGGCCTTAACTTCGTCGCCGGTCTTACCTACAACGTATTCTTCGAAGGCCTTTGCCTGAGCATCCCATTCGGCAATAGCTGCACCGTAGGCTACCATGCCGTAGTCGTCGCCCAGTTCCATCTTGGTCTTAAAGGTCAGCGCAGGATCTACCGCACCGCCTACGACTTCCATCTTGTCCTGTACGCAGTCGATGCGGCAGGAAACGATCTTGCCGTCTGCGTCGGTAACGACAGCGGCTACCGTAGCGTCTACCTGAGCCAGTTCTGTCTTGGAGCTGTCCGTGTTGAGAACAACGCCCATACCCAGCTTGTACTCTCCGCCGGCAGCGTTATCTCCTGCGCCATCGCCTTCGCCGCCGCAGGCAACCATTGCAAACAGCATGCACAGGCACAAAACCATTGCTAAAAATTTTTTCATCGAATTATTTCCTCCTTTTGGTATATAGAAACGATAATATTTTAACATACTTTTAGCCGTCCCGCAATCCCCCTTTCGCCTGAAATGGCGGTTTTGGGCTGTTTTCGCCATTTTTTTCGCTACCGTCCCCCGCTTCGCTCAAAAAATGGAAATATTCCGGCCAAAGTCAAATTCATCGTTACTATTTTGCTCAAACCTGGGGAAAATTAAACTTGTATCGGAGGGATTTTAAAGAAGATTTTTCGTAAAAGCGCACGGTGATCGAAAAATCGATATTTTTCGAGGGAAAAGAACAGTTCATCTCAGATTATCTTTCTCGTTTCTCTTTGTTCAAGCTTTAGAAACTGCTCGGCGTATACCGTACTGTAACGATATGCACCTCTTTCTTTTTCTTCAGCACACGATAGATAATACAATCATTTTTTGACATTCTGCTCATTCTAACCAAACGATTGACAAGAACGAGTAGAATGAGTAGAATGTGGGTAGAATAAAATCAGGAGGCAGCCGGATGATTTTTCAAGAAAGCGAAACGATTGAACTAAAAGCAATCGTAATGGAAGATATAAAAAAAGAAATCATTGCTTTTGCAAACTGTGAGGGAGGAAAACTGTATATCGGCGTTCAGGATGACGGAACAGTGTCAGGATTAGATAACCCAGACGAAACCTCTTTGCAGATTAGCAATATAGTTCGAGACGCAATTAAACCGGATCTGACGATGTTTCTTCACTATGAAACAGTAACAGTAGATGGAAAGAAGATCGTCGCGGTTGATATTCAGCAGGGAACAGAACGGCCATATTATATAGCCAAAAAGGGGTTGCGTCCTGAAGGCGTTTATGTCCGTCAAGGTTATTCTTCTGTCCCGGCTACAAATACGGCAATCCGTCGAATGATTAAGGAAACAGACGGTGACCATTTTGAAGAAATGCGGTCTTTGGAACAAAATTTGACCTTTGAAAGTGCAAAAAAAATATTTGCCAAGCGAAATGTAAAGTTCGGTTCTGCACAAATGAAAACGTTGGGAATGGTAACACAGGATGGTGTCTATACGAACTTGGGATTATTGCTTTCGGATCAATGTGTGCATACAATTAAAGCAGCTGTTTTTCAAGGCACAACGCAGGGTGAGTTTAAGGATCGGAAAGAGTTCGCCGGCTCCCTGTTTCGGCAAATGGATGAAGTGTATGACTTTATTGATTTCCGCAATCAGACACACTCAACCTTTGATAAGTTATATCGTATTGACAGGCGAGATTATCCCGAAACAGCAGTCAGGGAGGCGCTTTTGAATCTTCTGGTACACCGTGAATATTCATTCCGTGCCAGCGCCTTCATCAGCCTTTACGCAGACAGACTTGAATTTACCTCTATCGGTGGTCTGGTAAGCGGCGTATCCTTAAAAGATTTAACAATGGGTATTTCCGTCTGTCGGAATACCAAACTGGCAAATATATTTTACCGTTTGGAGTTGATAGAGGCCTATGGAACTGGGATTACAAAAATCATGGAAGCGTATGAGGGAACTGGGATGACACCGCAGATTGAAACATCTGATAATGCATTTAAGATGATTCTCCCCAACCTGAATGCAACGCCTGAACCTGCAAGGCAAATGCAGGTAACTCCAGAGAAAGCCTCACCAGAAGAAAAGGTGATTGCTCTGACAAAGCAACGGGGATTTATTACAAGAAAAGAAATAGAAATACTGCTTAGTATCGGTCAGTCATCATGCGGACGGCTACTAAAAAAAATGATGGAAAACGGTCAGCTTATCCAAGAAGGAAAGGGTAAGAACACCCACTATTGCCTTCCTCAATAAAGTAAATCATTTCTAAGAAAGGCGAGGACTCATCTATTCTCGTTTTTTCGCACTTAAAAATACTGCGAGTGAATGCCGGATTTCAAGAAGAGTACATGATTTTAGCAGGAATCTACCCGCTCATTTGTCTTTGTTCCGTTTTAGAAACTGCTCCAGACTGAAAATCGCTTCTTCCAGCTCATCAGCCATGTGCAAGGCTGTCCCGGGTTCCAAGAGGGTTTCGGCAATATAAGTATAAATACCGTTCAAATCCCGGTAAGCGCGTGCATAGAGTTTTACAACGTATTTATCCAAAGTGTTTCCTCCGTAAAGAGGAAAGAACTTCCCTTGCATCCAATAAAGCACCGTCAGCGGCGTATTCCTGTTCAGCTTCGCTGATTGCCGCATCTGTTTTTACTGTTTCTATCATTTCCTCGTATGCCTCAATGCTCATAACCACTAAATCGCCGTAGCCATTCTTTGTAATAAAAAGAGTCTCACGCCTTGCATGGCAAAGCTCGGAAATTTCAGTAGTATTTCTAAGGTCTGTAATCGGTCTGATCTGTGGCATACGTACAAAACACAAGTCAATGACACACAATACTGCCATCAGCTGCGCCCACCCGGAATTTCCGGACAACCGCGCCCGCTCCAATTTCTATCTTGCGAACGTACCGATGCAAAAAATACCCTTGTTTGGTCGTCTATTTCTACAAATGAATTCACACTACAGTGAATTCTCTGTAAATACTATATTAATTAAAGGAGGTTTCATCATGAAACAGAAAAACATCAAAACAGTTGTTGCTTTCACTTTAATTCTATGCTTAGTACTTTCCATGTCAAGTGTGGCCTTCGCCCAGGAAAAAATGATCACCAGTACGGTTTCTTCCTTTGTACGGGATTCCAGCACAAAGGGAACCGCTACCATAACTGCCCATTCTTCCAATCCCAACACTCCATATATGAAATCTAAAATGACACTACAGGAAGCCCCCTTGGGCACTACAAGCTACACAGATTCCGACGTAAGCCCCAAAACAAAGACCAGCAACTATTCTTCTATAATGCATTCAGTAACATTTACAATCACTACGAAAAAGGAATATCGAGTCAAAATGGAAGTAACGGATAACACTAACGGCCAAGATAACACTGTTACCTTCTATGAATATCGACAATGATAACAGCAATAGCAGTCATCCGACTGCTATTTTAATCTGTTTACAATATTAATCAATTCCGCATCGGATAACTTTCCCGATACGGATACCAATCTTTCAGGAAAAAGAACATTTATGCCATTTATGCCTGCTATTTCATCTTTCCAAGTATGATATTCTTGATCTCCATCCCTTACTTCATCTGAAACCATCCATAAAATACTGTTATCTTTCTCTGAAATCGTATTCATTTGTATCTGCAACTTATCGCCATCACAATTACTGTAACTATAATTGGCAAGAACCTCCCCTTTCAAATGTTTTTCTATTATCAACGTTTCAAATTTATATCCGGCCGTCATATATTCTGGTATCAACAATCCATCCCAAAATTTCTTGTACGTTTCTATCTGGCTTTCATCAGCAATATTCACAGATATTGTATTCTCATCGCTGACCATATCGGGATTCGTAGCGGCGATAGCCATCCCAGACAGTT
Organism: uncultured Clostridia bacterium; assembly: GCA_947426455.1. Taxonomy (GTDB): domain Bacteria; phylum Bacillota; class Clostridia; order Peptostreptococcales; family Anaerovoracaceae; genus RGIG446. Next base: position 10,735 of record CANEEC010000005.1, on the reverse strand, counting down.
CATAGTATTTTTTCTCCAACGCAAATTTCATAGCGTGGGCAGTTTCGGAGTTGACGAAAATCGTTAGGGCAGTACTGCCGAGAACACAGGCGGTAAGGCAGGCCGCGATAGTAGCGCGGCGCCTATGCCTGCGGGATTTTTCCGCATCGTAGAGTTTCTTTCCGTTTTTACAGCTTTTGGGCAGCTTCGGTTCTTCCGCCCAAAAGTCAGGGTACTCTTTGCGAATGTTGTCCAGCATCTTCTGCATCTCCTGCTCCGTCTGACTCCATTCTTCCCTGTTATTCATTCCCCGTGAAACCACCTTCCTCGCTCAGCAAGATTCTCAGCCTTTTACAGCCGCGGTAATACCAACTGGAAACCGTGTTGGGACTCTCTCCCATCATTTTAGCGATTTGTTGGAACGTGAAACCGCCGTAATGATGCTGACAAATGACATATTTCTGATTTTCGGACAGTTGTTCCAGACATTTGATTAAGACACGGTTGTCCGATCTTTCCGCAACTTCCCGAAATGTTAAATCCGTTTCGTCCTCGTAAGCTCTGTCTTTTTCTGAATCCAAGAGTCCCTCCCAAGAAGTGGTGCTTTCCTTTTGTCTCGCCCTGAAGCGATCCGCGATCAGGTGAGAGGCAATCGTACACAGCCAGGTTTTGCATTGATTGACTTCCCGCAGACGATGGCGGTTTTCCAGAGCCTTTAACATCGTCTCCTGATGAATTTCATCTACCAATGTGGGATCGTCTCTCAGCCTGCTCCAAATCCAGTTGTATACGTACTCGCTATTCTTGTGAAAGTACTTATAATAAAAACAAACGATTCCGTCCTCATCCTCTTCCATGGCTTTCATGTCTTCATAAGGTACATCCGTAAACAGATTTATTTTCTTTTCCATCGCAACTACTTCCTATTATTACTGCTATTACTACTGCGTTTACTATATCTTTTACTATATTTACGCCACAGCTTTCGCTGCACATGAAACCATTGCTCCTTGATCTTTGCTCCATGTTACAGCTTCCGCTCCGCGTTGCATCGGTTATCCTGCGCCGCAGACATTGTTCTGCGCCGCATTTTCGCTGTGTCATGCGGTGTTTCGTTCTTGCCATAATGTTGTATCAGCGTTACGGTTTCTTTCGTCTCACAGGCGTTTTACGCCGTCCTGCGACGTTTTTCTCGCCGCAAGGCGCATGGGTACGCTGCGCTAAACACCGGATTCATCATCCTCATCCGATTGAACGAAATTCATGGCTTCTAAAAATTCCAGCAGGTATTTTCGCTGTAACCATGTTAGCTTGCGCATCTGCGCTATCATGCGATTTTCTTCCGGGGAGGGTTCCGGCCTGCTGTCACTTTCCACCATGAGCAAAAACTCCGATACGCTAATATTCAAAGCGTCGCAAATTTTATTCAGCGTAGGGAACGAAGGATAATACTCCTTGCGCCCATGGAACATCTAGTTGATCGTACTCTGAGGCAGCTGTGCCACTACCGCCAGGTGATTGACCGACCAATCGCGCTCTTTCAGCAGAACGTTTAATGTGTCTATGATGTCTTGATTTGTAAACATTCGATCACCTCATCTTTTCGTTAATTATATAGTAATTATCCGTATTAGTGAAGTATTGAGTATTCGTTACTCAATTAACGGCATTCCATCAAATAAGGCTTCGTTCTCTTAGAATCCTCAATACCTCTTTCTGTTCTTCCCGCGGCGCGGCGGCCAGGTAAGGACACCGTTTTATCACCTCGGTCATAATCTCAATCAACAGGATTATGTTATCTCTTTTTTCTTCTTTCGTCTTTCTCAGAATGCCATTCAACAACTTCTCCATAGCGTCCCCCATGCCCCTTTATATCTCTATTGTATCGTACGAGCTTTATCGTAACAAGATGGTTTTTTTCGACTTAATTCGACTTTTTTCGTTCTTTTTCCGCATAGAAATTCGATCTTTTTTCTTTGTTATATCCTAAAAAGAGATATATTTCAATTTATTTTTTAAAATTATATCTATAAGTCCTTTTCGGATTTTTGAATTATGTATTGATTGCTGCTTTTTAGGTACAATACAACATGGAGGTGAACTATGATAGATTATATCGCGTTAGGAAAATGTATCAGAAAATGTCGCAAAGAACAGGGCTTGACCCAGGCTAAATTAGCGGAAATGATAGACATCTCTTCCAATCACATCTCAAAAGTCGAAAACGGAACTACCAAGCCCAGCTTACAGGTATTCGCGGACATCGCAGACGCCCTGAACGTTCCCATGGATCAGCTGATGCTGCGAAATCCGAACAAATCCGCCGCAGGTTCTTCGACCTACACAGATAAAGTGAATCAAATTTTCGATAGCTGTACCGCCAAACAGAAAATATCCGTCATTCAGATTTTAGAGGAGCTCAACGCCATGCTTCAAACCGACGAACACGAGGATTCTGAGTAAATCCAAAATTTCAGTAAAATCACCGGAAGTCTTTGACGCATGATCAAAAGCTGAAAAAGGTTCGGTGTAAAAAAATATTCTGATGATCAAAAGGGTTTGTCGTCCAAAAAACAGATGACACGTCCTTTTTCTTTCTCTTTTTGGCAAATTACCTGCCAAACCGCAATTTTCGATGAAAAAATGTTTGCTGCATCAATATTCTTCACGAAATATCGTATATTTTTTGATAGTAGCTGTGATGGATGCTTTGTATATACCGCACAGCTATATTACAATAACACCTCCCATTTGCCATAGCGTTTGCCGCTTTCACGTCGGATATAATTTTTATCCTGCAGCGATTTCATAATTCGCTTGATGGTTGCAATCGATTTTCCGGTTGCCTCTACAATCTCTTGCTGTTTCATGGCGGGGTTCTTTGCAACCAATTCCAAAACTGCAAGTTCTTCTAAAGAACAGTCTAAAGTATCAAATTGATACTTTGGAACTTTAGGATTGATACTTTGGGCGGTGTTTTCATCCACAAAATCAACATGCATATAGCGATTCTTTAATTCGTAATTTGTACCCAACAGAAGGTTTGAGAAAAACAATTCCAAAAACTTTGTGGTGGAATGAATGCCTTTTTGCAAATCGTTATAGTTTGCCCGAACCAATGCATTACGGAAATACCAGGAGTTTTCACGGAACGCATCGTTATTGACACGGAACCCAAAGGTTTTTATATACTTAATCATAAACACGGCGGTAGCTCTTGTGTTACCCTCGCCGAAGGGATGAATCTGCCAAATATCCGATGCGAATTTTGCAAGGTGCTTCACCGATGCTTCAACCGAAAATCCCTCATAGGAAAACTGTTTTTCGACGGCAAAATCATAATCCAAAGTGTCTTTTATGCTGTTGAAATCAGCGTAGATAACCGTTTCACCATTCAATATCCATTCTTTTTTGGAAATGTTATACTGACGGATTTGTCCGGCGTGATCGAATACGCCCTCAAACAATCTGCGGTGAATGGTAATCCATTCGGCCGGAGAAAACTGGAACGCCTTTTCGCCCAAAAGCTTAGTTATTCTTGCAGATACAATATCCGCCTCTTTTGTTTCGCTTTGGGTTTCTGTGCGGGTAGAGCTCTGCTCATAATAGCTGTGAATCCGTCTCTGAGCCTCATCGATGGTTATTTTACCCTCGATGTGTTCCTTTGCAGTATCCAACAAATATTCGGAGGTTTTCAATCCGTCAACCGCCTGTAGTCCGATAGCAGTTTGCCAAGCTTCGCTTCTTTCCGCTCTTTCAGGCTCGCCCTGTCTAATGTATTCTTCCAATTCGAATTGCCAATTCTTGTCGGGCATATTTGTACCTCATTTCGTCATCATAATTCTTCCGTCTTAAAGGTCGTATAACCCTCGTAGTAGTAGCTGTGGTCGATGCCTTTCATATAGACTTCACGGCTGTTTATGTCATCGGTTAAGGCATTTTTTAGAAGGTGATTTATTTCGATATCTTTGATTGAACTGCGCTCCATAGCTAAAAGATAATCTTCCTTATCCACCTTGCTCCAGTCAACGACCTTGTGAAGCTCGGCTTTGAAAATTAAATCTAACCAAATGCGGATGCTGCGCCCGTTTCCCTCTCTGAAGGGGTGGGCAATATTCATTTCCACATACTTTTCTACGATCTCATCGAATGTAGATTGCGGCATCTTGTCGATGTTTTCCAGTGCCGCTTCCAAATACATCACCGGCACAAAACGGAAATTGCCCTTAGCAATGTTTACCGTTCTAACTTTTCCGGCGAAGTCGTAAATCTCGTCAAAGAGATATTTATGAATAGCCTTGAGAGCAGAAAACTTCCCGGGTTCTAATTTATCAAGAATTCCGTTTTCAAAAAGCTCCGCGGCCTTTTTCTTACTGATGCGTTCTTCCTCACGGGCAAGGTCAGCGGAACTTGTCAGACCCAATTTATTTTCAAGTGCCATACCGCACCTCCATTATTCTTTGTGTTATTCAGTGCTATATTGCAAGCCTATCTTTACGCTTTCAGCATTTACTTAAAAATAACAAGCTTTAGCCGCATTGTCAATCGCTTATATATCATTTACTCATTTGTGATTTACTAAAATGCTTTTTGAATGTCAAAATTCAGCGTCTGTCGCTTTCGATAAGCGTTGTTTTTGACCTTTTTCAATTTAAGGGTTGGAATTCGTATGCTCTCAGTGGGAATAAGTGAAGAGATTTTTCGATTACCCGACACTTCACAGAAAAAATTCAAAAAGGATTGGGTTTTAAAAGTAAAAATGTTTTCCGTATCAATATTCTTCGCGGGATATCGTATATTTTGGGGGCGAAAATACGTCTTTTCTTGTTGTGTTTTAGTTTTAAGAGCGAAAATATGACAGGGGAGGGTTGCTATTTCTTCTTTTCATTATTTTAACTTTCGACGCAAATCGCAAAGAAAATAAGGAGGTAATTTATGATCAATTATGTCGTGTTAGGAGAACGCATTAAAAAATATCGCAAAAAACAGGGGTTAACACAGGCCAAACTGGCGGAAGCTATCGGTGTTTCTTCCAATCACATTTCCAAAATCGAAACCGCTTCTACCACACCCAGTTTGGAGGTATTTGTGGGAATTTCCGATGCTTTGAAGGTCTCTGCGGATCAACTGCTGCTGCGAGACACCGCAGAATTCTCCTCCAACAGCGGAGAAGAACTGTATGAGCTTTTCAACGGCCACACCGCCGAAGCAAAAATGCTCATCATCGATATACTGGAAAACATCAACTCACTTCTTCTCTCCAACCAATCCACAAATTCAAAAAAATGATGAAAGAAAAAACCCGCAAACTCTCTTGTTTGCAGGCTTTTGGCGGAGAGTCAGGGATTCGAACCCTGGGTCCCTTGCGGGACACGGCATTTCGAGTGCCGCACGATCGACCACTCTGACAACTCTCCATAACTTTATTCATAATACTATAACCCAAAGAGAAAGTCAATGAAAAATGGAAAGCAGAAATTCCAATTTCCCCCAATTACAACAAAACACATTAAGGAGGTACAATATGATTAACTACACCCTATTAGGAAAACGCATCAAAAAATATCGCAGGAAACAGGGATTAACGCAGGCCGAATTAGCCGAAATCGTCGGCGTCTCTCCCAATCACATTTCCAAAATCGAAACCGCTTCTACCAAACTCAGCTTGGAGGTCTTTGTGGGAATTGCCGATGCTCTGAAGGTTTCTGCGGATCAGCTGCTGCTGCGAGACCCCGCAGAGTCTTCTTCCAACGGCGGAGAAGAATTGTATGAACTTTTCAACGGCTGCACCGCCGAAGCAAAAATGTTCATCATCGATATATTGGAAGGACTGAACGCCCTGTTTCCAGCCACACAATCTACGGATTTCTAAATGAGTTTCATTTTTCATCCAGTATCGTCACCCCCCTGGCCACATCCAGGGGGGTGATTTTATTGCAGGCAACCGGAGTTTTAAATTTGCGTATTTTCGAAAATATATGGGATATCATATATGCGTATTATTGGATTTTATTGCCCTATTAAATTTGCGTATTACCGAAATCTATGTTATCATAAAGCTGAGGTGATAGTGATGATCTTCAAACGAAAAATATACGAAAAACTCCTTGCGTGGAAAAAGGAAGCAAACGGCAAAAAGGCACTGTTGATCGAAGGAGCTCGTCGGATCGGTAAATCTACCATTGTAGAAGAGTTTGCCAAAAATGAATACAGAAGCTATATCTTGATTGACTTCGCCAGGGCATCAGAGGCTGTGAAAGACTATTTCCGGCAGTATCTGAATGATCTCGATACTTTCTATATGCTGCTATCCACAGAGTACGGCGTTCAGCTCCATCTCAGAGAGAGCGTCATCATCTTTGATGAGGTTCAGGTATTCCCTAAAGCGAGAGAGGCAATCAATTACCTCGTTGCCGATGGGCGCTACGACTTCATTGAGATCGGATCGTTGATCTCCATCAAGGAAAATGTAAAGGACATTGTGATCCCTTCCGAAGAGCGTCAACTCAAGATGTACCCTCTGGATTTTGAAGAGTTCTGTGAGGCGTTGAACGAGGCTTCCCTGACACCATATATCCGGAATTGCTTTGACAAAAAGGTTCCTCTGGAGCGAAGCCTCCACAATAAGGCGATGCTTCTTTTCAAGCAGTATCTTCTGATTGGCGGAATGCCCATGAGTATTGTCGCTTTTTTAGAAGGGAGAAAGGACTTCGGTAAGGCAGACCTTGAAAAGCGTGATATTCTGGCACTGTACCGCAATGATATTATGAAGATCAAAACGCAATACCGTTCCAAGGTTTTAGCAATCTTCGATCAAATCCCCGGTCCGCTTTCCCGGCATGAAAAGCGAGTCGTATTTAATCGCATTGTACAAGGTTCTTCAGCAGAGCAATACGAAGATACCTTTTTCTGGCTTTCCGATTCCATGATTGCCAACGAGTGCCGGCGCACCACCGACCCAAATGTGGGACTTTCCCTGACAGAATCTGATTCCTACATCAAATGCTATCTGGGAGACACGGGTCTGCTGATCAGCCATGCCTTTGATGAAAACGAGTTATTGGAAGACGAGGTCTATAAACAGATCCTTGCCGGCAAGCTGGGTCTGAACGAGGGAATGCTATACGAAAACGCGATTGCCCAAATGCTGGTGGCAAATGGACACCGTCTGTTCTTCTACACCCAATATAACGCGGAAAAGAAACACAACGATATTGAAATTGATTTCATTATCTCAAATAACAGAAAAACAAAATATAAGATGTATCCCATCGAAGTGAAATCCAGCGAACGTTACTCCGTCACATCTCTGCTCCGGTTCAAGGAAAAATACAAAGCGAGGATTGAAGATTGCTATATTATCCATCCTCGAAACCTCACAATCCACGACGGGATCATCTGTATTCCTCCATATATGGTCATGTGCCTGTGATTTTAAAAATCGCATATTCGCGCAAGTAAAGACCTCACTTGGTACAACGGCAGTATCAAGTGAGGTCTTTCAATATGGAAAAACATTATACGAGTAAATGAACAGCACCAATACTGATATCTTTCAATGCAAGGAAATCACCAGAAAAACTTTTCAATCCCATAAAAGGCCGACTATCGTCCGCACGCTCGTATATAACTTCTGCTGCTATATGTCCATGTGCCGCATAGTGTAATTTATTTTGTACCATTTTAAAAAACGCAATGGATTCATTACTTTTGGGATCATAATCAACACTTGTTGCATACAAATCTAGCACCTGTCGGTACATAACTTTTTCAGATGAGCGGATATCCCGAATACGATCCAATAATTTTTTCCAGCAATTACCATCATCCAGATTTTTCAGCCGTTCATCGTCCATCGTAAAGCCTTTTATCATATGTTCTTTTAAGCGTTCAGTAGCCCAACGGCGGAAATTTGTAGCAGTCTTGGATTTCACTCTATATCCAAGAGAAATAATCATGTCAAGATTATAATAAGTTGTATTATAGTTTTTCCCATCAGCAGCAGTTGTTCGGAAATTCCGAACAACTGACTCTTCATCCAATTCTTCCTCTTCAAAAATATGTTTAATATGCTCACTGATATTAGATTTACTGGTTTGATAAAGTTCACATAATTGTGCCTGCGTAAGCCAAACAGTCTCGTCCTCAAATTTAACATGAATTTTTGTATGTCCATCATCCGTTTGATATATGACGATTTCACTCCCTATAATATTATATTATCTTTGTTGTTCTTCATCATTTAGACCCCTTCCTGTTTTTTCAAATCATCTTCTTAGGATTTCATCAATTTGTTCAGATTCCATTCGCTCTTTTAAATAACCAATTTGTGTTTACTATTAAAATTCTTTCATCCCACTAAATCATCTTAAAATATTTTAACGCATCTTCGATTGTCTGTTCCTTTTCTGGTGACACTTGTGGAACTTTCGATTCTTTTTCACCTAAATTATAATTGACTCCTTCTATCAGACCATGTTTTCTTTTAACTTGTGCTATATATTTGAGATATCTTAAATCCTGTCTTATCTAACACATATTGCTTTATTTCGGCGTATGTTCCTCTGCTCTCTGCCACCGTCAAGTCCAGCTCGTCCATCCTCAACTCAACTTCATTATGCTGAGTCTATTCTAATTTGGACAATAAACACACCGTCTCCACATGGCACGTCTGGATAGGCTGAATTTCCTTGGTATTTTCCGATTACGGGAATACATCAATAGCCTATGTTACAGTTTTGCCGTTTGCGGGAATATGTCCATATCAACAATTTATTTTGCTTGTAAACCTTCAGCAAAGGAACTGTTGTATTTGAGCATACTCTTACGAGCCACCTTCATTGCCTCTACAGACTCTTCTGCCTTTTTGATTATTTCGGTAATTGCCTTTTTCTCCTTACCTTTGGCAACATCCCTCTTTAATCTGAGTTCAACCAGACCTTTTTCAATTTCAGTAATATTCTGAAGGTACTGCTCATAAACGCTATTTGAAAACTCAACATCTTGTTCATCGTTAAGGAAAATTTCTCTAACCGAAGTAAGCAGCTTTACAGACTGCATTATCGTATTTTTCTTTCCCATGAGACCCGCTGAACCGACAGCCCCACCAACTCCGGCACCCACACCAATCCCAAGTGCAGCACCGCCGCCAACGATAGCAATCGTTCCACCAAGCATTCCGGCACCACCTGCTGCAATTGCACCCCCACCAAGATATGCAAGGCAAGCGCTTGTTAACGCCGCACCACTAAGTCCTGCAAAATTTGAACCTACCAGTGCCACTGCTATAGGTCCTGCGAATGCACCTGCGGTTGCAACAGTAACAATAGCTATAACCGCAGTAATGGACAAAGAGGTAATCACCGTCTTAAGAACTTCATTAAGTTCATTCATTCGCTTATCATAAGACTTACGTAATCGTTTTACATATCCTTGTTCACAATATTTACCTGCGAATTGTTCGTTTAAAAAGCGGTCGCCTTCGCCTTTCTTAAATCCGTTGATGGGATTATTTAGGTTTTTGTACTTTTTGCACGGAACATCATTGCCTTTCTTATCCTTCTCCATTCCAAGCGGATAATATGGCTCAAACAACATAGATTCAAGAAGATTTAATCGGTACCACAGTTCATTGGGGTTATGCTCTGAAATCCGTTGATTCAACTCATCTATACTGTACCAGTGCATCCTCGCGCCCGGGACTTGCGTAAAACTTTCAAACCCATCAGATATGAACTTAGTCCATTCCTGTAGCCACGCTGTTTTTAATTTCTTGATAGCTTCACCTATTATAGGAATATTAGTTGTTTCTATATCATTGAGCGTTTTGTAGTATTCAAGGTTATACAGTATCTCCGTCTGTTCCAATGAAAGACCAAGTTTATCCATCTGTAAATCCATATCGGCTCCTATTCTTTCATACACATCAGCATCTGCTTTTTGGAACGTTTGACGCTTTATATTTTCATACACAGCTCGAACCTTTTTTACATTACGCGCTTTTAACCCCCAACTCACATCAGAACCAATAGCAACTGCAAATCTTCCGATACCGACATAATTAATCGACACCCAATATTTCTGCGCTGCAATTGCTTTTCCAATGTCAATGGAAGTAAACACCCCTGTCGAAACAGTTAACATTCGAGCAATAGTCGGATTGTTTATTGGTTTAACTGAATTCCAATCTATCGTCTTCATATCAGCAATACTGCTAACACGATTTTCCTTCATTGCCAATGCAAGACGCCTTACAAAATAGAATACACGTACAGTGCATTCATTCGCAACCACAGGAATTGCCTGTTTGCCAAGTTCCACCGCAACGCCAAGTTCGCCACGCAAATCAAACTTAATAACAGACTCCTTAATAATCTGCCCGTTTTCATCACGTTGCATCATGAGTGTTCCGTTGAACAATTTGGAAAAAAGAGCGATAATGATGTATTATCATTAACCTTTAAGTTCTTGAAAAGCGGGATGGCAGATATTTCTTTTGCCAATGCGAGTATCGGTCCCGGAATACCCGTTCCGCCAGTAATTCCTGCCGTACTACTTGACCCTACCATATCACTTACAAGATGGAAAAACCAGGTTATAGTTCCCATCAAAATTTTCTGTGGAACATCCTTTCCAATAAACGGTTTACTCTTTTCTGGAACGTTAACGACCAAGAGCATTCCGTTCACATCCGTCCCATAAGACTTTTCCGTAAACTGTGTCAATAAAGAAAAGGCTAAACCCACAATTGTAGGAT
>CANEEC010000004.1 GCA_947426455.1 uncultured Clostridia bacterium | reverse complement strand
TGTCGGGTATCTTGCCCGTGGCGTTGCCCTCGTACAGCTTTTTCACAAGCCCGTCAAGCTCCTTGTGCCGCTTCTGTGCCTTGTTGATTTTCTGCTGACATTCCTTGACGGTCTTTTCTTGGTTCTGGTCGGATGCTTCCCGGACACGCTCTGTAAACTCCTTTTCGTTGTGCCGCACATACCAGCTCACGCGCTGGATAACGGCAAGGATAGTGGCTTCAATCTTCGCCGTGGGGATATGGTGCATGGTGCAGTCATGGACTAAGTGGCGGTAGCCGGAGCAGATAAAAGCGTCCTCTATCCATTTCCCTTGCACAAGGTTGTAGCGGTGTGTGAGTTTTGAGCCGCAGTCGGCGCAGTATAAAAGCCCGGTCAAACGGTTCGGGGCGTTCTGCCGCTTGGGGGCGCGGCGCACGGTTTCCCGTATCTTCTGTACGGTCTGCCACGTTTCCACGTCCACAATGGCGGGGATTGCGCCCTCAAAAATATACTGTTCCTCCGGCGCGGTCTTGCGGCTGCTCTTGGTCTTGTAGTTCTCGCATACGGTTTTCCCCAGTACCTTGCGCCCTGTGTATTCCGGGCGTTTCAGTATGTAGCCGATAGTGGTCGCTGACCATGCGTAGGGGTCGGCGTACTTTGCCGCCCGGACTGGCTCGCCTGTCCGTTTCCAATGCTCGGACGGGATAGGGATTTTCTCGGCGCGGAGTGCCTTTGCTATGCTGGCTATGGTTTCCCCGGCAAGGACGCTCTGGAAGATACGGCGCACAACGGCGGCGGCTTCCTCGTCAATCAACCACTCGCCTTTTTCTTCTTTGGAAGCGCGGTAGCCATAGCAGACACTTCCCGAACATCGCAAGCCCTTTTCCATTCTGGACTTGAAAACAGCTTTGATTTTGCGGCTGGTGTCGGCAACGTACCACTCGTTTATCACGTCACGGAAGATAGACATAATATCAAAGCCGTTGGCGGTGTCAAGGTTGTCATTGGCGGCGATAAAACGCACATGGTACTCGTCAAAGGTGCGCTTCAAAAGCCCCACTTCAACCACGTCACGCCCGATTCGGCTCTGGTCTTTGATGATAACCGTTGCCACGTTCCCCGCCCGGATTTCGTCTAACATAGCGTCAAGCCCCGGACGCTTGAACGTAGTCCCCCGGATTCCGTCATCAGTAAAATGCCGGATGTTGGTAAAACCGTTCTTTCTTGCGTAGTCCTCCAAAATCCGCTTCTGGTTCTCAATGCTTACGGATTCCCCGGCTCGCTCGTCGTCATGGGAGAGCCTTTCGTATAGGGCGGTGAGTTTGTCTTTCTCTGTCTGCTTCTTCATGGTGTGTAACCTCCTTTCTTTGAGGGTGCGCGCTTCCCTATAACCCTATTATACTTATCTGTTCGGCACCGTTTTGTCGAAGGGGGCGGTTTTTGTTTTTCACAAGTTTTCGCGAACCGCGTTTGATGCGCGGGTTTTAAGTTTTGCAAGTTTTCCGGCTTTCCGCAGTTCTTTGCGGGCGGCTAATAGGTTTTTAACGCTTCTTCTCCCGTCAGCCAGCGCATGCCGCTTTCGGCCAGGGACAGCATTTCGTTTTCACCGGGGTAGAGGACGACATTCGCGATGAACTGCGTGCGCTCCTTGATCCAGTCGGTGAGACGCTGGGAATAAGCTAAACTTCCGGTGAGGAGGATGGCGTCTACCTGCCCTTTCAAGGTGGCCGCAGCGGCGCCGATTTCCCGGGAAATCTGATAGGCCATGGCCTCAAAGACCTCTTTGGCCTTTTCGTCACCGCCTGCGATGCGTTCCTCTACTTCTAATCCGCTGTTGGTACCCAGATAAGCCATAATACCGCCCTTGCCGTTGATCTTTTTTCGCATCTCTTTCTGCGAAAATTCACCGCTGTAGCAGAGGTCGATCAGCGAACCCACCGGCAGCGTACCGGCTCTCTCCGGAGAGAACGGACCATCGCCGTCCAGAGCGTTGTTGGCATCGATAATGCGCCCGTGGTCGTGGGCGCCGATGGAGATGCCGCCGCCCAGATGCGCCACGATCAGGTTCAGTTCGTCGTAGGAGCGGTGAATGGACGATGCGTAGCGGCGGGCGGTCGCCTTTTGATTTAATGCGTGAACGGTACACCCGCGGGGCAGCTCGGGAAGGCCGCTGTAGCGCGCCAGCGGGAAGTATTCATCGGTTTTTACCGTATCGGCGGTGATGACGGGAATCTGAAATTCCTGGCCCAGCTCATAGGCGATAAAACAGCCGGTGTTGCAGATGTGCAGGCCGTAGCGCTCCGAAGCGATGTCCGCAAGCATGGGTTGGGTGATGGAATAAATGCCGCCTTCAATGGGCTTGCAGCAGCCGCCTCTGGCTACGATGCAGTGGAAGGTATTCAGGTCGTAGCCGTGGTCAGAAAGGAATTTCAAAACGGCTTCCTTGCGGAATTCCTTCTGATCCAGAGGGCTGGGATATTGGTTCAGCTGCTCCTGGGAATGATGCAGGGATTCCTTCGCTACTTCTTCATAGTCTTCGTAGACCGCAACCTTGGTGGAAGTAGACCCTAAATTCATAATCAATAATCTATAGCTCACAATAATCACCTCGTTTTGTGCAGTAAGTGAGAAATACGGTATTCATATTTATTGTATCATTTTCCCCAACCGGTGGCAATCGCCATTTGGCCGCTTGATTTGCTGCCGGTGCGATGATACAATAGCGGTAAGAATGGGAGGAAAGCCATGAGAGTGCGAGTGAATAAAGAAAAGTGCCGCGGATGCAAAATCTGTATTCGGGTCTGCCCGTCTCGGGCGATTTCCATAGGCGACGACGGGAAAGCCCAGATTGGTTCTCAATGCGTGGGATGCGGCTCCTGCGTGGATCTTTGCGTGATGAGCGCGATCGAAGAGGAATAGCGAGGAGGAAAAGCGATGAAATTTTATATCGTAGATGCGTTTACCCAGACCGTATTTGGCGGCAATCCCGCAGGGGTGGTAGTTTTGCCCGAGGGGGCGGAATTTCCCGACGACGAAACCATGAGAAAGACGGCGGCGGAGCTGCGCTATTCGGAAACGGCTTTTGTTCGCCGGCTGAATGAAAAGGAATTCAACATCCGTTACTTCACACCGGCGGCAGAGGTGGATCTCTGCGGACATGCCACCATCGGTTCTTTTGTGGCGTTGGCGAAAGCGGGCGAGGTGAAGGCCGGTGAAAGCTACATCAACCACACGCTGGCCGGCACCATCGGTATCGACGTGGGCGAAGGCTCCGTTTTGATGGATATGGCCGTTCCTCAGTACATCAACGAAATCGCCGCCGATGGGGGACGAAAAGAATTGTATGAAATCATGGGATTATCCCATGAGGGACAGGGCGAGGCCAGAGGCGCTTATCTGATTCCGGAGATGATTTCCACCGGATTGCCGGATATTATGATGCCGGTGAAGGATGAAGGCGAGCTGGCGAAAATCACGCCGGACTTTCCGGCGCTGGCCAAGCTGTCGGAACGTTACGAGGTGGTAGGAGTTCACGCTTTTACCGTAAATACCGGCGACGGCGCGGTGCATTGCAGAAACTTTGCGCCTCTTTATGATATCGACGAAGAAGCGGCCACGGGAACCTCCAACGGTGCACTGACCTACTACCTGTACCGCAAGGGACTGGTTGTCCCGGGCAGGGAAAATGCCTTCATTCAGGGCGAAGCCATGGGACGTCCCTCCAGAATCGATTCCCGTCTGAGCGAGGACGGTGAAAACGTGAAGATCCAGGTGGGCGGAAGCGGTGTGATTCTGGCCGAAGGGGAAATCAACATCTGAGGAGTGAAACTATGATACAGGTCAATCAGGACATCTGCGTAGGGTGTCTGCGATGCTTGAACGTATGTAATTTCAGGGTCTTTGACCCGGTGGACGGTCGGGTGGCGGCCAATCCCAAACGGGGCTGCATGGGTTGTATGCACTGTGCGGCGGTCTGCCCCATGGGAGCCATCTCCTGGAACGGCGAACCGGCGGCGCATGAAGAAGTGGAAAGCTACGATGACAACATCAAAGAGCAGTTAGTGCGGTTGGTGCGTCAACGCCGTTCCTACCGTCATTTTCGGGAACATCCGGTGGATGAGGAAATCCTGAAAGAGGCGCTGGAATTGGTCTCCTGGGCGCCCAGCGCGAAAAATCAACACCCCACCAAGTGGATCGTGGTTCGTTCCAAAGAGCGGATGGACGATATGATGGAGAAAATACTGGCCTGGATCGATGAAACGGGTACGTCTGCGGAGATTGCTGAGGAATATCAGCACGGAAATAACGTGGTCATGGGAACGGCCTCCACGCTGATTTTGGCTTATGCTCCTGACGACGCCGTCAATCCTAAGCAGGATACTGCCATCGCCATGGCCACATTGGAACTGCTGCTGCAGTCACAGGGCGTAGGCACCTGCTGGGGCGGGTACTTGACCAGAATGCTGAACGCCGTTCCCACACTGCGGGAGGACTTTGCTCTGCCTGCGGGTCACAGCTTCTACGGAGCCTTCATGTTGGGATATCCCCAGGACGAGGATTATCTGCGGGTTCCCCGGCGATTAAAACAGGCGGACATCACGTGGAAATAGCGAAGTGAAAAAAGCCTCCGGCAGCGCCGGAGGCTTTTGGTTTGATGGTGAGAATGTGCGTCAATGAGAGAGGTTGCTTTTTCATGGCTTTTATGTATAATAAAAGTGTGATTATGATACACTAAAAATACAATAAAAATGTGATTATAGTGCGTTAAAACTGCAATAAAAGTGTGAGGTGCGCATTTATGGAACGATTGATTTTGAAAAGACTGCTGGATTGGAAAAATTCGCCCTATCGTAAGCCACTCATTTTAAAGGGTGTGCGTCAGGTGGGCAAGACATGGATTTTAAAAGAGTTTGGTAAGCGCTATTATGAGAATACCGCCTATTTTAATTTCGATGAAAACGAAGAATATAAACAGTTTTTTGAGACTACAAAGGATGTAGATCGGATTTTGCAAAACTTGATGCTGGCAAGCGGGCAAAAGATTGTTCCTGAAAAGACCTTCATCATATTTGACGAGGTGCAGGACTGTCCAAAGGTCATCAACTCCATGAAATATTTTTGTGAAAATGCGCCGCAGTATCATATTGCCTGCGCCGGCTCTTTGCTGGGAATCGCTTTGGCGAAACCGTCGTCCTTTCCGGTGGGTAAGGTAAATTTCATGCAGGTTGACCCTATGACCTTTACGGAATTCCTGCTTGCCAACGGCGATGAAAATCTTGCCGCATATACGGAAAGCGTGACCGCGATTGAGCCAATTCCCGATGCTTTTTTCAACCCGCTCTATGAAAAATTGAAAATGTATTATATCACCGGCGGTATGCCAGAATCCGTGCTGATGTGGACGGAAGCGCGGGATGTTTCCGCCATGCAGGAGGCGCTTTCAGGGATTATCGGCGCCTATGAGCGTGATTTTGCCAAGCATCCCGATGTCAGCCAATTCCCGAAAATTTCTATGATATGGAAGTCCGTTCCATCTCAGTTGGCAAGGGAGAATAAAAAGTTTCTCTATAAAGCAGTCAAAGAAGGCGCCAGAGCGCGGGAATACGAAGACGCTTTGCAGTGGCTGGTAGACGCCCGCCTGGTACACAAAATTTATCGCAGTTCCGCCCCTGGACTTCCTGTAGCGGCCTACGATGACCTTTCGGCATTTAAGATTTATCTGGTGGATGTGGGTTTGCTCCGCCGTCTGGCTCAGCTTGCCCCTACCGCATTCGGCGAGGGCAACCGCCTGTTCAGCGAGTTTAAGGGCGCGCTGACCGAAAATTTTGTGCTGCAAACCTTACTTCCTCAATTTGAAGTCGTTCCCCGATATTGGAGCCGAAATAATCCGTCCTACGAAGTGGATTTCCTCATTCAGCGAGAGAACGATATTTTTCCTATAGAGGTAAAATCCGAAGCGAACACGTCCAGTAAGAGCCTTAGGAAATTCAAGGAGCTGTTTTCGGATCAGGTAAAGCTTCGCATTCGCTTCTCGTTGGATAATTTGAAGCTGGACGATGACGTACTGAACATTCCGCTGTTCATGGTAGATCAGGCGGATCGCCTGATTGGTCTGGCTCTGGAAACCCGCCGATCCGACTAAAGCGGCCGCCGGAAAAAGGTGTGGCGAACGGCGGTGAGAATGTGAGCCAGCGAGGAGGCGGCAAGCAGGCCCAAAGCGATGGCGGCGGCCATGGTGATGGCGGAATAACCTGCGGCGGCGGCCTGCGCCATATCGTGTTCGATAAACGCCCGCATGGTTCGGTACATGGCGGCTCCCGGAACGATGGGCATGATTCCGGGGATGCAGAAGATCATCACCGGATCTTTCAAAAGGCGGGCGAAAAGCTGGGACAGAACCGTCACCAAAAAAGCGCTCAGAAAGCAGGAAAAGGCTTCGCCGGTTCCCAAAGATACGGCGTATAGGTACAGAATCCAGCCGGCGGCGCCGGCGAGGCCGGTAGCCGCCAAATGACGGCGCGGCTGGTTGAAAATCAGCGCATAACCTATGGTTGCCATCAGTCCGGCCACAAATTGCAGAAGCATTATAAAACACCTCCCATTCCGCTGTAAATCTGAAGAACCACGGCGGCGCCCATGGCGATGGAAAGCGCGGTTAAAATGGCGTCGGCTGCCCGGGAAACACCGGAAACGGTGTCGCCGGCCAGAATATCCCGCACGGCGTTAGTGATAGCTACGCCGGGGAAGAAGATCATCAGCGAACCGATGATGATAGGGTCGAAGTTGTCTCCCAGATGAAAGCGAGTGAAGATGAGAGCCATGGCGGTGGCAAAGGAGCAGCAGAGAAAGGTTTCCACGAACCAGTTCAACTGAAGGCGAACCGCCAGCTTGATCTGAAACAGATAGGTGAGAGCGCCCACTAAAAGGGAACAGAAAAAGTCCATCAGACTGCCGTTGAACATGATGGTAAAGCAGCCGGCAATCATCATGGCGCCCGCCAGCCGGATGAGAAAGGGAAACTGCATTTCGTGACCGATCTGTTCTACGCGAATCTCCGCTTCTTCCAGTGTGATGGACTTTTCTTCCAGTTGACGGGATAATGCGTTTAACTGGGAAATACGCTCCAGATCGGTGCGGGAACCGCGAATGCGCTTGATATAGCTTTGGACCGCAGTTTGACTGTTCTCGGAGTTGACGGTTAAAAACAGGCCGGTGGGCATGACGAACACGTCGGCGTCATTCACGCCGCAGGAACGGCAAATGCGGGTGGTGGTGCTTTCCACCCGGGCGGTTTCCGCTCCGCTTTTCAACAGCAATTCACCCGCTTTTAGAGCCAGAAAAAGGACTCGTTTTTCATCCACATTCATAGGGAAATTACCTCATAAAATCTGAAAAAAATCAAGGAAATGGACATTTATACTATTAAAATATTCGTTTTTTGAAAAAGTGTCAATAGGATTTCCTGCAAAATGTTAATATTAAAGAATAAAATACGAAAAATGATAAAATTTAAGGAAAAAAGGGCAAAAAAGAGTGAAAAAACACACGGAGGAGTGTTCTTATAAAATGTTGAAATTTGAACGGTTAGAGCGTTTTTTAGCACCGTTTGCGGCAAAAAAATAGTATACAAGCAGGGGTTTTATGATATAATAGTAATGTATTTCAATTGAGAAATACGAGAAAGTGAGGGAATTTGATATGGCAAAGAAGCTTATATCTGTGTGGCTTTCCTTGACAATCTTACTCTGCTCATCAATCTCGATTTTCGCAGAAGAAACAGTTACTGGTACCTTCTTTTTTAGAGATATCAGCATCAATGGAACAAGAATTTGGAACTATGAACTGAACCGACCATTCTTCCTGCACAAAGGCGTTACTTATATTCCCATGACGAAGGGAATCCAGGGCGCTATGGGATTGCAGTGCGAGATGGATTGGGAAAGCCGCACATTAAAAATTTTAAAAACCGATATCGCGAAAGCGCAGGTGAAAGACGCTGCGCTGGCCAGCGATATGAACGACATCAAAGCCACCGTGGTCAATGACGTGAAGGTAATCACCTATACGCCGCAAGCCGCGGATGCCGCCGACAACGGTCAGGCGGAAGCCACAGATGTCATCGAGACGCCGGTATTGACGGCGCACAATCTGGATTTGGAATCCATGCCCATTATGAGCTACGGCGAAACGCTGTATTTGCCGCTGAAGGCGCTGACGGATGATCCGAATCTGGGAATCAGCATCTATTACGAATCCTACAGCGGTGTGTACATCAGTACCGATCCCGCGGTGGATGCCAAGAATTATTGGGATCAGGCCAGATCGAAGTACAATAAAGGACTGGTCAGCTACATTCGCAAGTACAACAGCAGCGTCAGCGTGGCGCAGGCACAGTATCTGGTAGCGTTATTCCAGCACGAAGCCCGCGTTCACGGCGTGGATGAAACGCTGTTGATGTCCATTGCTCACAGAGAGAGCACGTTTAACGTGAAGGCCAAGGCCAGGGGCGGTGCTGTGGGAATCATGCAGATCATGCCGAGGACGGCCGCCGGATACGGTGTAAAAGAGGCGCAGCTGTACGATGCCCATATGAACATCAAGCTGGGCGCTAAGTTGATCAGCGGTCAGAAAGCCGCCTATAACGGCGATATGATCAAAGCGTTATCCGCATACAATCAGGGATCGGGTCGAGTGAACCGCGGTTCCTATTCCAAGACGTACGCCAATAAGATTTTGAACCAACAGAAAACGTTGCAGTCCTATCTGACCTCCAACGGATTCGGATTGGGAAAATAGAATAACAATGCGACGAGAACCGCCGGGTCTCTTATGACTTCGGCGGTTTTTCATTTCGGAAATTTCGCTTTTGTTACCATACAAAATATGATAAAATAGATTGGTTAAGATTTTTGTCGGAAGGAGGAAACCATGGGATACAAAGTAAAGCTGGATCAGTTTGAAGGACCCTTTGATCTGCTGGTCTATTTGATTGAACACGCCAAGATGAGCATCTACGATATCCGGGTTTCCGAAATTACGACTCAGTATTTGGCTTACATAGAACAGATGAAGCGTCAGGACATTTTGG
Source organism: uncultured Clostridia bacterium (assembly GCA_947426455.1). Lineage (GTDB taxonomy): Bacteria > Bacillota > Clostridia > Peptostreptococcales > Anaerovoracaceae > RGIG446. Next base: position 39,950 of record CANEEC010000004.1, on the reverse strand, counting down.
TAGGCAGTGAATTCATGGTGCTGGCCGCCATGCTCATCGAGCTGAAATCGCGGATGCTGCTGCCGCGGCCAAAGACGGCGGACGGCGCCGAAGAAGCGGAAGATCCCCGTAAGGAGCTGGTGCAGAAGCTGCTGGAATACAAGAAATGTAAGGCTGCTTCGGAGCTGCTGCGCAAGCGGGAAGAACAGATGCAGTACGTATATGTCAAACCTCAGGAGGATTTGGCGGAGTATACGAAAGAGCCGGATGAGGTTCTCAATATGGATCTGAACCAGTTCGTCAAGGCGTTTCATCTATTTCTCATACGAAAGCGCCGGCTGGAGGAGGTGCGCAGAACCTACGCCAGAATCGAGCGCCAGCGTGTCACCATTGAAAACCGCATTCAACAGATGAGAGAAAGCCTGACGGGAAAAGAACGGCTGACATTTCGGGAACTGCTCATGGGAGCGACTTCCCGTTATGATGTGGTAGTGACGTTCATGTCGCTTTTGGAGCTTTTGAAACAACATGCGGTGACGGCACAGCAGGATGTGCGCTACGGAGAAATTACGGTGTCGCTTGTGGAAGCGGCGGGGGCGGAAACTCCACCTCAGGAGGAAGAAAATGACCAGTAAAAAAACCATGAAATCGGCGCTGGAATCCCTGATGTTCGTATGGGGACAACCTCTCAGTGTCAAAGATGCCGCGGAGATGTTCGACGTGCCGTGGCGGGATATTTACGACGATATGAAGGAATTGCAGGCAGAGTACGAGGAACAGGGACGCGGTATCCGCATCAGGGAGATCGATAAGAGCTTTCAGCTCTGCACCGCCGTGGAAAACGGTGAATATGTCGAGCGGTTCTGTACCCCTGTGAAGGAAAAGAAGCTGTCTCAGCCGGCGCTGGAGGTTTTGGCCATCATCGCCTACAAACAGCCGGTAACCCGCGGCGAGATCGAAGCCATTCGCGGCATCAAATGCGACCGGGTCATCGAAGGTTTGACCAAGCGTCAACTCATTGAAGAAAAGGGGCGAAGCGAGGGAATCGGACGCCCGATCTTGTACGGAACGACGAAGCTGTTTTTAGAGAAGTTCGGCTTCACTACGCTGAAGGATCTGCCTCAGATCGAGGAGGTGGATTCGCTGGTGGGCGAGGGCGACGAGGACGTAGAGACGTTGGACGCTTTGGGATTTGAACAGATCTCCCTGGAATTGAACGGACAAGAGCGAGAGTGAGAGAAGGCGAAGTTGAATGAAGATCAATAAAAGCACAGGCGTGTTTTTCGCTGTTTTGGCGGCCTGCATTTACGGCTGTACGGGAATTTTGGGCAAAATCACCTATGCGGAGGGTTCCAATACCATCATGCTGACCTGGTGCCGCAGCCTGTTTTCCATTCCGGTGCTGTACGCGGTGTTAAAGGCGAAGGGCGAATCCCTGAAGGTGGCGAAGCATCAGCTGAAATCCCTGATTTTATTGGGAATTACGGGAGCGTCGCTCACCGGTATGCTCTTGTACGGCGCTTATAATTACATATCGGTGGGTCTGACTACCTGTATCCATTTCATATATCCCGTCATCGTGGCTGTGGTCTGTGTCGTGGTATTTAAAGAAAAGATCAGCAAAACCAAGGTGACGGCCATTGTTTTATCCGTGGTTGGACTTCTGATGTTCTTAGAAAAAGACCTGAACCTGAACATGATGGGAATCGTCCTTGCGCTGTTGTCGGGAGTGGCCTATTCCGCCTACGTCATCATCATGGACAAGGGGGGCGTAAGGGAGCTTCACCCGCTGGTCATCAGCTTTTACTGCTGCTGCGTGGCTGCCGTGGTCGTAGGCGTTTATGGTTTGCTGACTTCCCATTTGACGCTGGCCATTACGCTCAAGGGTTGGTTTTTCATGTTTTTAATGGCCATGTGCGTATCCGTAGGAGCCAATTCCATGATTCCCGTGGCGGTAAAAAATGTGGGGCCCACGGTGACGTCCATTTTGGGGATGTTCGAACCGATTTCCACGGTGATTCTGGGTTTTCTGGTTTTAAACGAGACGATAACGGCGCGGGGGTTGATCGGCTGCGCTTTGGTCATTTCTGCCGTGGTTTTGTTGACTTTGGAAAGCAGCAGGGAAAAGCACCAGGAATAATTGAACCCGCTAACACATATCTCTTTTTCAGAGGAAACTCTGAAGGGGAGATTTTTTTATGGGGAAAACTGGGAAACACGACGGCAGAGTCTCTGGCCGCGGCACAAGGTTCTTTGGCGGCGCAAGGTTCTTTCGTCGTGGCGTAAGCTTATCCGACCGCAGCATAGGATTTCCGGTGCTGTGGATCGTCGGTACGGTGATTGCTTTGGGACTGATGGCGGCAGTGGTGGCGGAGCTTTTTGCCGGAGGATTTGGCCGGAGCGGGTCGGGGCAAAGCCAGTCCGGACAAGAGGAACAACGCTTTCGCACCTGGGAACAGCAGGTGGTTGCCAAGGGGTCGCAGAGCGATCACGCATCGACGGATGACACTTCTTTCACCGATCCTCAGGCGCCGGCGGTGTCGGCGCAGTCCGCCGTGGTCATGGATTTGACGTCAGGGCGGATCTTATATGAAAAAAAGAAAGATGCGAAGGTCTACCCGGCCAGTACGACGAAGATCATGACAGCGCTTTTGGGCATCGAGTACGGTCAGCTGGATCGGAACATTACCGTGGGCGGCGAAGCCATCGGCGTCGAGGGGTCGTCCATTTATTTAAAAGCGGGGGAGACCATGTCCCTGGAGGATCTACTGTACGGAGCTATGCTGCGTTCCGGAAACGATGCGGCAACCGCTATCGCTATGGCGATCGGTGAAGAAATGGAGGATTCTGCGGGGACAGCGACTGTGAAGAAAACGGCGGCAGGAACAGCGGCGGAGCCGGTTTCCTCATCGGTGGAACGGTTTGTGGCGCTGATGAATCAGCGGGCGCAGCAGATTGGCGCGGTGAATACGCATTTTGCAAATCCCACGGGGCTGCACGATGAAAACCATTATACGACGGCCTACGACATGGCGCTGATCGGGCGGACGGCTATGTTGAATCCTGCATTTTCTGTCATCGCCGGCGCGGAGAACTGGACGGCGCAGCGTCAGGAGGATCGGGATCCCTATTTTTACAATAAAAACAAGGTGGTACATCAGTACGACGGCGGAACCGGTGTGAAAATCGGATATACCAAGGCCACCGGCCGCACGCTGGTGGCTTCCTCGGAACGGGATGGACGAAAGCTGATCTGCGTGGTGATGAATGCGCCGGATTGGTTCAACGACGCGTATCGGCTGATGGATTACGCCTATGAAACCTTTGAATCTGCGGAGATTGCCGCCAAGGGACAGCGGCTTTCGCAGGTGGCTGTGGAGGGCGGCGTCCGGGACTCTGTCTGGGTGGGCGTCCGTGACAGCGTTACGTGTTTGGTGCGCCCTGCGGAACGAGACAACATCGGCGTGGCCTACGCGGTAACGGAACCGGTGAAAGCCCCATTGCGGCGGGGAGATCAGGCAGGACTTTTGCACATTTATGTGTCGGGACAGTACGTATATTCTGTACCGCTGTACTTTTTTGAAGATGTGGATGGAGGAAAGAAATGAGTTTGACGTATGGATGTGTGGACGCGGGGACGGAGTACTGCCCCTGCAATCTGGCGGTGACGGGCGATTGTCTCATTTGCAGCCGTCTTCAGGGAAAGGATACGTGCGACTGCGATTGGAGCGGCGTCTGTATTCAAAATGAGTTCATGCAAAACGGCGGGAGGCCTTCGGGTCTGCGCCGCGGCTTTACGACGGAGGTACTGCAGCGCAAAGAATATGGAGACGATTTGCAGGTGCTGACGCTGGTCGCGGGAAGGGGGTTTGCCCAGAGGGCATCCAAGCCGGGAAGCTATGTATTTCTGCGCCATCCGAAGGAGATGAGATTTTACGATGTACCTGTTTCCGTTTTAAGGACATCGGAGGAAGCGGGAACGATTTCGGTGGCGATCAAAGAACAGGGGCATAAGTCCAAAATCCTGCTGACAGCGGAAAGGTTGGAAGTCCGCGGCGTCTACGGCGGCGGCCTGCAGGGGGTCAAATACCTTCAGCCGGGATATTTGAAGGGCAAAAAGGTATTGTTTGTGACCAAGGGCGTGGGCGCCGCACCGGCGCTGCTTACCATGAGCCGCCTGACGCCGGACACTGCCGCCCGCTGGATCGCCGATGCGGATAAGGTGGGAAAGGAATTTCTGGAGGAATACGGAAGCGCTTGCCGGCCGCAATACGTGACGCTTTCCCAGCCGGATCAGCTGGCGGCGTTACAGGGGACGATTCGGGAAAGCGGCTGCGATGTGGTGGCCATTATGACTTCGGATTACTTCGTTTCCGTGATTCGGGCGTTGGCCAGGGAAGTCCTTCCCGAGGCGAAGCTGGTGTGGAGCAACAACGCGCGGATGTGCTGCGGAGAGGGCATTTGCGGAGCGTGTACCCAGGTGGACGCGGACGGCGAGCTGTTCCGCATGTGCAAGTGTCAGAGGGAAGAGTAAATAAAGGGACTTGCAATTTTGAGAGCAGCGTGCATATAATAAGGACAGAAAAGGTGTTACCGATGGCGGTTAGCCTTAGACTGTTAGCTTAAAGAATATAAACCGCGAGTTTTTGGCCTGGCGGTTTATTTCTTTTTTGTGATTTGAATGGTCAGTTATTACTATTGTTTCTAAAATAAATTTATGGTCGGCTGCTTATGGAATGCAGAAAGAACCGTGCTTTTGTTTGCTTTCCGCTCGGATTGACGATGACGTTAGCAAATGATACAATGAATGGGATTAAAAGATTGGACAAGGGGAAAATGACAAAGGGAAAAGCTATGAAATCGTTTCAACTGACGGCGGCGCAGACGGCGCTTCTGATGGCCGTCTTTACCATGGGTTCTAAACTGGTGGGTTTCATTCGGGAATTGGTGCTGGCCAATTATTACGGCGCGGGCGTCATCACCGACGCCTACGTTATGGCGCAGTCCATACCCAACATGCTGTTTGCCAGCCTGTTCAGCGCGGTGGCCATTTCCTATATGCCTACGTTTTCCCAGCGATATGAATTGCAGGGTGAAAAGGAGGCAAACCTCTACACCAGTCGCACGCTGAATATTCTCGTGGTCATTTCGGCGGTTTCCGCTCTGTTGGGATTTCTGTGTCCCGACCTCTTGGTTCAGGTGTTTGCCGGTAATTTCTCCGCTCAGCAAGCGGCGCTGACGGAAAGCTATCTGCGCATCACCATGTGCCTTTTGATGTTCAGCTCCATCAGCACGCTGCTGGAGGCATTTTTGCAATATAAAGGGGTGTTTCTTCCCCAGATTCTGCTGGGTTACAGTCAGAGCATTTCCATCATCGTATTTATCATCATCAGCGCCTACACATCTCACTATTACCTGGCTTTCGGTATTTTGTTCGGCAATATCATCCGCTGCATCGGGGTGGCAACCCTGGCGAAGCGCAGGGGTTTACAGTATTCCTTTGACTGGAAGCTGAAAGACACCGCAAAGCATATCGCCATGATGGCGCTTCCTATTTTCATCGGCGGCAGCATCAACCAGATCAACGCCTTTGTGGATAAAAGTCTGGCCTCCGGCCTTGCCACGGGATCGGTATCTGCGCTGAATTATGCCAATCTGATCAGCAACATGATTTTAACCGTCACGTCTACCATTTTGGTGACGCTGATTTATCCCAAGCTGACCCAGGCCAATTCGCTGGAGGACTATGACCGAGTCAGCAGCATCATGGAACGGGGAATCAACGTGGTATTCATCATCGCCGCCCCCTGTACGCTGGGAGCCATGGCCTACAGCGGTCCGGTGATTCAGGCGGCCTATGAGCGGGGAGCTTTCGATATGTCCGCTTCGGCGCTGACGGAACCGGCGTTTTTCTGGTATGCGTCGGGGATTCTGTTTCAGGGACTTGCCCTGCTGCTGACGAAGCTGTACTACTCCATGGGAAATACGAAAACGCCGGTAATCTATGCGGCAGTCGCGGCCGTGACCAACATCGTTTTGAATCTGATTTTGGTAAATCCCATGAAACAGGGCGGACTGGCGCTGGCAACCTCCATTGCCGCAGGGATCAATGTATTGCAGTTGTACCTGGGATTGCGGCGGAACTATCCGCAAATTCAGCTGCTGCGTTCTAAGGCAAAGATGGCGAAAATTTTAATATCCACCGTGATTGCCGTGGCGGCGTCCCGGGTGTGTTATGGGTTTTTGCTGGACACAGCCGGTCTGCCTGGTCTGATTTCTCTGGGACTTGCGGTTTGCGTAGCGGCAGCGGTATACCTGTTGCTGCTGGTTGTGCAGAAGATCGAAGAAGTGAATTTGATCAAGGACTTGTTGGGACGCAGAAGCGGGGCATAAGTCCCGAAGAGGCGTGGAAGGAAGCAGCGTTTATATTGGTAGTAGATAACATAAAAAGGAGCCACAGAGTGACTCCCCCAGTGCAGTCCGAAAACATACACCTCTTTCCATAGCTATAATATACAGTGCGAATAGAAAAAATGCAAGATAAATTTCGAATGATAAAGTGATTACGTGTTGAGGTAGGTTTCCAAATCGGCAGTTTTTTGTGTAACGTTTTGTGGAATAATTTTTGTATGAATTGAGGCCGCAACGTTCTTTTGAAGCAGGTCATTTTGCTTCTTGTAGGCGGTAACTAACCGTTTCGCTCTTGTAGAACTGAAGTCCACACGTTTCAACAAACAACATACAATAATTATGTAGTCGATCAGTGAATATAAGGTAATATTTTGAATACTGGTTTCTTTTTCAACCCATTTTTTGAGAACAGGGCTGATTTTTCTATCTTTGAAGCGCGTATCAAAAATGATATTATTATGAGAAACTGAATTGCGGAGCGATTTTATAGTGTATAATATGTTGCTAAGAAGGCTTCTGTTTGTATCAATAGATACATCAAACATATTTAATTGCATCATAATATGTTCTCGTACCGATTCGTTCAGACATTCAAAAAAACTGGCAAGATCACTTAGATATAATATCTCGAAAACGACCCATAAGGGAGCGTCTTCTCCTCGGTTATAAAAATGACGAACCATCTGATTATCTTTCCCTTCTTCGTCATGATAGCGCACAGACAGCTTCGAATATACAGAATTTCTCAATTTTAACCGCTTAGATTGAAGCTTCGTATTCGTAGTGTTATCCCGCATACGTTCTTTATAGATATGTTCAAATGTGCCAAGCCTTAGACCATTTACAGATTCATTGCAGATAATATTCTTTATGGCAGTTTCGATAAACATCAAATCGGAATATAAAGCGGCCTTTAAATTGTTGTCATATTCAATTACGGCAACGACCTCGCCGAAATTGGTATACGGAATTCGATTGTATTTGTTTTTTATGAAACGATAGCCTTTATATCCGTGATAGTATCCATAACTGACGAGTTGTTGTTTTTGGTAACTACCATTGATTTGAATGTTACAATCATTTCTTAAATGTCGCATTAGCCCATTTATTGTTTGCGGAGTGCTCATATGAAAACCCCCTTTCTGTATATACAAATTATAACATTTAATACAAAAAAATCAATAAGAATACCCGCATCACGTTCGATGAATCGCCGAATCAGCCGTTATAAAGATAATTTCTATGAAGCTTTGGGTCAATCCTCCGCAGGTGGAGAATTGAAGACAAGCTGCGGCTTTCCATTCATGGAAAGTTTCTCATGGATGTTTTCCATGCGCTATAAGGAATTGGACAAGTGATTTATGGTATGGAAGGGAAGAAGAACACGAAAAAACCCGCATAGGAGCAACGGTGATGAATAATTTCCAAGGCGGGTAATGCAAATTTTTTTTAGGTGTCAGCTCCGCAACGGTAAAGGCCGTTTTGGGGAAGCGGCGAAAAACAAAGTTATCAAACGAATCGGAACGATTCGGGCAACGTGTTTATTTGCTGCTTTCGGTGTTTTTTTCTTTAATGATATACACCGGGCGGTTTTTTACTTCCAGGTAGGTTTTGGACAGGTACTGGCCTAAAATTCCTACGCAGAGAAGCTGAACGCCGGCGGTAAAGACGATGATGCAGGCTAAGGATGGCCAGCCGCCTACGGGATCGCCCCAGATCAGGGTTTTGGCCACGATGACGATGAGCGCCACAAAGGCCACCAGACAGAGGAGGATGCCGGTCACGGAGGACAGAGCCAGCGGCACGGTGGAAAAGGCTGTGATGCCCTCAAAGGAATAGAGCAGCAGCTTAAAGAAGTTCCATTTCGTTTCGCCTGCCACGCGTTCGACGTTTTCGTATTCCAGCCATTTGGTTTCAAAGCCTACCCAACCGAATAGGCCTTTAGAAAAGCGGTTATATTCTTTCAACTCCAAAAGCGCATCCACGAAAGCGCGGCTCATGAGACGAAAGTCCCTGGCGCCGTCCACGATATCGGTCTTGGAAATGCGGTTCATAATGCGGTAAAACCGGCGGGCAAAAAAGGAGCGGATGGGCGGTTCGCCCACGCGGTTGACCCGGCGGGTTGCCACGCAGTCGTAACGCTTGCCCGTCTCGTCGCCCGCTTCTATATATTCGATCATCTCGGGGATCAGCGAAGGCGGATCTTGTAAATCGGCGTCCAAAATCGCCACGTAATCGCCCCTCGCCTCGGTGAGCCCGGCAAGCATGGCCGCTTCCTTGCCGAAATTGCGGGAAAAGGATACGTAGCGGACGCGGTCGTCCCGGACGGCCATGTCCTTTAAAAGCGTCAGCGTCTCATCGGAAGAACCGTCGTTGATGAACAGAAATTCAAACTCGTATTCCGATAACCGCGGATGGCGGGTTACGTCGCAGATTTCTTTATAAAAATAGGGGAGCGCCGCTTCTTCGTTATAGCAGGGAACCACCGCACTGATCAATTTCATGGGAAAACCTCCTACGCCCTCCGATGATTTTCTCTGAACGGACAGGGAATTTGAAATTATTATATCATACCCAAGGAGAATTGTGGTAGAATAAAACTATGAAAAGCAAGACGGATAAAGTGAGAGAATTCGTAAGCGGCGGCCTGGCCGTCTGCTTCTATATTTTGTTTCTCATCTTTGCATGGTATGTGGCCTACGGAATGGCGCTGGAATTTTACACCGGACAGAATGTGGGAATGCCGGAAAATCCCAAGCTCATCGCCGACGAACTGTTGGAGCCTACCATGGATTTTGTTGTGCAGTTGATTCTGTGGATTGCGGCGTATGCCTTTTTCTTTGGCAACTGGCGCTCCTTACCCGCGCCAGACCGGCTGGCGCCACTGCATCGGCCGGCCCGTCACCAACGTGACCGGCGCGACTTCTGCGAGGACGGGAGCGAACCCCCGAAAACCCCAAGGGGACTGGCGAAGCTCAAAGCCGTTTTGTTTCCCAAGCGGGCGCATCTGTGGACGATTCCCTGGTGGCTTCAGCTTTTGCTTTTGCTTTGGTTTTCCTATCGGATTCGCATGGGAGTCGTGGACATGATCGGACGGGATACCGTTCAGATTCTGGACTTCGACCGGGTGTTCCGCATGTCTCTTCAAGAAGGAACCATCCTTGCAGAGGTACAGGGAATCAATTTTTACCGCGCTTTTCCCAACTGGGCGCTGTACGTGAAGCTGATTCACTGTCTCAACGTCCACTTCGGCGCCGTACCCCTCACCGGCATCATGTGGAACGTGATCGCCTCCTGCATCAGCGTGGGACTGGTCTACGTGATCGTGTATCTGGGTTCGGGACGAGACGTGCTGGCCATCATCAGCGCGCTGTTGTTCAGCGTCAATCCCTTTTATCTGTACTATGAGATCCTGCTGTCGCCGGATTTTACGTTCATTTTCCTCTGCCTGAGTGCGCTTCTGATTCTCACCGTGGCCTGGCGAATGACCGAATCCCTGTGGCTGCAAATCCCGGCGGCATTGATTTTCGGCGCGGTATTGGCGCTGTCCGGCTTTTTCAAGAGCATCGATAAGATACTGCTCATCGCGCTGGTTATCGTGGCTTTCCTGCGTTGGATTGCCAAAGGCCATATGACCCAAAAAGGAATCCTCCGGTGTGTCAGTGTAGCGGCGGCTTGCCTGATTGCCTACGGCGGTATGATGAACTACGGTTACAATTACATCGATAACTACGTGGGCGGTGTGTCCAATCGCGACGTTTCGCCATATTTTCTCAACGTGGGATTGAATTCGGAAAGCGGCGGTCAGTGGTGTCCGGAAACGTTGGAACTGTATTTGGGTCTGATCGATGAATACGACTACGATTTTGCCGTAGTCAACGAAAAGATGAACGACCATTTAAAAGAGACGGTGGAGGAACAGAACCGTCAGGTACGCTCCGGCGAAGATCCGGAACTGTGGCGGGACTTCATGGAACACAAGCTGCGAAAGGCTTGGGGAAACAACGAAGGCATGCGGTTTATCATGAATACCATCGACGAGGAAAATCCCCTGGCCGGAAGGGCGTTTTACGACGCATATCTGCCGGTGGTGCAGGCGTTTACCGTGGCCACCGGGTTTCTCATGTTTCTGGGAGGCATCGCCGCGCTGCTTCGGCGGGAGCGGGGAACGGTAATGGTGGCGGCGCTGATGGTGTTCGGCTTTGCGCTGCTTCTTATGCTGTCGGAGGTGCAGCCGCGCTACAAGACAGTGGTCTATCCCTTTATGGCCGTGGTCTCGGCGTATGGAATCGATACCGCGCTCTATCTCTTACAGTTGATTTTGACCGCGGGTTGGCGTAAGATACAGAAAAAAGCCGCGAATAATTTTGACCGCGGGATGAAATCACATATAGAAGAAGATACGAAGAAAGAACGAAGGATGATCTATGAAAAGAATTTCTAAAGTCGTCATGCTGATGCTGGGGGACGCATGTTGTATCATATTTGCATATATTTTGGCGCTTTTGATGCGGTTTGAGTTCATCGTGACCAACAGCCAGTTCGTCAGCTATCTGGACGTGTTCATCGGCGCGGCCTTAGGTCTGGTGGCGGTGAAGCTTGCCACTTACTGGGTGGGCGGCCTGTATAACAGCCTCTGGAAATACGCCGGTTCCGAAGAACTGGTAAAGGTGCTGTTCGTCACCGGCATCGGAAATGCCCTGGCCATTACATATTTGCAGTTTTCGCAGCAGTACCTGCCCCGGGGTGTCAACGGCATGGTGCTACTCATCGACATCATCCTGATCGGCGGTCTGCGCATGGGGTATCGGATGATCCGGGAGTACATCTATCCCGGCAAATTCAACGTGACCCACGGCAGAAAAGACAAGTCCGTCCAGGAGTCCATGCGGGAAACCGTCATGGGCGGCAGCGATTACATTCGCGTTATGATGGTGGGCGCCGGAGATGCGGGAGCTTCCATGATTAAAGAAATCAAGCTCCATCCGGAATACCGCAAGAAGATCGTGGTTGCTATCGACGACGATAAGAACAAGCAGGGAAGCCGTATTTTGGGCGTGAAGATCGCCGGCGGCCGCAGGGACATCCGAAGGATTGCCAGAAAATACGGCGTGGACGAGATCATCATCGCTATTCCGTCGGCGCAGCAGTCGGAAATTCGGGACATTGCGGAAGAATGCAGCAAGACTCGCTGCAAGGTGCAGATTTTACCGGGACTGATCGATTTGATCAACGAGACGGTAACCATCAACAAGCTGCGGGATATCGATATTGAGGATTTGCTGGGCCGCGAGACGGTGAAGGTGAATCTGCGAGCCATCAGCGGCTATTTGGAGGGACGCATCGTCATGGTCACCGGCGGCGGCGGTTCCATCGGTTCCGAGCTTTGCCGTCAGATCTGCCGGTTCCGGCCGCGGCGGGTGGTGGCGGTGGACATCTATGAAAATACCATTTTTGAGCTGGCCAATGAGATTCAGGGCAAATTCCCCGATGTGGAGTTCGACATCGTCATCGGTTCCGTTCGGGATTACGAGCGGATGGAGGGCGTTTTCCAACGGTATAAACCCCATGTGGTGTTCCATGCGGCGGCGCACAAACACGTACCCCTGATGGAGGCCAACCCTCGGGAGGCCATCGTAAACAACATTCAGGGAACGAAGAACATGCTGGATCTGGCGGAAAAGTACGCGGTGAGCAAGTTTGTTCTCATCAGCACCGACAAGGCGGTGAATCCCACCAACGTCATGGGAGCCACCAAGCGGGTGGGTGAAATGATGCTGCAGGAAAAGAGCGCCCATTCCCGCACCAATTATGCGGCGGTGCGGTTTGGCAACGTACTGGGAAGCAACGGCAGCGTAATTCCTATTTTTCGCGAGCAGATCGCTCACGGCGGGCCGGTTACGGTAACCCATCCGGAGATCTGCCGGTACTTTATGACCATTCCGGAGGCCATTCAGCTGGTGATTCAGGCGGGCGCCATGGCCGAGGGCGGAGAAATTTTCATCCTGGACATGGGCGATCCGGTGAAGATCATGGATTTAGCGGAAAAGCTGATCCGCCTGTCCGGCTTTGAGCCGCGCAAGGATATCGAGATTCGGATTACGGGTCTGCGTCCCGGTGAAAAATTGTATGAAGAATTATTGCTGGATGAAGAGGGAATTCGGGCAACCACTCACGATAAGATATTCGTGGGGCATCCGGTGGATCCTTCTCCGGCGCTGAGCCGTCTTTTGGAACAGCCGGACGGCTTGCAGGAGAGCATTCGGGAGATTTTGGGAAAAACCGACGAAGAAGCCAAGAGATGGCTCATGGATCTGGTACCCAACTACAATCCGGAGGTATCGCCGGTGAACGAAGGGGAGGAGAACTAATGCACGCAGCTGCTGCGGGCTTTAGAATATACGTATTTTCACTGTATGTATAAAATGCATATGAAAGAAAGTGGAGGAGAAAGACATGAGTGTAGTTTTGTTTGAAAAGAAGGAAAACATCGCCATCATTAAAATCAATCGGCCGGAGGCCATGAACGCGTTAAACGGCGATGTTCTCAATGCCATTGACGCCGCGGTGGATCAGGCCATAGCCGACGATGAGGTGCGGGTGGTAATCTTTACCGGTGAGGGCAAGGCGTTTGTAGCCGGTGCGGACATCGCCCAGATGAGCGTGATGAACGAAAAAGAAGGTTACGATTTCGGCGTTTTGGGAAGCCGTGTATTCCGCAAAATTGAAATGATGGATAAACCCAGCATCGCCGCGGTCAACGGATTTGCTTTGGGCGGCGGCTGTGAACTGGCCATGAGCTGCGACATCCGTTACGCCAGCGCAAAGGCGAAGTTCGGTCAGCCGGAGGTTGGCCTGGGAATCACGCCGGGTTACTGCGGCACCCAGAGAATGACCAGAATCTGCGGAAAGTCCAAGGCCATGGAGCTGATTTTGACCGGCGAAATGATCAATGCGGAAGAAGCCAAGGCCATCGGTCTGGTTTCCAAGGTGGTAGAGCCGGAAGCGCTGATGGAAGAGGTCATGACGCTGGCGGGCAAGATTGCGAAAAATGCGCCGCTGGCTGTGAAGTATTCCGCACAGGCTATGAAGCGCGGCATCGAGGTTCCCATGGAGGAAGCCATCAAAATCGAAAACGAGTTATTCGCCAAGTGTTTTGCTACACAGGATCAAAAAGAAGGTATGGCGGCGTTTTTAGGCAAGAGAAAAGCAGAATTTCAGGGTAAATAAGGAAAAAACAAAATATTATTCTGACTTTGCTTTCACCCATTGCATTTTTAACGGCTTCGTAGTATAGTAATAACATAGAAATTGTTAAAAATATAACATGACAATATGGAGGTGTGTATCATGAAAAAGATTGGTGTATTGGGTACCGGTACCATGGGTGCGGGTATCATCCAGGTTTGCGCGCAGAATGGTTATGAAGTAGTTCTGAGAGCGAGACATCAGGCTTCCGTTGACAAGGGAATTGCCACCGTGGAAAAGAACCTGTCCAAGATGGTAGCCAAGGAAAAGATCACCGAGGACGATAAGGCCGCGATCCTGTCCAGAATCCACGGTTCTACCGAAATCGAAATCGTAAAGGACGCCGACCTGATCATCGAAGCTGCTACAGAAAACATGGAAGCGAAAAAGGCTCTGTTTGCAGAACTGGACGCTCTGTGCGGCCCCGACACGATCCTGGCCACCAACACTTCTTCTCTGTCGATTACGGAAATTGCAAGCGCTACCAATCGTCCCGACAAGGTCATCGGTATGCACTTCTTCAATCCCGTTCCTGCCATGAAGCTGGTAGAGATCATCAAGGGTCTGGCTACCTCCGAAGAAACGAAGGCCATTGTGGTTGAGCTGGCCACGGCTTTGGGCAAGACTCCCGTGGAAGTGGAAGAAGCTCCCGGTTTCGTAGTGAACAGAATCCTGATTCCCATGATCAACGAAGCTGTTGGCATTCTGGCTGACGGCGTGGCATCTGCAGAGGATATCGATACGGCCATGAAGCTGGGCGCGAATCATCCCATGGGTCCCCTGGCGCTGGGCGATCTGATCGGTCTGGACGTGGTTTTGGCCATCATGGATGTGCTGTATACGGAATACGGCGATCCCAAGTACAGAGCTCACGTTCTTCTGAAGAAGAAGGTAAGAGCCGGAGAACTGGGAAGAAAAACCGGAAAGGGATTCTTCGATTACAGCAAATAATTCCTGCTGGCGGGCAGTTTTGCCAGATGAATCCGCTTAATGGAAAATAAAGTGCCGCGAAGCGCATAACCGCTTTGCGGCACTTTTTCGTTGTTTAAAAACCCTGTGGAGTGTGGTATGATATATAAATACGACATCATTCGACGAGGGGGCGAAGTATTGTGGAAATGAGTCAGGAGGAGAAGATGGGCGTCATGCCCGTCAAAAAATTGCTGTTTCAGCTGGCCGTTCCTACTATCACCGCGCAGGTGATCAACGCGTTATATAATATTGTGGATCGGGTATATATCGGTCACATTCCGGAGGTGGGCGGCACGGCGCTGACGGCGCTGGGCGTTTGCTTTCCGCTGATTACATTGGTCTCGGCAACCTCCATGCTGATCAGCGCCGGGGGCGCGGCCAGAGCGGCCATCTCCATGGGAAGCGGAGATAACGAAAAAGCGCAGCGGATTTTGGGGAATGCGGTATCTGCGCTTTTGCTCATTTCGGTGACGCTGTTTGTCATCTTTTTCTGCTTTAAAAAGCGGTTGCTGTATTTGTTTGGAGCAAGCGATGTAACCTATCCTTACGCGGAATCCTATTTCAGCATCTATCTTTTGGGAACGGCCTTTGTGCAGCTGTCCCTGGGATTGAATACCTTTATCACTACCCAAGGATTTACGAAAATTTCCATGAAAACCGTGCTGATCGGAGCCGTTACCAATTTGATTTTGGATCCGATCTTTATTTTCGGCCTGCACATGGGAGTGGCGGGAGCCGCTTTGGCTACGATCTTATCCCAGGCGCTGTCCGCCATCTGGGTGATGGTGTTCCTGACAGGAAAGAAAACCCTGCTGCGGATACGGATCAGGAATATGAAAATCGATCGGAACATTCTGCTGCCTTGTATGGCGCTGGGGTTTGCCCCTTTTATCATGCAGTCCACCGAAAGCCTGATCATGCTGTGCTTCAACAATTCTCTTTTAAAGTACGGAAGCGACGTGGCCGTGGGCACCATGACGGTGCTGGCGTCGGTGATGCAGATGGTGATGCTGCCGCTGTCCGGATTGACTCAGGGCGCGCAACCCATCATCAGTTACAATTACGGCGCAAAGAGCGCCGAAAGGGTGAAGGAGGCGTTTTATCTTCTGCTGAAATGCTGTCTGGCCTATTCCGTCACCGTATGGACCATCTGCATGCTGATTCCGGGCCGGATCGGCGCGCTGTTTACCAATAATAAAGAAATCATTGAAATGGTCAGCTGGGCGCTGCGGCTCTACATGGGCGGCGTAATCATCTTCGGGGCGCAGATCGCCTGCCAGCAGACCTTTGTCGCCTTGGGAAACGCTAAAGTGTCGGCATTTTTGGCCGTATTCCGAAAGATCATTTTGCTGATTCCCCTGATCCTGGTGCTTCCTATGCTGTTTTCGCCGGCGCGCAAGGTCTTTGCCGTATGGCTGGCAGAACCCATCGCCGATGTGATTGCCGTGTGCGTGACCACCACCATGTTCCGCCGCCAGTTCCGCGACGCCATGGCGAAGCTGGAGATGCCCGAGCCCGTCTTTTAAGGAACGCGTTTAAAGAACGCGAAAGCGAAGGAATTTTCGGGAAGTTTTATCTATAATTCTTTTGGAAAGAGAGTACAATAGGATGTGGCGCAAGCTATCCACGTGCGCTGAAGGAGGAACTTTTGGATCGCAACAAGTTTACTGTTATCAAGGGCGGAGGCCAGATAGACTGCGACGGTCGGCGCTTCGTATCCGCATACGTTACCGATACGCGCCTCATGGGAGTGGTGGGACTTCAGATTCACTGGGAAGTGCCGGTGAGCGGTGTTCCCGCGGACTTCTACCAGTTTTTCTATTTTGACGGCGAGGAATACGGACTGGACGGTTATAAGAGCTATCGCGGCAGCGATGATCGGGTGGTGATTTCCATCGAAGAATCGCTGTTCGGCGGATTGGGAGGCCGAAAGGTTGCCCTGACGGAACGGGAAGCGCGGTATTTGGTTCAGGATTTTTGCAGGGATTCGGAGCTGATGGGAATTCGTCTGCCCGAACCTCGGGAAGAATACGAGTGTTTGTTGAAGGAGCCGGTGATCCAGGAGAGCTCTCTGCTGAACGAGGTCATGGAAAAGATGTGCGGGAAGCTGAGAAGCGACTACGAGCTGATTCACTACTTTTTGATGCGCTCCTTCGGAAAGGATAAGAAGGGACTGGCCTATCTGTGCGATCCGGCGGCGGTGGATTCCGGCAGAGTGGCGGACGTGGCAGAACCCTATGGAGCGACCCTCTATAAAAATACCATCGAAGAATTTGTCAATCCCGACGGCACCATCTCCTATCTCAGCGAGTCGCTGATCGAGGTGGATCAGCGGAACCAATACCGGCTGGTGATGACCGAAATTCTGGTGGAAAACCGCAAGGTGGTTGCGGCAAAGCGGCGATCGGCCTTCACGGTAACCACCCAGGAGGTGGCCATGATGCTGTCCCGGCCGGAGTTCGTCACGGTGTTTGAAACTCTGGCGCGGCCGGAGGAAGCTGTGGAAGTGCTGGAGGATATGCTGATGTCCGCCATGCAGAGCAGTCACGAAAACGGAAGACTGTTCATGCTGTTCCACAAGGACAACGAACATGTGAACCGACGGATTTTCCGTTTGAACGACGACATACAGAGCCTGTTTTTCCTCACGGATTTCGGTCAGCTGATCGTGGGAGCCTATACGCTGCCCTCTATCTGGGAAGCGGAGCGGAAGCTGCAAAAAAGCCAGCTGGGTATGATGGTGATTCCCACAGCGAAGTTCGAATTCAAGGAGCCGGTACTATTGGACTTCGTACAGAGCGATTACGAAGACTTCGACGACTTTCTCAACGATATCAAAGGGGACCAATAGACTGCTGAATGGGTATTGACAATACTGCCGGCATGAGATATGATATAAAATAGTCTAAATAAGAATCCGTAAGTATGGAAGCCTTATCAAGAGCGGCTGAGGGAATAGGCCCTGTGAAGCCCGGCAACCTCTGTCCCGTAAGATCGCGTATCGTCGACGATCCCAAGGGAGAAAAGGTGCTACATCCTACAGAATCAAAGCTGTGAAAAAGCGGCGGCGATCTGAAAGATGAGGAAGCGATCAATGACATCAGATGTAAATCGAACCTCTTCTTTCAATATAGAAGGGGTTTTTTGATAGGCGCGTTGTCGCCCATGCAGGCGAAGAATGAGGAGGAACAACAAATGGCAAGAAGATTATTTACATCCGAGTCCGTTACAGAAGGACATCCGGATAAGCTTTGCGACCAGATCAGCGATGCGATTCTGGACGCGATTATGGAACAGGATCCCTATGGCCGCGTCGCTGCGGAAACCGCGGTGACCACCGGCATGGCGCTGGTCATGGGAGAAATCAGCACCACCTGCTATGTGGACATGCCCAAGCTGATCCGTCAGGTCATCAAGGACATCGGTTACACCAAGGGTGAATACGGTTATGACGGCAATACCTGCTCCGTGGTAACGGCCATCGACGAGCAGTCCGGCGATATTGCCATGGGTGTCAACGAAGCGCTGGAACTGAAACAGGGCAGCAAGAGAGAGGAAGCCGCTCAGATCGGCGCGGGAGATCAGGGAATGATGTTCGGATACGCCTGCAACGAAACCCCGGAACTGATGCCCATGCCCATCAGTCTGGCTCACAAGTTGGCTAAGAGGCTGACGGATGTGAGAAAATCCGGACAGATCGGCTATCTGCGTCCCGACGGCAAGACTCAGGTCACTGTGGAATACGAGGACGATAAGCCGGTGAGAATCGACGCTATCGTGGTTTCCACCCAGCACGACCCGGAGGCCACTCAGGAGCAGATTCGCAGGGATATGATCGAACAGGTGATCAAACCCATCGTTCCGGCAGAGCTTCTGGATGAAAACACCAAGTATTACGTCAACCCCACCGGCCGTTTCGTCATCGGCGGTCCCCACGGCGATTCCGGTCTGACCGGCCGTAAGATCATCGTGGATACCTACGGCGGTTACGGCAGACACGGCGGCGGCGCTTTCTCCGGAAAGGACCCCACAAAGGTGGACAGATCGGCGGCATATATGGCCAGATATGCGGCGAAGAATGTGGTAGCCGCAGGACTGGCCGACAAGTGTGAAATTCAGCTGGCCTACGCCATCGGCGTTGCTCACCCCATTTCCATTTTGATCGATACGGAGGGCACCGGTAAGATCGCTGACGAAAAGATCGGAGAAATTGTGGAAAAGTGCTTTGATTTCCGCCCTGCCGCTATCATCGAGCAGCTTGATCTGCGGCGTCCCATCTACAGACAGGTGGCGGCTTACGGTCACTTTGGAAGAACGGATATCGACGTTCCCTGGGAAAAAACGGATAAGGCGGAGCTTCTGCGTCGGGAAGCCGGTCTGTAATCGAGAAGGGATCCATCGCAGCTTCCCTATTGTTCCGTCAAAACCGGAATCAGCATATCAATAAAAAGAAAAGACATCATCAGTAAGAGAGGATACAACAATGGGAATAAAAGTAGCAAAATTTGGCGGAAGCTCTGTGGCGGACGCCATTCAGCTGGGAAAAGTGAAGAATATCATCGACGCGGATCCCAAAAGAAAATACATCGTTGTTTCCGCACCCGGAAAGAGATTTGACGGTGACAGTAAGATTACCGATCTGCTGTATCTGTGCAATACTCACATCGAACACAACGTTCCCTGCGACCAGATTTATCAGGTGGTTGTGGATCGGTTCAAGGCCATGGAAATGAGCCTGAACGTTCACGTGGGGCTGGATCAGGAGTTTGCGGAAATTCGTGAAAGGTTAGAGGCCGGCGAGGGCGCGGATTATATCGCTTCCCGCGGCGAATATCTCAACGCCAAGCTGACGGCGGCGTATCTGGGTTTGGATTTCGTGGATGCTGCGGGATTGGTGAAGTTCAACGAAAAGGGAAAGTTTTTAGATGAGGAGACGGACAAGGCGCTTTCCGAAGAGCTGAAAAAGCACGATGGCGCGGTGATTCCGGGATTTTACGGAACCATGCCCAACGGTAAGATCAAGACCTTTACCAGAGGCGGTTCCGACATTACCGGTTCCATCGTGGCTAAGGCCGTAAACGCTGAAATTTACGAAAACTGGACAGACGTTCACGGATTTTTACAGGCCGATCCCCGGATCGTGGATAATCCTGAGCCGATTCAGCACATTTCCTACGCGGAATTGCGGGAGCTGTCCTACATGGGAGCCAGCGTGCTCCATGAAAACGCCATCTATCCTGTGAGAGGGAGCAACATTCCCATCAACATCAGGAATACCAACGATCCGGAGCATCCGGGAACCATGATCGTCTCTCAGGCCAAACCTGAGGACGATGGCAGAATCATCACCGGAATCGCCGGTTCCAAGGACTTTGTGGTCATCAATCTCCACAAGAACCTGATGAGCTCCGAACCGGGTTATATCAAGCGGCTTTTGGGAATTTTAGAGGGTTATGGCATCAGCTTTGAGCATCTGCCCAGCGGAATCGATACCGCTTCGGTGGTGATTTCCAAAAAGCAGCTGAAAAATAACCTGGGAGACATTCTGGACGAAATTGACCGGAAGCTAAGCCCCGACAACGTGGAAGTGAGCCACGACATTGCGCTGGTTGCCACGGTGGGAACCGGTATGGCCAACCGCTACGGAACGGCTGCCAGATTGTTTACGGCGCTGGCAGAAGCCAGGGTCAATATCCGCATGATCGACCAGGGTTCCAGTGAAATGAACATTATCGTGGGCGTGGAAAACAAGGACTTTGAGACCGCCATTCGGGCGATCTACAATGCCTTTGCCAAAGACAACCGCAAGTGAGAAATCGCAAGACAGCCTTCGGAGAGGAAGTTTCTTCTCCGGAGGCTGTTTTTGATCGAAATAACACGTAATTTTTATAGAAATATCATAAAACAAGGGTTGGGAATTCCATAGTCAATATGGTATACTTTAAATTAGGATATTATGCTTTTTGCATAGAATATAATTGTTCTGTTAGCCGTTGACCGATGGAACAGAAAGGGAAATACTATGGGATTTTTTGAAAAGGTCTTTGGCGATCTCAACGCCAAAGAAGTGAAGAAGATTGAAAAGATCGTAAGCCAGATCGAAGCGTTGGACGAGCCGATGCAGGCGCTGTCCGATCAGGAATTAAAAGACAAGACGCCGCAGCTGAAGGAGCGTTTAAAAAACGGAGAGACGCTGGACGACATCCTGCCGGAGGCCTATGCCGTCTGCCGTGAGGCTGCCTGGAGAAGCCTGGGACTCAAGCACTTCCACGTACAGCTCATCGGCGGTGTGGCGCTCCATCAGGGGCGCATCGCGGAAATGAAAACCGGTGAAGGAAAGACGCTGGTCGCCACTCTGCCCGTGTATCTCAACGCGCTGGAAGGAAAGGGCGTCCACGTGGTGACCGTCAACGATTATCTGGCTCAGCGCGATATGGAGTGGATGGGTAAGCTGTACACATGGTTGGGTCTGAGCGTGGGCTGCATTATTCACGGCATCACCAAAGAACAGCGCAGAGCGGCGTACAATGCCGACGTCACCTACGGAACCAATAACGAGTTCGGTTTTGACTATCTGCGGGACAACATGGTGATTTACAGCGAAGATCTGATGCAGCGTCCCTTGAATTTTGCCATCGTGGACGAGGTGGACTCCATCCTCATCGATGAAGCGCGTACTCCGCTGATCATTTCCGGTCAGGGCGAACAGTCCACCGACCTTTATCAGAAGGCCGATCGGATGGTGAGAACGCTGAAGCCGGACGAGGACTTCACCGTGGACGAAAAGGATCGCACCGTGGCGCTTACGGAAGAGGGTGTGGCCAAGTGCGAAAGGGCGTTTCAAATCGAGAACTTCTCCGATCCGGAGAACATGGAAATCAACCATCACGTGCAGATCGCACTGAAGGCTAACAACCTGATGCGCTGCGATGTGGATTATATCGTCAAGGATGGCGAAATTGTCATCGTAGACGAGTTTACAGGCCGTCTCATGTTTGGACGCCGCTACAGCGACGGTCTGCATCAGGCCATCGAAGCCAAGGAAGGCATTCAGGTGCGCCAGGAATCCAAGACGTTGGCCACCATCACGCTGCAAAATTACTTCCGCATGTATCAGAAGCTGGCGGGCATGACCGGTACGGCCAAGACGGAAGAAGACGAATTCCGGGAAATCTACAACATGGATGTGGTGGTGATTCCCACCAACAAGCCCATCGCCCGTGAGGACATGGACGATTCCATCTACGCTACGGAAAAGGGAAAGTTCAAGGCCATTGTGGAACGCATCGTGGAACGCCACGCTACCGGTCAGCCGGTGCTGGTGGGTACGATTTCCATTGAAAAATCCGAGCTGATCAGCGACATGCTGAAAAAGCGCGGCGTGGCTCACAACGTGCTGAATGCCAAGCAGCATCAGCGCGAGGCGGAGATCGTAGCGGAGGCCGGACGTCTCAATGCGGTGACCATCGCCACCAATATGGCGGGTCGCGGTACGGACATCATCCTGGGCGGCAATCCGGAATTTGAAGCTAAAAAGGAGATGCGCAAGAATGGGTACAGCGACCAGGCCATTTCCTTTGCCACCAGTTTCGTTCCTCTGGAAGATCCTGAACTGATCGAGGCCAGAGAGACGTTCCACCGTCTGTTGGAACAATTTAAGGTGGAACGTGCAGAGGAGCAGGAAACGGTGCGCCAGCTGGGCGGCCTGTGCATCATCGGTACGGAGCGTCACGAATCCCGACGCATTGACAATCAGCTGCGAGGCCGTGCCGGACGTCAGGGCGACCCGGGACAGACCCAGTTCTTCCTGTCCATGGAGGATGAACTGATGCGGCTGTTCGGCGGCGAGCGGATGCAGGGTCTGGTGGCCAAGCTGGGCGTTGCCGAGGACGAACCCATCGAAGCGGGCATGCTGACCAAGTCGGTGGAGAACGCGCAGAAGAAGGTGGAGGGACGCAACTTCTCCATCCGTAAATACGTTCTCCAGTACGATAACGTCATGAATAAGCAAAGAGAGATCATCTACGGCGAGCGCCGCCGCGTGCTGGACGGCGAGGACCTGCGCCACTACATCCTGTCCATGGCGGAAGGCCTGGCGGGTGAGGAAGTGGATTACTGCGTCAACAGTTCCAAGTTTGCAGAGGAATGGGATCTGGACGAACTGAACAAAAAGCTGGCGCGGCTTTGCTCCAATTTACGGCCGCTTGCATATACCGAAGAAGAAAAGGGCGATCTTACGGAGGATCAGCTTCGCAGCGACGTATCCGCCCGTTTGGAGGAAGCATACGCTGCTAAAGAAGAAGAAATCGGCGCGGAGCGCATGAGAGAACTGGAGCGCATGGTGCTTTTGCGGGTCGTGGACAGCAAGTGGATGGATCACATCGACGCCATGGATCAGCTCAAGGCGGGAATCAACCTGCGCGCCCTGGGGCAGCAGGATCCGGCTACGGCTTACGCCAACGAAGGTTTCGATATGTTCGATATGATGATCAAGTCCATTCAGGAGGACACGGTGCGTTTCTGCTTCAATGTTACGGTACAGACCGATACCCGCCGCCGTCAGGTGGTTTCCATGGGTGTCGGCGTGAAGCAGGATGCCGCTGGTGCCGGTATGGCGACGGGCGCGGACATGGGCGCAGGCGGTGGAATCGCCGCAAACGAAGCCCCGCAGGGGTTGCCTCAGGCAGCTAAAGTTCCGCCCCGGGAGGAAAAGCCCCAGCCGGTGAAAAAGGAACCTACAGTAGGAAGAAACGATCCCTGTCCCTGCGGCAGCGGAAAGAAATATAAAAAGTGCTGCGGACGCAATTTGGAATCGTAGTTTGAAACGATAATCTGGAATAAAAGAAAGGGTGAGTTGCATGATCGAACTGGATCAGATCAAATATGATCTGCCCAAGTGCAGAGAGTTCTTATCAAAGCTGGGTGAGTCCCTTTGACCTGGCCAATTTGAAGCTGAAATTGGAAGAACTGAATTATCAGATGGAAGTGCCGGGATTTTGGGACGACATGGAGTTTGCCCAAAAGACAATGCAGGATAAAAAGCGGATGGAAACCAAGCTGGAACGATTTTCCGCATTGGAAAAGGACGTTGACGACGTGGAGGAATTGATTCAGCTGGCGGAGGAAGAAAACGACGACTCTCTGGCGGAGGAAATCCAAACCATCTATCACAGCTATCAGGAGCGCAGCGAGGCCATGCGCATTGAAACGCTGCTCTCCGAAGAGTACGACAAAAACAACGCCATTTTATCGGTTCACGCCGGCGCCGGCGGAACGGACGCCCAGGACTGGACCGAGATGCTTCTGCGCATGTATACCCGCTATGCGGAAGCCAAGGAGTATCAGGTGAAGTTTTTGGATTATCAGGACGATAACGAGGGCGGCATCAAATCCGCCACCCTTTTGATTTCAGGAGAAAACGCCTACGGCTATCTGAAAAACGAAAAGGGGGTTCACCGATTGGTGCGCATTTCCCCCTTCGATTCTTCGGGGCGGCGGCACACGTCCTTCGCTTCGGTGGATGTGATGCCGGAGCTGCCCGATACGGTGACGGTGGACATCGATCCCAAGGATCTGCGCATCGATACGTACCGTTCCAGCGGTGCGGGCGGCCAGCACATCAACAAGACCGATTCCGCGGTGCGAATTACTCATATTCCTACCAACATCGTGGTCAGCTGTCAGAACGAGCGGTCACAGCATCAGAACCGTGAGTTCGCCATGAAGGTGCTGATGGCCAGGCTGTATGAGCTGGCAAAGCAGGAACACAAAGACAAGATTGCCGATCTGGCGGGGGACTACAACCAGATTACCTGGGGAAGCCAGATTCGCTCCTACGTATTTCATCCCTATTCGCTGGTGAAGGACCACCGCACAGGGTTTGAAACGTCACAGGTACAGTCCGTCATGGACGGAAATCTGGACGGTTTTATCAATGCGGCGCTGGACGCCCGAATCAAGGGTGAATTCTAAAGACTTTTTGGACGAGGAGAAATAGCAATGAACATGACAGAAAAGCTGGCGGCAGAATTTCATCTGAAAACATCTCAGATAGAGGCTACCGTCAATTTAATCGACGAAGGAAACACCATTCCCTTTATCGCCCGCTATCGAAAGGAAGCCACCGGCGGCCTGTCGGACGTGGTGCTGCGCGATCTGGAGGAACGCCTGCTCTATCTGCGTAATTTAGAAGAACGCAAGGAAGAAGTTATCCGGCTCATCGCGGAGCAGGAAAAGCTGACGGAGGAACTGGAAGCTGAGATTCGAAAGGCGGAAGTATTGCAGCGGGTGGAGGATCTATACAAACCCTTTAAGCAGAAGAAGGCCACGCGGGCGTCCAAGGCGAGAGAACGCGGGTTGGAGCCGCTGGCGCTTTTCATTTTGGCGCAGGAGGAACGGGAGCGACAGCCTGCGGCGGTTGCCGCGGCCTATGTGGATGCGGAAAAAGATGTAAACAGCGCGGAGGAAGCGCTTGCGGGCGCTATGGATATCATCGCGGAGATGATCGCGGACGATGCGGACTACACGGCGAAGCTGCGGGAACTGACCTTTGAGGGCGGTCTTTTGGAATGCGAGGCCGCAGATCCGGAGGAAAGCACGGTCTACGACATGTACTACGATAAGGCGGAGGCTATCAGGACCGTTCCCAATCATCGGGTGCTGGCCATGAATCGGGGCGAAAAGGAAAAGAAGCTGAAAATCAGGGTCAAAGCGCCGGTGGAGCGAATTCACCAGTATCTGTGCGATGAAGTTATCGGGGACAAGGAGTCCGTCTTTTCGGCGCTTTTGGAGGCCACCATCGAAGACGCCTACAAGCGGCTGATGGCGCCTTCCGTGGAGCGGGAAATCCGGAATCAGCTGACGGAACGGGCGGAGACGGAAGCAGTGAAGGTGTTCGCGAGAAACACTGAGGCGCTGCTGATGGTTCCTCCGGTGAAGAACGCCCGGGTCATCGCTATCGACCCCGGATACCGCACCGGCTGCAAGGTGACCATGCTGGATGAGACGGGAAAGCTGCTGGCCTACGGCACGATTTATCCCACGGAACCCAAGAAGGATATCGCCGGAGCGAAAAAGGCGCTGACGGCGCTGGTGAAGAAGTATAAGGCCAACGTGTTCGTCATCGGAAACGGTACGGCAAGCCGCGAGACCGAGAGTTTTGTGGCGGATTTGATCGGCGATTTGAAGGAGCAGGGCGTCGCTTCCGACCTGCATTACACCATCGTCAACGAAGCGGGTGCGTCGGTGTATTCCGCTTCCAAACTGGCTACGGAGGAATATCCTGATCTGGACGTTACCACCAGAGGCGCCATGTCCATCGGCCGCCGCCTGCAGGATCCTTTGGCAGAGCTGGTGAAGATCGATCCCAAGCACATCGGCGTAGGCCAGTACCAGCACGACATCAATCAGACCATGCTGACCACGGCGCTGACCAATGTGGTGGAAAACTGCGTCAATCGCGTGGGAGTGGATTTGAACACGGCCTCCGCCTCGCTGCTGTCCTACATTTCCGGCATCAATTCCGGCGTAGCGAAGAACATTGTGGCCTATCGGGAAGAACACGGCCGCTTTGAAAGTCGCAGGGAGCTTCTGAAGGTGGCTAAGCTGGGAGAAAAGACCTACAACCAGTGCGCCGGCTTTTTGCGCATTTCCGACGGAAAAGAGCCGTTGGACGCCACTTCCGTCCATCCCGAATCCTATGGGGCGACGGAGCAGATGCTGGCCAAATTAGGAATCGAAAAGAGCGAGATCGCCCGGGGCGGATATGGCAATATCGACGAAAAAATTCTGGCCGTCTATCCGGTGGCTTCGGAGGAAGATCGGAAAAAGGAACGCGAAGCCGATAAGGTCAGCGAAGAAGCCTTTGCCGCCGCAGCTGTGAAGAACGGCCGTGGGAAAGGTCTGGCCGCTCTTGCCGTGTTGAAGCAGCAGCAGGAGGAGGAAGACCGCAAGCGTCGCGAGGAACGGCGGAAGAAGAAAAATCAGCCTGACCCTCAGGCGGTGCAGCGGCTGAAAAAGAGCGTGGCTCGCATGGCGGAGGATCTGGAAATCGGCCTTCCCACGTTAAACGATATCGTATCGGAAATCAAAAAACCTGCGCGCGACCCCCGGGAGGGAATGCCGCCGGTGGTGTTCCGCAGCGATGTTCTTTCCGTAGAGGATCTGAAGGTGGGCATGGAGATGACCGGCACGGTTCGCAACGTGGTGGATTTCGGCGCCTTTGTGGATATCGGCGTGAAAAATGACGGTCTGGTACACATTTCAGAAATCAGCAATAAATTTGTCAAGCATCCCATGGATGTGGTCAGCGTGGGAGATACGGTGAAGGTGAAAATTCTGGCCGTAGACTATGAAAAGGGGAAGATTTCCCTGACCATGAAGCAGTAGGAGAGAGCTATGAGTAAAATTACCACGGTGCTGTTCGATTACGACGGCACGTTGATGGATACCAACGAAATCATTATAGAATCCTGGCAATACACCTTTCGTACTCTGACCGGAAAGGAGGGAGAGGTGGGAAAGATTCTGGAAACCTTCGGAGAGCCTTTGAGAGCCACCATGGCCAAGTTCTTCCCTCATCACGATCTGGAGGAAGCCGTGGACATCTACCGCAGCTATCAGAGCACGTTTTACAAGAAGCTGATTCAGATGTTTCCCGGCACGCCGGAGCTGATCAGCCAGCTGAAGGAGAGGGGCTACAAGCTGGCCATCGTCACGTCCCGACTGCGTCCCACCACCATCGAAGGCCTGGAAAAGTACGGACTTTTGGACAAGTTCGACTACATCGTCACCGCTGACGATACGGCGAAGCACAAACCCGATCCGGAGCCGGCGCTCATCGCTTTGGAAAGGCTGAACAGCCGTCCGGAGGAAGCCATCATGGTGGGCGACAGTATGTTTGACATGGGCTGCGGCAGGAACGCCGGCACAACCACCGTCATGGTCAACTGGGCCATGGCCGCCGACGCACAAAAGGAGAAGTGGCAGGTTTACCCGCCGGATTATTCCATCGACCGGCCGGAGGATTTGTTTCAGGTGATTGAGCAAATCGAAAACATGCAATAGATAGTGACAAAAAGAATAGCGATAAAAAAGAAAAAACCGGGAGAATGGCGCTCCTTTGTGAAGCGTCTGCCATTCCGGGTTTTTGACTGTACCGGACGGTTTCTGTCTGCCGGCCGGATGCGTCTATTCCAGTGTCGCCAAGGCGGTTTTCAAAGTGCGCAGGGTCAGAAACAGCGATGCGGCTACGGTGAGCAGTTCCCCCGCAGGGATGGCCAGCCAGACGCCGGCTTCTCCCCAAAGCAGGGGCAGCAGAAGCATGGCTGCGGCGGGAAACAGAAGACAGCGCAGGGTGGAAATCACGGCGGCGGCGGTTCCCCGATCCACAGCGGTCAAAAGAGCTGCGGTGAGCACGTTGATTCCGGCGAACAGATAACAGGAGGAAAACAGGCGGTTTCCGTAATCGGCGATGGAAAGCAGCGCTTCCTCATCGCTGAAAATGCTGTTGACCATGTGGCCGCAGCCCAAGGACAGGGCGAAGATGGCCAGGGACATCCAGACGAGACTGCCGTAGCAAAAGCGGGTGATGCGCAGACTTCCCTCCCGGTCTCTGCTTCCCACACCATAGCTGACCAGAGGAGAGGCGCCGGAGGCAAGACCCATGTAGATAGAGATGTAAAAGTAGTACATGAAGGTGATGATGGTGACGGCGGAAATCCCCAGTTCACCCCGGTATTTTAAAATTTGAATATTGAACAGATAGGTGACCACGCCGGTGGAAATCTCCGTTAGAAATTGGGAGCTGCCGTTGATGCAGGAGCGGAGGAAAAACCCCTTTTGGCGGTGGGAACGGCAGAATTTCAGCTGCGCTCTGGAAGAAGCGAAGTGAACCAGTCCCATCAGGGCGGACACGGCAATGGAGATGGCGGTTCCTAAGGCCGCGCCTAAGATGCCCAGATTGAGGGGAACGACAAACAGATAGTCCAACGCTATGTTCAGCGCCAGACCAACAGCGGACATCCAAAAGGACAGCTTGGGAGCGCCGTCTACCCGGGCGAAGAATTCAAAGAACAGTTTCATCATCATGGGCAGGGTGGACAGCACGGTAACACCGCCATAGATCATGGTATAGGGAAGCAGCGCAGGCGTAGAGCCTAAAAAGACCATGGCGGGTTTTAAAAAGACCAGAAAGACCGCGGTCACCGCCGCGCCGATGATGCAGATGAGACGGAACATATAGCTGAACAGCCGGCGGGCCTCCTCCGGCTGGCCTTCGCCCATTTTCATGGATACGTAAGCGCCGGCGCCGCTGGCAAGCATTAAAGAGATGGCATAGACCAGACAGCAGTAGGGAATGACGATGTTAATGGCGGCCAGAGGATTGGGACCCACAAAACGGGACACGAAAAAGCCGTCTACGGTGGTGAAGAAGGACAGCGCCATCATGCTGAGAATAGACGGGAGAACGTATTTTAAAAAACGGGGATAGGACATTTGTAATGTAGTCCGCGATTCCATAGAAAAACCTCCTGACAGATACATAACGATTTATTTCTATCATAAACGTTATAGTAACTATAAAGTCAAGAGGCTTTGGAGCATTTATTTTTTTAACACGGCATAGACCCGGTAGTACTCGTTCATCCGGTTGTGGCCATAATCGTTGATGCTCTGCCGGCCATAGGTGGGGCCGGCCAGAGACAGGCCGTGTTCCTTGGCGTAGTCCGTCAGCGGCTTTAGCATGACGGCAGGATCGGGGTTGTATTCCACCACGGTGAACAGGCAGTGGTCGGCGCTTTCTTCCACGTATTCGCCGGCAGCGGGCGAAAACGCCAGATCGGTAGCGATGCTCTGATCCAGCGCCACGTAGCGAAAAAGGGTGGCGGGGTCGTTTACCGTATCGCAGTAAAAGGAGAAGGTGGCGAAAAAGGCCAGCTCCTTGGGCCAGGGGACGAACCGGCGGAAGGGATGATCCGGCGAGCTGGCAATGGCTTTTTTATCCACCAGAACCGGAGGCATGGGGCAGATGTCGAACCGGTTCATGTGAGACAGGGACTGACGGTGAAATTCCTGCCAGCGATCCAGCTTGATGCGGGACTGCTGCAGGCGGCGGATTTCTCGTTCCATCTCCCGCTTCTTTTCGTCGATGAGAGCCGTGACCTTCTCCGGCTCCATGCCGTCTAAAATTCGATGGATGTCGGCGATGGGAATTCCGATATCCCGGTAAAACAACAGGTCGGTGAGCAGCAAAATATCACTCATCGTGTATTGACGATAGCCGTTATGCGGATCTTTGGAGGGCGAGAGAAAGCCCTCTTTTTCATAGTATCGCAGCGTCTGTTCGCTGACGCCAAACAGCTTGGACACCTGGCCGATGCGCAGCTTCATGGATGTTGTCCTCCTATTTGCCCGTGAGACTGCCGTTCGCAAAACGCTTGCCGGTTTCCACAGGGAAGAAGCGTCGGCGGCGGCGGGATTTTTTTTATTATACTATGCCGAAGGGGGAAATGCCAGAGGTGAAACGGTCAAAGAGCAGGCAAAAAAGCGGCGGTTTTGCGAAGAAACTATGTACGTTGAGTCATTGATTTTGAAAATCTCCTGTGATAGTATGAAAAAGGACAGTCAAGCTATGGAGGAAATCACATGACATTAAACTGTGCAGAAATTGGAGCTGTATATAAAATAGAGCAGATGGAACTGCCTCAGAAGACGGAGCGGCGTCTGGAGGCTTTGGGAATGACTCACGGCACGAGGATTCAGGTGATCAATACCAAAGACCGCGGAACGATGATCATCAAGGTGCGGGGTACCCGCTTTGCCATCGGCCGCGACATTTCCGAAAATATCCAAGTATCGGAGGTGAACGCGTAATGAAGGGAAACATGACGCTGGGGTTCATCGGAAACCCCAACTGCGGAAAGACCACGCTGTTCAACGCTTTCACCGGCGCAAACCTGAAGGTTGCCAACTGGCCGGGGGTTACGGTGGAAAAGGTGGAGGGCGCTATGCGTTACCACGATCAAACCATCAATCTGGTGGATTTGCCGGGTACCTACAGCCTGACCTCTTACACCATGGAGGAGCAGGTATCGCGGCAGTATATTTTAAGCGACGATGTAGACGTGATCGTGGACGTGGTGGACGCCTCGGCGCTGGAGCGAAACCTGTATCTGACGCTGCAGCTTTTAGAGCTGGGAAAGCCTGTGGTCATGGCGCTGAACATGATGGATATTGTGGAGAAGCGGGGCATGGAAATCGATACCCATCGGCTCCCGGAAATGCTGGGAATTCCGGTGATTGCCGTTTCCGCCAGAAAGCGGCGGGGTCTGGACATCCTGATTCACGCGGCGGCTCACCACAAAGGTGTGGAGGAACCGGATAAGCTGCTTCACAACCACCCGGAAACCACCGGCCACCGGCACAACCATCACGAAGAATACGCCATGGTGTACAGCGACCTCATCGAGGATAAAATTGACAGCATCATCGACGTGTTGAAGCGGGAATATCCCGAAATTAAGAATTATCGCTGGCATGCCATCAAGCTGCTGGAACAGGATAAAGAAATCACGGAACGGTATCCGGTGAACCTGCCGGAGGTGATCGACCGCAGCTACGAGATGGACATCATCAATGAAAAATACGACTTCATCGAAGAAATCATCGAAGAAGTGTTGGTAAATAAGGAAAAGCGGGAGGCCTTTACCGACGGTATCGACCAGGTATTGACCAATCGGTTTTTGGGTTTGCCCTGCTTTTTGGCCATTATGGCGCTGGTCTTTCTCCTGACCTTCACCGTGGGCGACGCCCTGGGAGGCTATGTGGAGCGGGGCGTGGAGGCCGTTTCCGGCATATTGGCGGGCGGACTTTCAGTCATGGGCGCAGGCGACATGCTGACCTCGCTGATCATCGACGGCATTGTGGCCGGAGTGGGAGGAATTCTCACCTTTTTACCCAATATTTTCGTATTGTTTTTGGCGCTGGCTTTTTTGGAGGACAGCGGATACATGTCCCGTGTGGCCTATGTCATGGACGGCATCATGAGCCATATCGGAGTGTCCGGACGGGCGTTCATTCCCATGCTGTTGGGTTTTGGATGCACCGTACCCGCCATCATGGCGTCCCGGGCGTTGGAGGAACGCCGTGACCGGATGCGGATTATGCTGGTGACCCCCTTTATGTCCTGCAGTGCCCGCCTGCCCATCTACGTGCTGTTTTCCCAGCTATTCTTCGGGGAAAGAGCCATGCTTGCGGCCTATTCTATGTACGTGATCGGCCTGTTTGTGGCCATCGCCGTGGCCTTTATCGTTCACAAGCTGGACAAAAAAGAGGGCGGCTATCAGCGGATGCTTTTGATCGAGCTTCCGGAATACAAATTTCCCAGCGCCCGCACGGTGCTGATCTATGTGTGGGAGAAGGTGAAGGACTTTCTGACCAAGGCCGGAACCACGATTTTCGTCGCCTCTATCATTTTGTGGCTGTTGCTGAATTTTGGTACAGAAGGATATACCGGCGACATGGCAAACAGCTTCGGCGCTTCTCTGAGCCGGTGGCTGGTGCCGGTGTTTGTACCTATCGGACTGGGGTATTGGCAGATCGTGGTTGCATTGATTGCCGGACTTTCGGCCAAGGAAGTGGTGGTGTCCAGCAGCGCCATTCTGTTCGGCATCGCCAACATCAATTCTGCGGCGGGGATGGAGCAGATGGGAGCTGTTTTGGGAGATATGGGTTTCGGCGCGCTGAACGCCTTCTGCATGATGCTTTTCTGCCTGCTGTATACGCCCTGCGCCGCCACGATCATGACCATTCGCAGGGAATCGGGAAGCTGGAAATGGACGGGCGTCTGTGCGGTCTTTCAACTGGGCGTCGCCTGGGTTGCCGCATTTTTGGCGTATCAGATCGGCGGACTGTTTTTATAGGGATGGAGAGATAAGAGCATGAAAGAGGGAATTGGGAGCGCCGTCATTGTGGCGCTGATCATAGTGTACTGCCTGTGGGTGATCCGCGGCCGGATTCGCCGGATCAAGGCCGGGAAATACTGCGGCTGCGGGTGTTCTCACTGCGCCGGACAGTGTGCCGGATCGAAAAAGGCCGGAACGCCGGAAGAGGTTGGCGCAAAGGAGGACGGCGAGACTTTGTAAGAGAAGCTCGCGGAAACGAAAGGAGGGGAAAACATGCTGCACATTTACTACGGACGGGAAAGCGTGGATAAAGACCGGTTTTTGTTTTCCTCTGTGAAAGGATCGCTGCTGCGCATCCGGCAGGGGATGGCGGCGGCGGAGAAAATTTACGTGGTGGTGCCCGATCAGTTTACGCTGCAGGCGGAGCAAAACGCCCTGACCTATTTGGAGGAACCGGGACTGCTGGAGGTGGACATTTTGTCCCAAAGCCGTTTCGGTCATCGAATCCTGTTGGAAACGGCGGGAGCCACCCGTCTGCACATCGATAAATACGGCCGCCACATGCTGCTTGCCGAGATTCTGAAGCAGAAGAAGGATCAGCTGCGGGTGTACGGCGGAGCGGCGGGTTTCACGGACTTCGTGGAGATGGTCAACGACCTGATCGTGGAGATGAAACAGCACAATATCGAACCTCAGGATATTCCCAATATTTTGGAGAGCATCGAGCCGGAAAGCCTGTTGTATCGAAAGCTGGCGGACATCTACTGCGTCTTTGAGGAGTATCAGGAGCGAATCAGCGGAAAATATGTGGATACCGAGGATTACACCCGTCTGGTGACGGAGCAGATTCCCCATTCGGCCATGGTGCGTAACGGGGAATTTTGGATTTACGGCTTTGATTCTTTTACGCCCAAGATGATGGACATGCTGGGGCGGCTGATGGCCTGCGCCGTGGATGTGAATGTGGTGATGATCGGCGACCCCGGAGTCTGCGGTTCGGCGGAGGAACCTGCCGACGGCGATCTGTTCCGGCTGGCCAAGACGGTGATGGATCGGCTGCGGATGTTGGCCATCGAACAGGGAACCGTCTGGGAACAGACGGCGATCGGCGACGAATTTTTGCGTCCGGCGCGGCCTTTGGAGCTGGTACATCTGGAACGGCAGCTGTATGCCTGGCCGCATGAGACGTTTGTTTCAGATGACGAAAATGCCGGGACGGCCCCCCCGGCGGCAGTGGCTTTTTGCCGCGCCTCCAATCTGTATACGGAGGCGGAGTCCGCGGCGGCGGAAATTTTGCGTCTGGTGCGGGAATGCGGGTATCGCTATGAGGATATCGCCGTGATCTGCAACGATATGGAAGGGCGGGGTTCGGTGATCTCCCGAGTGTTTCACAAATGTGGAATCCCCGTGTTTTTGGATTGCAAGCGATCGGTGCTGCACAACCCGGCGGTGGAATATATCATGGCGCTTTTGGAAGGTGTGTCGGGACGGCTGCGCTATGAAGAGATGTTCCGCATGGTGAAAACCGGCCTGACGGAGCTGACCCGCGACGAGGGGGAACTGCTGGAAAACTACGTGGTGTCTTATAAGAGCGCCGCTTTTGATTTGCAGAGGAAATTTCGCTATGGAGAAAGCCGCTACGGAAGCGACGGCGTGGCGGCGCTGGAGGAAATGCGCCAGCGGCTGGTGAATCCGATAGCGGCGCTTTCGGCCGCTTTAAAAGAAGAATCCACAGGCCGGGGGAAGACCCGGGTATTGTACGAATACCTGACGAAGACCGCCGGATTGCCGGAAAAACTGAAGGGACTGTGCGACGAGCTGGAACAGGCGGGGGAAAAGGAGCTGTTGTTGGAAACCGCCCAGATCTGGCAGGTGATCGTCCGATTATTGGATCAGATCGTGGAACTGGTGGGCGAAGAAAATATTTCCATGACGGACTACGCCGTCATGCTGAACGTCGGCTTTTCCGCAGTGGAAATCGGACTGCTGCCCCCTTCCTACGATCAGGTGATCGTTGGCACCATGCAGCGAACCCGAACAGGCCGCGTGAAGGCGGTTTTGGTTCTGGGAGCCAACGACGGATTGCTGCCCAGCTCCGGTGCATCGGAGGAGCTGCTTTCCGAAGGTGAAAAAGCATTGCTGCTATCCCAGGACATTCACCTGTGCCGGGAGGACAGTTGGCGGGCGTCGGAGGAAAAGATCGCCATTTACAAGAATTTGTCCAAGCCGTCACAGCGGCTGTGGATGAGCTATACGGTGGCCGACGGCGACGGCGGCGCGGCTAAGGCCTCTCTGATCTACGAAAAGCTGAGGGGGATGTTTCCTCAGGCAGCGGAGATGGCCGACGTGGTCAACGGCGGCCAGACCATAGAGCAGGTGTATTCTACCTCTGCCGCCGGGGAGCATTTGGCGGGAGCGCTGCAGGACTGGATGAACGGCGACGGGTTGGATCCGGTTTGGAAGGGGACGCTGAACTGGTTTTTAAAGGAGAGACCGGCTCAGCTGCGGCCCTTGCAGGAGGGGATTGTGTTCGACAACCGGCTGGAACGGCTGGAGCGGGATTTGGTGCGCCGCATTTATAAAAAAGAGGGGTACGAACAGCTGGTACTGAGTCCGTCGCGGCTGGAACGGTTCAGCCGCTGCCCTTTTCAGCACTTTATGCAGTACGGTCTGCGCCCTGAGGAACGCCGCGTCTTTGAACTGGCGGGACGGGAAGTGGGCGACGTGTATCACCAGTGTCTGATGCAGCTGTCTCAATGGTTGACCGACCCGCAAAAGAAGGTGACCGATCCCGATTCCCTCTGGATGACGGTCAGTCGGAGTCAGTGCGAGGAAAAGGTGTCGGAGCTGATGGAACGGATTGCAGACTCCTACGGAGAAGCGGTGCTGCGCTCCGGTGGCCGGGAAGAATACCGCCTGGATCGGATGAAGCAGATCTGCAGTGACGTTTGTTGGGCGATGATTCAGCAGGTGCGCTGCGGTGAGATTGAACAGATGTATCTGGAGGCGGGATTTGGCCGCGGGAAAAACAACGTGTTTCCGGCCATGGAGGTGCCTCTTTCCAATGGAGAAAGCCTGCGAATCGAAGGAAGAATCGACCGGGTGGACGTGCTTCCCGGACAGGAGGGCGATCCTTACGTCAAGGTCATCGATTATAAATCCGGCAGGGAAGCCTTCCGGCTTGCGGAAGCGAAAAGCGGCTGGCGTCTGCAGCTGATGCTGTATCTGCAAAGCGCGGTGAACGGCATGAAGGCAAAGCCGGCCGGCGTCTTCTATTTTCTCATAGGAGAACCGTCGGTTTGTGTGGAAGGGTATGCACCGGAAGCGATGCAGGAAAAGGTGGCTGAAACCGTGGAAAAGGGTCTTCGGATGAACGGGTTGATGGTGAATGAACCTCAGGTGATTCAAAGCATTGCAGGGGACTTTGAGGACAGTTCCTCCGTGGTGCCGTTGTCCCGCAAGAGGGACGGAACGCTGTCCAAAGCATCGGAATCCTTCCTGCTGCCGCCGGAAGAATTCGATGAATTCCGTCAGGAGTTCAACCGGATGATCGGCACGCTGTGTCAGGAGTTAGCCGCCGGTGAAATTGCGGTGAGGCCGGTGAAGACCAAGTCCACCGACGCGTGTCAGTACTGCAATTTCAAGAGCGTTTGTTATTTCGATCCGGCGTTCCGGTCATAGGGCGTTGCGCCGGAGATTTTTGGCGCATAGGTAAGCGCAGTTTCGCAAACGAAGCCGCGGTCGAACGCGTGAAGCGCCGGCCGCGGTTGTTTTAATCTTCCGCCATATATTTGTGGCGTTTGGCGATGCGGCGGCGGTATCTGGCCTTGCCGATGACGATGGCTAAAATGGTGGCGCAGGGCAGAACGCCCCAGCCCCACACGTTTTTATTGCTGGCCTTTACCTCGGTCCACAGCTGATCCAACAGGAGATTGGTCTCATCAGACAGGTTGATGAACATCTCCGAATTGTCCAAAATCTCCTGAGGCGGGTAGAGAATGGGATCCTCCCGCAGTTCTTCATCTAAAAGGCAGTAGGCGGCCAGATTTGCCGTGCCGTAACCTACGTATTCGGTGTTTTGGGCATTGATGGTGGGCTCGTTGAGAAAGTTGATAAACATCTCTGCTGCCAGCTTGTTTTTAGCGGTCTTGGGGATGCACACGGCGTCGATGAATTTGTTGGTTCCCTCCTTGGGCATGGCGATGGCGATATCGTCGTTATGGATGAGCAAAGCGTCGCCGGCATAATAGGCGGCGATGGCCGCTTCGTTGTTTTCCATTTTATCGAACATCTGATCCATCACGTAGGCCTGCACCAGAGGCTTTTGTTCTTTCAAAAGCTCGGCGGCCTCTCTCAGCTGGTCGGGGTCTTCCGTATTGAGGGAATATCCCAGATATTTCAGCGCCACGCCAAAGGCGTCCCGGGAATTGTTGAACATCAAAATCTGACCGGCGTAGTCCTCATCCCACAAAATGCTCCAGCTGTCCGGCGTCTCTTTCACCATTTTCGTATTGTAGAGGATGCCTACGGTATTCCAGGCGTAGGGCAGGGAATAGACGGAGCCTGGGTCGTATCCGGGATCCATGAAGTCCTCATTCATGTACTTCGCATTGGGAATGTTGCCGTAGTCCAGAGGCAACAGCATATCCTCTTTGATCATGCGGGAAACCATGTAGTCCGACGGCACGATCACGTCGTAGCTGGCGGCGCCGCTTTTCAGCTTGGCGTACAGTTCTTCATTGGTGGCGAAGTTGGTGTAGTAGACTTTGATATCGGTAAGGCGCTGGAATTCCGCCACGATATCCACCAGACCGTCGCTGCCGTCAGAAACGTATTCTCCCCAGTTGTAAAAATTGATGGAAGCGCCGGTGCCCTTCAGTTGGCCATAATAGGCTTCGTCGTAGGGATAGTCGTTCCAGTCGTCGGAATAGGGCAGGTGGTTCCGGTCGAAATCGAAGCCATCGGCAAAGCAGGGAGCGCCGGCGCTGAGGAAAAGCGCGGCCGCGCAGAGGACGGCGGATAATTTCCGCAGACGGTTGTTACCCACGGCGGCCTCCTTTCTGCATCTGCTTTTCTTTGCGGACGTCGTTGACATTGGTGAGAATCAGCACGGTGAGCACCACCAGGAAAATGATGGCCGACAACGCGTTGATTTCGGGACTGACCCGCTTTCTGGTCATGGAGTAGATCAGCACCGGCAGGGTCTGCGCCCGCTCTCCGCTGACGAAGTAGGAAATGTTGAAATCGTCCAGAGAAAAGGTGAAGGCGATGAGAAATCCGGTGATGATGCCCGGCATGATCTCAGGGAGCATTACTTTTATAAAGGCCTGAAAAGGGGTACATCCCAAGTCCATGGCCGCTTCGTACAGGTGTTGGTCCATTTGGCGCAGCTTGGGCATTACCGACAGAATGATGTAGGGGACGTTGAAGGTGATGTGAGCCGCGATCACGGTAAACAGGCTGAAATCGATGCGAAACAGCACGAATAACAGCATGAGGGAAACGCCCATGACGATTTCCGGACTCATCACCGGCAGGTAGGTGAAGTTCATGATCAGATCGCGGTTTCGCTTCTTCATGGCGCGAATTCCAATGGCGGCCGCCGTTCCCAGCAGGGTGGCGATCACGGAGGAAACCACGGCTACGATCAGGGTGTTGGCCAGCGCCGAAAGGATGCTTTCATTTTGGAACAGCTCCAGATACCATTTGGTGGTGAAACCCAGAAAGGCGCCGCGGCTCTTGCTGGTATTGAAGGAATAGACGATCATAACCAGAATGGGAACGTACAAAAAGGCCATGACCACGAAAATATATAAGTTGGAGAGCAAAGAGTTCTGTCGTTTCGTCATAGCAGCAGGCCCTCCTTTTCTTCCGGATTGCTGAACATATCGGTGAGAGCCATACAGATCAGCAGAATCATCATCAGTACCAGCGACAGTGCCGCGCCCAGATGAGGGTTATAGGCGTTTCCCAAAAACTGCATTTCGATCAGATCGCCGATGAGCATGAAGGAGCCGCCGCCCAGCATGACGGAGATGACGAAGGTGGAAACCGAAGGCACGAACACCATGGTGATGCCGGTGGCGATCCCCGGCATGGACAGAGGAAGCACCACTCTGCGCAGGGCCTCGCCGGGACTGCAGCCCAGATCGGAGGCCGCTTCCATGAGGAACGGCTCAATTTTTGTCATGACGGAATACAGGGGCAGAATCATAAAAGGAAGGTAGTTGTAGACCATCCCCAGAATCACGGCTCCCTGCGTATTGATCATTTCGTAAGGGCCTAAGCCGATAAGACCCAAAAGGCGGTTGGTGACGCCGTTATTTTCTAAAAGCGTCATCCAGGCATAGGTGCGCAGCAGGAAGTTCATCCACATGGGAAGCATGACCAAAAGCACCAGCGTACGCTGGTGATTGAAGCTCTTTCGAGAGATCAGATAAGCCAGAGGATAGGCGATCAAAAGGCACAGGGCGGTGGCGATGATGGCAAGCCACACAGAGCTTCCGATGACGGGAGCAAAGTGCATGCCCTGAGCGAAATTGTCCAAAGTAAAGGCGCCGTTTGCATCGGTGACGGCGTAATATCCCACCAGTCCCATAGGGATGACGATGAATAAGGCGGCCCACAGAAGATAAGGGGCGGCGGCAATTTTCGCTTTCATACCGTTCCTCCTATTCTTGGCTTTCGCCGTCGTCCTCGTCCAAGATGGAGTCGGCCTCCAGGGCGCTGAGAAGCTCCGCTTCTTCCGCGGGGGACATTTTATTCATGATGTGGATGTCGTCGGGGGTTAAGATCAGGCCGATTTCGCTGCCCACCGGATGGTTTTCGATGGTGTGAACCATCCACTCGTCCTCTTCGCCGGGGGCTTGCACCATCAATTCGTAGTGAACGCCCTTAAAGACGCTGGAAATCACGGTGCCGTGAAACTGGCCGTCCGCGGGTTTGCAGATTTCCCAGTCCTCGGGACGGATGACCACATCTACTTTTGCATTGTTTCCGAAGCCGCCGTCAAGGCATTGCAGGCGCTTTCCGGCGAATTCCACCAGATAATCCTCGATCATTACGCCGTCCACGATGTTGCTCTCGCCGATGAAGTCGGCCACGAAGGCATTGATCGGTTCGTTATAGATGTCGGTGGGCGTGCCGATCTGTTGAATCTGACCGTTTTTCATGACGACCACCCGGTCGGACATGGTCAGGGCTTCCTCCTGGTCGTGGGTGACGTAGAGGAAGGTAATGCCCAGCTGCTGCTGGATGCGCTTCAGTTCGATCTGCATTTCCTTTCGCAGTTTCAGATCCAGCGCGCCCAGAGGTTCGTCCAGAAGCAGAAGCTGGGGATGGTACACCAGAGCC
Source organism: uncultured Clostridia bacterium (assembly GCA_947426455.1). GTDB lineage: Bacteria > Bacillota > Clostridia > Peptostreptococcales > Anaerovoracaceae > RGIG446. Next base: position 84 of record CANEEC010000004.1, on the reverse strand, counting down.
CGGGCGATGGCCACGCGCTGCTGCTGCCCGCCGGACAGCTGGTTGAACCTGCGCAGTTCAAAACCGGAGAGACCTAACATGTGC
>CANEEC010000003.1 GCA_947426455.1 uncultured Clostridia bacterium | reverse complement strand
AATGGAACGTGGGGCAGATGTGGAGTGACATGTGCCTGCGCCGTCCCGGGGAACGGTCGGTGGCCTACGTGGAAAGCCACGATCAGGCGCTGGTGGGGGACAAGACCATGATCTTTCGCCTGGCGGACGCCAATATGTACACCGACATGGATAAGGCCTGCCACAATCCCGTCATCGACCGCGCCATTGCGCTGCACAAGATGATCCGGTTGTTCACCTTAGCCGGTGGCGGTGAAGCGTATCTGAATTTCATGGGAAACGAATTCGGCCACCCCGAGTGGATTGACTTTCCCAGAGAGGGAAACGGCTGGAGTTTTCACTACTGCCGCCGTCAGTGGAGCTTGCTGAGGAACGGATATTTGAAATACCAATGGCTGGGGCAGTTCGATCAGGATATGATCCGCCTAACCAAGCGAAACCGCATGTTTGAGCAGGGAATGGGCGACCTGCGGCTGTGCCGGAATGACGATCAGGTGATCGCCTTTTATCGCAGGGGTCTGCTGTTCGCTTTTAACTTCCATCCCGAAACATCCTTTACCGGCGTGGAAATTTCTGTTCCCCGCAATGCGGATTATGAGATGAAGCTGTCCAGCGACGACGAGCAGTACGGCGGTCAAAACCGCGTTGCCCACATGGTCTATCCCGCCCGAAAATCCGGGGAGCAATACGTCATTCAGCTATACCTGCCTGCGCGGACGGCGGTGGTTTTAAAAGAGGGGCGCATTCGGCAATGGAAATAAGACGAACGTATCACGCATTTCGATGGGCAGCGGCGGCGCTTGGCATGGGCGTCCTTCTGTTTCTCCTGGCCTCCTGTCTGACACAGAGGATTTACATTGCGCAGAATGCTCAGGAGAAGGCGGTCTTTTTGGGGATCAGTCCCGGGATGTACCTGTTTTTTGCGGCGGCAACCGCCGCGTTGTTTCTTCTGTACAAGGTCTGGAACCGCCTTTCGGAGCGAACGCTGTTTCTCATGGGGACGGCGTTATATCTGGCGGCGGGAATCTATCTGATCGCCAATGTGGAGCCGGTGCTGCGGGCGGACGCAAAATCGGTGTTCGACGCGGCGCTGCAATTCAACCGGGGAGACACCTCCGCTTTGGATTTGGGAAACTACATGGCGACTCATCCTCATCAGCTGGGACTGATGAGCTTGCAGAGGCTGTGGCTTGCGCTTGCGCGAATCGACGGCACGGCGTCCTCTGCGGCTTTGGGAACCCGGCTGCTGTTCGCGGCGAATTGGTGTTATGTCATCGCCATCAACTTTCTGATGTGGCGTTTGTCCCGGATGTGGTTTCAGAGGGAAACCACGGCGAAATGCACCATTGTGCTGTCCTTTTTGTTTTTACCCCAGTTCTTTTTCATCCTGTTCGCCTACGGACTGCTGCCGGGGTTGGTTTGTCTGCTTTTGGCGTTGTTTTTCCTGACGCGGTACCTGCGCGGAGAGGAAGAACGGCGGTGGAGGTATTTTGTCCTGACCGCAGTGGCTGCGGCGGCTGCCGTGGTCATTCGAAACAACTACATGATCGGCGTTTTGGCTATGATAGCGGTGGTGTTCTTAAACCTGCTTGCGGAACGACGGCCGCGGGATCTGGCGCTGCTGTTATGTCTGGCGCTGACGCTTCTGGTTCCGGCCAAGATCGTACAACCCTATTATCAATGGGTCAGCGGCAAAGAAGTGGGCGATGGGATGCCCATGAGCCTGTACGTGGCCATGGCCATGCAGGAGGGAAGTCGGGGAAACGGCTGGTACAACGCTTACAGCATTCGCACTTATGAAGAAGCGGGGTACGACAGTCAGGCGGCGGATGATGCTGCCAGGAAGGATATTGCCCTGCGGTGGAAGGAATTTAAGAGCGATCCCTCTTATGCGGCGGAATTTTACCTGAAGAAGGTGCAGTCCACCTGGTGCGAGCCGACCTTTCAGTCCATCTGGTCGGGGCCGCTTCCCGACAGGGATCAGGAGACCTACACGCCGCTTTTGCGGAACATATACGGCGGAGGCAGCGCATACCACGCGATTGCGGCCTTCTGTCAGGCGGTGGTCATCTGGGTTCTGGCCTTTTCTGCGGCGGCGCTGGCGGTGCTGATGCGCGGCCGGGGAGAACGATTCGAGGGTGAAAGTCCCGGGAGAGAAAGCGCTTTCCTAAAACGGCGGCCGGAGACGCTGTTTCCGGTGATCTTTTTGATGGGCGGCTTTCTGTTTCACATCCTGTGGGAGGCCAAGAGCCAGTACGTTTACGTCTACATATTTGTGCTGATTTTGTTGGCGGCCTACGGCTTGGATGAAGTGGGAAAATGGTTGGAGCGGCATCGGCTTTCGCAGAATTTATAAAGAATGGATTGAAGTATGGCGCGTCAAATTATATAATGGAGAAAGCATAGATTATGAATACGAATAAGGAGGTTTGTGATGCACTACGTGAGAAAAGTAACAGAGGATATCTATTGGGTGGGAGCCAACGATCACCGGCTGTCCCTGTTTGAAAATATTCACCCCATTCCCCGTGGAGTGTCTTATAATGCGTATCTGCTGTTGGACGAACAGTCGGTTTTATTTGACAACATCGATTGGACGGGTTGCCGCCAGATGCTGGAAAACCTAGAATTTCTTTTGCAGGGAAAACCTCTGGACGTGCTGGTTGTCAACCATATGGAACCGGATCACGGCGCGTCTATGGAAGAACTTCTGCTGCGTTATCCCAAGGTGAAGATCGTGGCTACGAAAAAGGCCTTCGACATGATGCGCCAGTTTGGCTTTGATATTGACGGTCACGAGACAGCGGAGGTTTCTGAGGGCGATACCATGAGCTTCGGCAAACACACCGTGCAGTTCATCACCGCTCCCATGGTTCACTGGCCGGAGGTTATGGCAACCTTAGACGTCACCGACGGCGTGCTGTTTTCCGCGGACGCCTTCGGCTCTTTCGGCGCGCTGGACGGAAAGCTGTTTGCCGACGAAGTGGATTTTGAGAGGGATTGGCTTTCGGAAGCCCGCAGATATTACGCCAACATCGTGGGAAAATACGGTCCTCAAGTGCAGGCGCTGCTGAAAAAGGCCGCGGCTGTCACCGGTCAGATCAAGTACATCTGTCCCCTTCACGGCCTGGTGTGGAGAACGAATTTGGATGACTTCCTGAACAAGTATGCGCTGTGGAGCGCATATCAGCCGGAAGAGAAGGGCGTTATGATCGCCTATGCCTCCATGTACGGCAATACCGAATCCGCCGCACAGGCGCTGGCCGGAAAGCTGGTGGAGCGGGGCGTGACCAACACCGTGCTTTATGATGTGTCCAATACTCACGTGTCCTATTTGATTTCCGAAACCTTCCGGGTGAGCCATCTGGTGCTGGCTTCGGTAACGTACAATCTGGGCGTATATCCGCTGATGCACAATTTCCTGGCTGACATGCAGGCTTTGAACCTGCAAAACCGCACGGTTACCCTGATGGAAAACGGCACCTGGGCGATCAAGGCCGGTGACAAGATGCGCAAGTCTCTGGAAGAGATGAAGCAGATGAATGTGCTTGCGGAAACGCTGACCATCACATCCCATCTCTCCCGGGAAAGAGAGGCGGATCTGGATCGGCTGGCGGACGCCATCGCCCGTTCCGTAGTCGCGGCGGAGGCGTAATCTCCACTGCGTCAAAAGGCGGGAAAAGGCGACAAAAAATATATTGCAGGAAATGGAATTCGATAGTATAATCAGAAATGAGCTATCGCGAATGGTTTGAAGCCATAAGTAGCTATGTAGGTGTTTTCAACTGTAGGCGCGATAGGAATTAACGACCTTTGTGGTTATGTAGGAAAGAGGAGAAAGCTATGAAAATGAAGAAAATGACAGCTTTGCTATTGACATGCGCTATGGTCATGTTACTTGCGGTTGGATGCGGCGAGTCCGGTCAGGGCGGCGAAGGCGATGGCGATAAGGTTTATCGCATCGGTATCGTACAGCAGCTGGAGCATCCCGCGCTGGATGAGGCTACCGAGGGTTTTATGGATGCCTGCAATGAACTGTTCGGCGAAGGCAACGTAGAAATCGATCTGCAGAACGGGCAGAACGAGCAGACCAACTGCGCCACCATCAGTAGCAAGTTCGTAACCGACGGTGTGGATCTGATTTTAGCCAATGCTACCACGGCGTTGCAGACCGCGGCGGCGGCTACCGACACCATTCCCATTCTGGGTACCTCCATTACCGACTATGCGACGGCGCTGGATATCGCGGACTGGACAGGCGTAACCGGAGTCAACGTTTCCGGTACTTCCGATCTGGCTCCCATCGATCTCCAGGAGGATATGCTGTTAGAACTGTTCCCGGACGTAAAGAAGGTAGGCATTTTATACTGTTCCGCAGAGCCGAACTCAGCTTATCAGGCAAAGGTGTTCGGTGAAGCCTTAGACGCGGACAACGTGGCGTGGCAGGTATTTACCGCTGCTGATTCCAACGAATTGCAGTCCGTTGCCACCGCCGCCGTGGAAAGCTGCGACGTTCTCTACGTTCCCACCGACAATACCATTGCCGGCGCCGCGGAAGTGGTGAATAACGTATGCGTACCCGCAGGCGTTCCTGTAATCGCCGGTGAGGCAGGCATTTGCTCTGGCTGTGGTGTAGCTACGCTGTCCATCAGCTACTATGACATCGGTTACGCTGCCGGTCAGATGGCCTATGACATTCTGGTCAACGGTGCAGACATTTCCACCATGGAAATCCAGTCTGCTCCCGAAGTGACGAAGATGTACAACAAGGCCAACTGTGATGCATTAAAAATCACCGTTCCGGAGGATTATGTAGCGATTGAATAAAGTTCGTTAGCCAAATGAAATCATAAGTCCGCAGGACGGTGGAAAACTGTGAAATATCAGCGTTTACGCCGCCCTGCGGTTTGCTTTTCGGACGAATCGAGTAAAGGATAGGTTTTCTGTATGTTATTAGAGTATTTTACCTCGTTGGATCCTATGTCCCTGGTGCGCGCCCTTCCCGGGAACGTGGCGCAGGGTCTGATCTGGGCGGTTATGGCGCTGGGCGTCTACATCACCTTTCGCCTGTTGGACTTTGCCGACCTGACGGTGGACGGCTCCCTGGCCACCGGCGGAGCCGTGGCGGTCATGCTCATTCGCGGCGGAGTTTCTCCGGCGGCGGCGCTGGTGCTGGCATTTATCGCCGGCATGCTGGCGGGTATGGTGACGGGACTTCTCCACACTGCCCTGGGAATTCCCGGCATTTTGGCCGGTATTTTGACCCAGATTGCGCTGTATTCGGTGAATTTGGGAATCATGGGAAAATCCAATCAGGCCATCAACGTGGATCAGTATCAGCTGATCGCATCTCTGCGTTACGTTACGGGTGATCCTCATACGCGCCTGATGTTTTTCGCGTTTCTGATTTTCAGCATACTGGTGCTGATCGCTTTGCTGTATTGGTTCTTCGGAACGGAGCTGGGAGCCGCCGTGCGTACCACGGGATGCAATTCCAACATGGCGCGCGCTCAGGGAATCAACACCAACTTCATGACGGTGCTGACGCTGATGCTGTCCAACGGCTTGGTGGGTTTGTGCGGCGGCATCTACGCCCAGTATCAGGGCGCAGCCGACGTGAACATGGGCCGCGGCGCCATCGTCATCGGCCTGGCGGCCGTCATCATCGGCGAGGTGTTGTTCGGCAAGCTGGTTTCCGGCAAGAGCTTTACCTTCGCTTACACCATGATGGCCGTGGCCGTAGGAGCGATTCTCTACTATACAGTGATCACTGTGGTTCTGTGGCTGAAAATGCCCTCCGATTATATGAAGCTGTTCTCCGCCGTAGTGGTGGCCGCTTTCCTGGCGGTTCCCCATTTAAAGGGAAAGCATCAGCGCAAAAGATATAAGGAGGTGGCCAAGGCATGAGTCACATGTTAGAAATCAAAGACGTACATAAGATATTCAACGCCGGAACGATCAATCAGAAGGTGGCGTTAAACGGCGTGAATTTACAGCTGGATGAGGGAGATTTCGTCACCATCATCGGCGGAAACGGCGCCGGAAAGTCCACCATGCTCAACGCTGTTGCCGGAGTGTGGGAGATCGACAGAGGACAGATCATCATCGGCGGCGACGATGTGACCAACCTGCCGGAATACAAGCGAGCACCCTATTTGGGGCGTGTGTTTCAGGATCCGATGAACGGCACAGCTGCCACTATGGGAATCGACGAAAACATGGCCATCGCCGCACGGCGCGGTGGACGGCGCACGCTGCGCTGGGGAATTACCAAGGCGGAAAAAGAGAGATATTATGAGATGCTCAAAGACTTGGGTCTGGGCCTGGAGGACCGGATGACCAGCAAGGTGGGACTCTTATCCGGCGGCCAGCGTCAGGCCATCACCCTGTTGATGGCGGCAATTCAGAAGCCGAAGCTTCTGCTTTTGGATGAACATACGGCGGCGCTGGATCCCAAGACGGCGGCAAAGGTCTTGGAAATCTCCGATAAGATCATCGCAGAGAACGGGTTGACGGCCATGATGGTAACCCACAATATGAAGGATGCCATCAACCACGGAAACCGTCTGGTGATGATGCACGAGGGACGCATTATCTACGATGTGGCCGGCGAGGAAAAGAAAAGGCTGAAGGTGAGCGATCTTCTGGCGAAGTTTGAAGAGGCCAGCGGCGGCGAGTTTGCCAACGACAGAATGATGTTTGTGTGATTTCGCCTGGGTGAGATACCATTGGAAACAGAGCCTGTTGCGGATGCAGCAGGCTTTTCACTGCGGATGAAAGAAAATCAAGGTGGCCAACATGCTTCCGGCCATTGTGATCGCCGTGATCTGGGCGCTTTTATGAGGAAAAATTTTGCGTAAAGGTTGAATTTTCGAAGTTTTTTTATTACAATGGATGACGGAGTGGGCGGTTTGAAGCCGTCACGGCTATGGTTGTGAGAGTAGTGAAACGACAAAAAGAGGTACAAAATGAAATTGAAAAAATCGGCTTACAGTTATGTGATGATGATCGGTCACCTGTGCGCGGATCTGGGTACGGGAGCGCTTCCCGCCATTCTTCCCTTCCTCATGGTGCAGAAGGGAATTACTTATACCCAGGCGGCAGGTCTGACCTTTGCCCTCAGCGGTATCGGTTCCGCCATTCAGCCGATCTGCGGCAATATGGCGGATAAGACGTCCCGTCCATGGCTCATGGCGGTGGGAATTTTCATGGCCGGCTGCGGCGTTTCTTCCCTGGGTTTTCTGGATAGCTATGCCGCCATGTTCGTTGCCGTCATGATCACGGGCATCGGCTCGGCGCTGTTCCATCCTGATGGCGGGCGCATGGCCAATTACGTTTCCGGCGAAAAGAAGGGAAGGGGCATCAGCCTGTTTTCCGTGGGCGGTAATATGGGCGGCGCTGTGGGACCCATGCTGGCGGTGTTCGGCATCACTATGATGGGCGGCTTGCGGGGTTTAGCTATCTTGGCCATTCCGGCGGTGCTGATGGCGCTGTTTTTGATGACGCAGCAGTCCCGACTGGGCGAGTTTGCCGCAGAGGGAACCAAAGCCACTAAGGCGGCCATCGCCGCAGGCCAGAAGGACGACTGGAAATCCTTCCGTAAGCTGACCGGTGTGGTTTTCCTGCGTTCTACCATCAATACCGGCATGAACACCTTCATTCCCATGATCTGGCTTCACATTTTGATGCAGAGCGAGGCAAAGTCCGGCTCTGTAACCACGATTTTGGCGCTGTCGGGAGCCATCGCTACGCTGATCGGCGGAAATCTGGCGGATCGGGTGGGCTTCAATAAGACCATTCGCACCGGTTTGGTGCTGGTGATTCCGTCGTTGATCTGCCTGACGCTGTCCCGAAATGTGATGCTGTCCACCTTCCTGTTGATTCCCTGCGCCATGTTCCTGAACTTCGCCTTCAGTCCGTCGGTAGCCTTGGGACAGAAGTTCGTTCCCAATCATTTGGGTCTGGCTTCCGGCATTACCATGGGTTTGGCCGCCAGCTTCGGCGGCGTGGTCTCTCCCGTATTGGGAAAGATAGCGGATACCGTGGGGCTGATGGCGGTGATGTGGATTCTTATAGCGCTGGCGGTAGTGGCCTGCATCGCCTCTTTCTTCGTACCCGATGCACCGGCAACGCATTTTGAAACCGCTGCCATTGATGAAACCGGCGAAGCCGGTGAAGGCGCTACTGTGGCATAAAATGCAGCCATGAAACTACAGCTGAAACATTTGCGATAAAAAAGACTGTTTGAAACAGTCTTTTTTCTTACTCATATCACACATTGCTTTTTTCGATTAATGCATCGATCTCACAGCACAGAACCTGGGACAGCATTACAAGAGATTCCGCCTGCGCTTTGTTGATGTTCTTACGGCGTTGTTCGTATTGCTGAATCGTGCGAACCGGTACGCCGGATAAATCCGCAAGCTCGCGTTGGCTCAGACCGGCTTCCTTTCGCAGGAACTTCAGGTTTGTTTCCGGTTTTGCTGCCCGATACAGTACATTCATTTTATCCGAAAATTGGCGGATATCCATTTCATGATAGGGCAGGTAAAGAGCCATAATATCTTCAATGGGGACATATTTTACGATCTCCGCAAAGCTCATGGCCGTTTCCCATTGATAATATGCCAATGCCCAACCCGTCCAAAATTCCTCGCTTCGGCAGACGGTATAGTTTGGTGCAATGCGCTCACGTTTGACACCGGATTGCGCCAGTACCTCGTAGGCGAGCTCCACACCGGACATACCCACAATTACGGCGAAATCGCCGGTTTCAAAGCGGGCGGCAACGCCGGAACTGATAAACAGATCGAAAAACTCGGCGGCGCTATAATGGAGATCATGCACCGCGAAGTCCAGCATACGGCCAAGGGCGGTACGGGCTTTATCGAGATACACCTTATCGTAAGCGCGGGTCATGGGGCATCATCTCCTCATCCATAATTTGTGTGATGTATAAATCGCCGCGCTGACGGCGGTTTCTCTCTACATTGAAATACTCCCGACGGGCGGTTCTATCGCGCAGCATTTTTTTTGCATACCATTGACTGCTTTCGGCAATTTCGCTGTTCGTGAATCGGATTCGCTCAAATGCGGCCTTGCTCTTGAGAACAAATTGCTGGCCGAGTTTGCCAAGATGCATGGCGTTGGTAAGCTGACGGTAGGAAATCGTGCCGTTGATAAAATCCTGGGCGAAGGAAAAATAGCTGTCATCGGCGCGATAGCCGATTATCGCATCGCAGTTTTCATAATCGACAGAAAAATGGGAAAGCAGATATTCTTTTGCTTCCAGCGCCAAAGCGGAGGGAATGTCAAATTCCCGATTTTGCAGCAGTACTGTAAGCCAATGCAGGATGCAGTATTCGGACGAATTCAGGTCAAGAATCTGCAGGCCGCCGCATTGTATTTCATAGCAGTTGGCATAACCGTCCCGATTTTTGCCGACGCCCCATTCCTTTGCCATTTCAAGGCTGTCGGTGCAATAAAACCCCAGACCGTAGTCGTTATAGGGTTTGCCGTATCCAAATAACGGCCGTTCGATGATCGTTTGGGAACCGTGATAGAGTTTTTTCATCATAGATATATCATCTCCATTCTTGCATAAATTATACTCCTAAAGGAGTATAAAGTCAATACCGAGGTCAATGCCAAGGCCAGGGTCAGGGCGCATTTGCTTTATGAGGACGTTAAAAAGGACTGTTTGCTTTTTCGCAAACAGTCCTTTCTCATGCAAACTCTGTGTTCGAGGGATGGCGCGGCGATCAGCCGTTGACAGCCTTGATGGCTGCTACCAGCTTTTCGGGAACCATCCTGCACTTTTCTTCGGAAAGAGAAGCGATGGAGACGCGGACGCCGTTGCCTAAGACGACGGCGAAGATGTCGTATTTTTGCAGTTCCTTACCTACGGCCTCTGCATTTTCGCAGGGGATGGTGATGAAGAAGCCGGCGTCGAAAGGACAAGCTTTCAGTCCTACGGCGTTGGCCGCTTCGGTGAAGGCGGCGCCTCTCTTGCGCAGCATAGCCACATAGGCTTCCCGCTCTGCGGTAACCTTGGCCTTCAGCGCATCGTCGTTGAAGATGCGGGCGATGGTTTCCATGGCGCAGCGGTTGCCGTTGGACCAGGAAGCGCGGCTGGCCACAGCGGTGGCGTCTTTAAACTCCTTGGCGATTTCAGCCGTGGGAGCCACGCAGACCAGAGCGCCGCAGCGCATTCCGTACATGGTGAAACCCTTGGAAGCGGAGAAAGCGTACATGGGCAGGATATTTTCCGGATAATCGAACAGCTTTTTCATAAACTGACGGTATTCATCGGCATCGCCGGCGAAGTCCAGATAGGCGATGTCCACTACCAGGATGATGTTCTTGCGGGGGTCTACGCTGAGCAGAACTTCGTTGACCTTGTCCCAATCCTCCAATGTGAAGGTGTAACCTGTGGGATTGTGAGCGGGGGTATTGATGATGACCATCACCTGATCCTGCACTTTCAAAAGTTCGTTCAGCTTTTCGGCGAAGGAAGCCTGGTTGAACGTTCCGTTTTCGTCGAACAGCGTGTAGGTAACCAGGTTGCGCTCCTGTTCTGCGGCAACCATCTTGTAAGGACTCCAGTGCCAGTCGGAGGTCAGGATGGAATCGCCCACTTTGGTGTAGCAGGAAACGGCGTTTCTGAGAGCGCCGGTGCCGCCGGGAGCGTAACATGCTTCAATGTAACCCTTGGTGGGGATGCTGCCGAATACGGCGGTCTTAACCGCTTCCAGATAAGCGGGGATGCCGCTGATGGGGGCATAGGCCGCGTAGTCTTTGGGAGCCAGATCCTTTAAAACGTCCACCACGGAGGACAAAACGATCAACTCGCCGTCGTCGTCCAGCAGAACGCCGATGGTGGAATCGATTACCTTTTCTTTTCCGATCTCAGCGATGCGCTGCTTGGCCAGGCTGCTGACGCCGAATAATTTGTCAGGAGCGCCGATCATCGGACGATGGTTTTCCTGAACCATAACAAATCTTCCCATAGTAAGTCACCTCTTAATTTCATAAAAACGTCAAAACGCAAGGACGATCCTGTCCTTACCTTGATTATATAGAGCGGCGTAATTTTTCGCAAGAAAAAGATGGGAAACGTAAAAAAATGTGATAGAATAGGTTTTGCGATTGCGAAAAAAAAGAAAATGAGGAAATGACAAATGTATGTTAAGCAGCTATTTTGGATACTGATTTCGTATTTTGCAGGATGCCTTCTGTGGAAGGGATTGGGACTGCCCATTCCCGCCAATGTTTTGGGAATGTTGTTCCTGCTTTTGATCCTGGCGTTGAAGTGGATTAAGCTGTCCGATGTGGAGGCGGTTTCGGATTTCATCATCTCACACCTGGCGCTGATCTTTATCCCCTCCGCCGTAGGGATCATGGAATACTTCGGCCTGTTTCAGGCAAACTTCATCAAGATTCTCATTCCCTGGGCGTTGGCCTGTATCGTGGGATATGCCGTGACCGGCTGGGTAACGCAGCTTGCCATCCGGGCCCAGGAGAAGAGAGAAAGGGGGAGGGCGTAATGGATCGACTGTTATCCGTGGCATTTGAAAGTCCCGTCTGGGGCATGACCCTTACATTGGGAGCCTATATCATCGGTGTCATCGTTCAGCAAAAGACGAAGATCATGGCGCTTCAGCCCATTTTGACGGCAAGCCTTTTGATCATCGTATTTTTGAAAGCCACAGGGCAAAATTACGAAGCGTATTCCGATCAAAACGTCTTCTTAGCTTACATATTGTCTCTGTCGGCAGTAGTTTTGGCCGTGCCCGCCTATCGGAATCTGGATATTTTAAAGAAATTTTGGAAGCCTATTTTCCTGGGAATCACGGCGGGTTCGGCGGCAACCATCATCACCGCGATTTTGGTGGGAAAAGCCATGGGGACGGAGCTGTCGATCCTGATTTCACTGATCCCCAAAAGCTGTACAACGCCCATCGCTTACGGCGTATCGGAATCCCTGGGAGGCGTTCCGGCGTTTACAGTAGCCATGGTGGTGCTGACGGGAATCAGCGGCGCGGTTTTCGGCCCGGCGCTTTTGCATTTGCTCAAGGTGGATCACGAGATTGCCAGAGGTCTGACGCTGGGCACCATTTCCCATGCCATCGGGACGACCCGTGCTTTTACGGAAGGTGAGATCTGCGGTTCGATGAGCAGTCTGGCTATGGCCTTAGCGGGAATGATTACGGCCTTTTTGGCTCCTGTATTTGCGGCGATTTTCTTTTGATTTTTATGAATGAAATCAACGTCCGGCGGCCACACTACCATCGGAGGTGGAAATCATGCGTTCAAAAAATACGGATACCTATGAAAGCCAGAACAAGAGCTTTCAATATACCATGATGGCGGTGATCGGCGTTCTCATCGCCGTAGGAATTATCGCTTATGCCATGCGCGGTATGGCGGACGGCAATATGCGAACACAGGATCCTGTGGAGATGAATCCCGGAATCGGCGGAGGCGGACAGGATGTGAATGTTTCCCAGACCGTGCCGTCGGTGGACAGCCGGGATACCACGGGAGGCGGCGCTATTACGAAAAAAGCGGAGGGCGGAAAATCCAATTACGGCTTTGAAATGCCGGTAAAGGGAGAGATACAGAAGGAATTCTCCGCAGAAACGCCGTTGTATTCCAAGACGCTGGAGCAGTATGAAGTGCATTTCGGCGTGGATATCGCGGCGCCTGCCGATACTCAGGTGAAGGCCATCGAAGGCGGAACCGTGACGGCGGTGTACGAAGACGACAAGCTGGGAATCACCATTGAAATCAACCACGGAGACGGCTACGTGTCACGGTATTCCAATCTGAGCACCATGGAAATGGTGGAGGAAAACGACGTGGTAGAGCGGGGTCAGGTGATCAGCGGCGTGGGAAATTCCGCGCTGTTTGAGACGTTGGATCCGGAGCATCTGCACTTTGAATTATGGAAGGATGGACAAGCGGTAAACCCCGCGGAGTACTTGTAGCTTCGCGGGAGAAAACCATTGCGCATGGGTGGGGAACCCTGCGCAGGGGCGGTATGCGCCGCCGTCGAAAGGATTTGTAAAACAAAAAAGAGAACCGTCGGCAGACGATTCTCTTTTGCGTTTTTGTGTCGATGGGGAATTAGTGGGTCTCGTTGTACTTTTTGATGGCCATAGCCAGCAGATCCATGGCGCGTTCCAGATCTTCCTTCTTCAGGATGTAGGCGAAGCGAACTTCGTCCTTTCCTTTGCCTTCGGTGGCGTAGAAACCGCCGCCGGGAGCATACATCAGGGTCTCTTTGTTGTCCTCGAACTCGGTGAGCAGCCATACCAGGAATTTTTCCGTATCGTCTACGGGCAGCTTGGCCATGACGTAGAAGGCGCCCTTAGGCTGTTTGCAGACTACGCCGGGGATCTCCATCAGCTTTCTGTACAGGGTGTCTCGTCTTTCTTTGTATTCCGCTCTGACGGCGTCAAAGTAGTCAGAGGATACGGAGTACAGGGCGGCGGAGGCGATTTGGTCCAGAGTAGCTACGGACAGTCTGGCCTGGCAGATCTTCATCATGTGAGCCTGCAGTTCTTTGTTTCTGGTGATCACCGTACCGATTCTGGCGCCGCAGGCGCTGAATCTCTTGGAAACGGAATCGATGATGATGACGTTTTCGTTGGCCTTGGGATACTGACCCAAAGACATCAGAGGCTCTCCGCCGTATACGAATTCTCTGTATACTTCGTCGCCGATGATGAACAGGTCGTGTTCTACGGCGATGTCAACCATCAGCTGCAATTCTTCCGGAGTCAGAACGACGCCGGTGGGATTGCCGGGGTTGGTGAACATGATGGCCTTGGTGTGTTCGTTGATTAACGCTTCGATCCGCTCTCTGTCGGCGTAGTGATAGCCTTCCTCCGGTGTGGTGGTCAGCGGACGGATGGACGCGCCGGTCACCTTGACGAAGGTATTGTAGTTGGGATAGAACGGTTCGGGAATGATGATTTCATCGCCGTCGTCCAAGATGCAGTTCAAAGCGATCTGCAGAGCCTCGGAACCGCCGGTGGTGATGAAGATATCGCTGGTTTCGTAATCGATACCGATGTTGTGGTAGTAATTTTTAACGGCTTCGATCATTTCGGGAATACCGGGAGACGGTGCGTATTCCAAAACGGGAGCGTTGAAGTTTTTCACAGCTTCAAAATAAGCTTCCGGCGTCTTTACATCGGGCTGACCGATGTTCAGAGGGTAGATTTTCTTTCCCTGCTTCTTGCATTCTACCTGATACGGATAGAATTTACGAATGGGAGACAGATTACATTGTTCAATTTTGCTGGAAAATTTCATTGATGTGTCCTCCTGAACGATTTTCCCACGTGGGTTTGTTATACATACACTGTGCGGATTCGCTTCCGCATATAAACTAAAACCAGTATAGCAAAAAATAAGGAAGTTGAGAAGTATCACCGTAAAAAAACGTGAAAATTTTCTTTGGTGTCGCATTTCTGACGGAATAGAAACGATAAATACGATGGGAGGCCGGTTTTTCCTGAAAAACAGCGTCGTAATGGACGACGGTATATGATATAATAAAATAAACACCTTGGTCACAGACGATGGGAGGGAGTTTTATGTACGGAGAAATCCGACGAAAAATGGCGCTGTTGAAATCCAAAGAACCTTACGGTGAACGGCTTTGCGCCTTTTTCCGCGAAACCGATCGGGCGGATTGGGTCTTTTCCTGCCTGCGGCTTTCCGGAAGCGCCCTGACCCGAGAAAGCGTGCAGAAGATCCTTCGGGGAGAAATCGTCGCTGACGTGGCGCTTTCGGATCACCTGAAGCTCCACGCCTACGCACAGGCCATGAACAAGCTGGAAAACATGAAGGAGATGCGATACGACCTCCTTTGCAGCAGCGGAATTCGCGCGTTGTACCGGGCGGTCTTTGAGGAAGAGCCTCACTATCGCCGCAGGGATCCGGTGATTCTCCAGTGGGATTATCTGCCGCCTCACTTTTCCGATTTGGAAACGGAGATGAACGGTCTGTATGGCAGGGTGGCGCAGTGGGAGGACGGAGCACAGCTTCCCGACGGGACGCAGGCCAATTCGCTGCTGCGGGCGTGTCTGCTTCACATGGGACTGCTTGAGGCATATCCTTTCGAGGAAAAAACCGAGGATTTGGCCAGGTACGCTCTGCTTTATGAGATGATGTGCGCAGGATTGCCGGTGACGGTGATTCCCATGAGCGAACAGGAGTATAACGTCTGCGTTATGAATTTCCTGCGCAGCCGGGATATTTTACCCTTTTACAGGGTGATGGAGCGGGCGGTCTACAACAAATTGGAAACCATGCTGCAAATTGCGGCAGAGGACGAAATATAGAGACGAAAGACAGAAAGGAAGCATTGGAATTGGGAGAATGGAAGAGCATTGACGCCAGCCTCGTGCAGAGGCTGGCGAAGGAAATGGATCCGACGCATTTAGAGGAAGACTGCGCCATGAGCCAGTACACCTCCTTTCGCGCAGGCGGAAGGGCGGCGCTGCTGATTCAGCCGGGTTCCATGGCGGAACTGTTTTCCGCGGTGAAGATTTTAGGGGCGGAGAAGGTGCCTTACATGGTCATGGGAAACGGTTCCAACCTGTTGTTTAAAGACGAGGGATACGACGGAGCGGTCATCCGCATCGGCGAGGGTTTGAGCCGGGTTTTCGTGGAGGGAAACGTGATCTTCGCCGAGCCGGGCGTCAAGCTGTCCCAGCTTGCCAAGATCGCTGCGGAACACTCTCTGACCGGATTGGAATTCGCCTGCGGTATTCCCGGGTCTCTGGGCGGTGCGGTATATATGAACGCCGGAGCCTACGGCGGCGAAATGAAGGATGTGATCATCGGGACTTCGGCGCTGAAACGAAACGGCAGGATGTGCGACCGCAGAGACGAAAAGCTGATCTTTGGCTATCGGAGCAGTGTATTTCAGGAAAGCGATGAAATTTTAATCGGCGTAAAGCTTTTGCTGAAGTCCGGCGATTCCGAGCAGATTCGCCGGACCATGAGCGATCTGAACGCAAAGCGAAATCAGAAGCAGCCGGTGAGCCTTCCCAGCGCCGGCAGCTTTTTCAAGCGTCCTGCGGGTCATTTTGCCGGGCAGCTCATCGAGGAAGCCGGTCTGAAGGGTTTGCAGGTGGGCGGCGCCAGAGTGTCTCCCATGCACGCCGGATTTATCGTCAACGAGGGCGGCGCTACGGCGCAGGATATTCTGGATTTAATGAAGATCGTTCAGGAGACGGTTTTGGAAACCAGCGGCGTGGCGTTAGAACCGGAGGTGCGCATCATTGGATAGGTGGCGCATGACTTTTGATCTTCACACTCATACGCGGCTTGTGCGGGGCGGCAGGGAAGTTACCCACGCCGTAAGCACTGTGGAGCAGGTGGTTTTGGCGGCCAGAAAGCGGGGACTGAAGGCCGTGGGAATTTCCAATCACGGCCCCGGCCACGTAACCTATGGACTTCCCATGGAGTCGCTTTTGCGGCTGAAGGAAGAACGGGATCGCCTGCAGGAGAAGTATCCCGATATCCGGATTCTCATCGGCGTGGAGGCGAACATCATCAACGCTTCGGGAAGGCTGGATGTGGCCGCCGAGGAATTTGGCCGGTTCGATTACGTCATGGCCGGATATCACTATGGCGTGTTTGGCGAACAACCTCTTGGCGCAGGGGTTCTTCACGCGGGAAATTGGCTGTGGGAGCGGTCGGGCGGCCGTAAGCGTCTTGAGCGGAAGCTGGACTGCAAGCGGCAGGACGAGAGCGCCGCCCACGTTTCCCGCGGGTTGTTTGCGGCCAATACCCGGCGCATGGTGGAGGCTGTTTTAAAGAACCGGCCGCTGGTGGTTACTCATCCGGGGGACAAATCCCCCTGCGATATCCGGGAGGTTGCCAGAGCTTGTCAGGAGACGGGAACCTGGCTGGAAATCAACAACTTTCATCGGGATCTGACGGTGGAAAACCTGCGGCGGGCGGCAAAGTACGACGTGAAATTCATCATCGGCAGCGACGCCCACCGGCCGGAGCGGGTGGGCTGCTTCGAAGAAGGACTTGCGCGCCTGTTGGAAGCGGGCGTGGAACCGCAGCGGGTGGTGAATTTGGAAAGGGGAGAATAGTATGGAGATTTTGATCGTTACGGGACTTTCGGGAGCGGGAAAGTCTCAGGCCATTCATTTCATCGAGGATATGAATTACTACTGCATCGACAACCTGCCTCCGGCGCTGATTCGGGATTTCGTCAATTTAGCGGCGCAGGATAAGATGACCATTGAAAAGGCGGCCTTTGTGGTGGACATTCGCGGCGGCGAGTTCTTTTCCGATCTGGAAAATGTTCTGGAGGATCTGCGCCGTCACGATACGCCGTATCAGCTGCTGTTTTTGGAGGCTTCCGACGACGTCCTGATTCGGCGCTACAAGGAAACCCGCCGTACTCATCCCCTGTCGAAAACCGGTTCCATCAAGGAGGGAATCGCCACAGAGCGCAAGCGGCTGTCGGCCATTCGCAAAGAGGCTACTTATGTGGTGGACACCTCCAATATGAAGGCGGCAAAGCTCAATGAGGAATTGAAGGTGCTGCTTTTGGGCGAGGAGAGCAAGGAGAATTTCACCATCACCGTGGAATCCTTCGGCTTTAAACACGGCATGCCTCAGGAAGCCGACTGGGTCTTTGACGTGCGGTTCATTCCCAATCCCTTCTATCTGGCCAGCATGAAAAACCTGACCGGAAACAGCAAAAAGGTGCAGGAATACGTGATGAAGTTTCCCGAATCCCAGGCCTTTGTGAAGCAGGTTCATCAGCTGATCAACGAGCTGATTCCCCACTACATCCGGGAGGGAAAGTATCATCTGGTACTGGCTTTCGGATGTACCGGCGGTCAGCACCGTTCCGTGACCATGGCCAACAAATTCGCAGAAATTTACAAAGAAGAGGGAAAGCGGACGATTCTCATTCATCGGGATTTGGCGTAGCCTGTTATCGGTACGCTGCTACGGGCGCGAATGCGGACATGGATATGAGCGCGGACAAATCAGCGTAAAAAAAGTGAAAATTCCCCCTTCATCGGTATGGGAGAATATGCTATAATGATAATATATCCAGAAAGTGAAAACCGGTCGCAGAGACGGGTATTTCATAAAGAATGAAGAACATTGAAAAGGAGACGATTGACATGGACAAGTTAATTATCAGCGCATGTATTTGCGGTGCGGAAGTTACCAAAGAGCAGAACCCTGCCGTTCCCTATACGGTAGAAGAAATTGTAAGAGAAGCAAAGTCTGCATATGATGCAGGAGCTGCTCTGATCCATCTGCATGTAAGATGGGATGACGGTACTCCTACGCAGGATACCGCAAGATTCCAGGAGTGCATCGACGCCATCAGAAAGGAATGCCCCGATGCTATCATTCAGCCCTCCACCGGCGGCGCTGTAGGTATGACCGACCTGGAAAGACTGGCTTCTACCGACGTAGTTCCCACGCCGGAAATGGCTACGCTGGACTGCGGTACCTGTAACTTCGGCGGCAGCGAGATCTTCGTCAACTCCAACGATACCATCATCAATTTCGCCAAGATCATGAAGGAAAGAGGCATCAAACCCGAACTGGAAGTATTCGATAAGGGTATGATCGACCTGGCGTTAAAGACCGCTGACAAGAAGGGTCTGCTGGTTCATCCCCTGCACTGGGATTTCGTACTGGGCGTGCAGATGAACGCTACCGTAAGAGATCTGGTTTACATGGTTGAATCCATTCCGGCAGGTTCCACCTGGACGGCTACCGGCCTTGGTAAGAACGCATGGCACATTGCGGCGGCTACCATCTCCATGGGCGGTCACGTAAGAGTCGGCTTCGAAGACAATCTGTATCTGGAAAAGGGCGTGTTAGCTAAGTCCAACGGCGAAATGGTTGAAAAAGCCGTTAAGCTGGCGAAGCTGTTAGGCAGAGAGGTTGCGACTCCGGCAGAAGCTCGTGAAATCCTGGGTCTGGCTCCTCTGAAGTAATCATTTTCTGCGGAAAAGAGAAAAGCGGCGAGGACATTTCACAAGTGGGATGTCCTCGTTTTTGTATGTGATTGGTTGTTGCCGAGGTTTGCCTGGGGCGAAGGAGAGCCGATATGTCATTTTCTTCGGAGACGAAGCAGGAGCTGACCCGGGTCAGCGTGGATAAGAAGTGCTGTCAGCTGGCGGAGATTGCCGGCTTTTTGCGCATGTGCGGAAGCATTACGCTGATGGGCGGACGCATGGGCGTGCGGCTGACCACCGACAGTCCGGCCACGGCCAGACTGTTTGCCAAATTGCTGAAAAGCTATTTCGATACGAGAGCCGATTTGAATGTGGGGGAAGCCATGCCCCTGAAAAAGGGTCACGCTTACCAGTTGATCATTACGCCGGACATGAACGCCGAGATGATTTTACGGGAGACGGGAATTCTGGGCGTAAAGGAGGGTTCCAACTACATCACCGATGGAATCAAACCGGAGCTGATCCGCAAAAAGTGCTGCAAAAAGGCGTATCTCCGCGGAATCTTTTTGGGCGCCGGCACCATCAGCTCTCCCCAGAAGGGTTACCATATGGAATTTGTCTGCAGCAGCGAATACCTGGCCGCCGACGTGAGAAAGCTGATTCACAGCTTTGACCTCAACGCCAAGGTGACCCGAAGAAAGGAACAGTTTGCGGTTTATTTAAAGGACAGCGAGCAAATCATCGACCTGCTGAACATTCTCGGAGCCCACGGGCAGCTTTTGACCTTTGAAAACATCAAGATTATGAAGGAGATGCGCAACAAGACCAACCGCATCATGAACTGCGAAAGCGCCAATTTGGACAAGACGGTGAATACCGCGGGACGGCAGATTGCGGCCATCGAGAAGATTCAAAGGACGCGGGGGCTGGCGTCGTTGCCCGACAAATTGATGGAGGCGGCAAACCTGCGGCTTGCCAATCCGGAGGCGACGCTGGCGGAGCTGGCGGAGCTTTCCGACCCGCCGTTGGCGAAATCGGGGTTGAATCATCGATTGAAAAAAATAGAAGAAATCGCCTCAAAGCTTGAGGCGACAAAAGAATAGACGCATCTTTCACAGACGTATCTTTATGGGACTCATCCGATTTTGTTGGATTTGAGTCCCATGATTTTTCTCATGGTAAAATCGATGGACAGGACAAGGCTCATGCCAACGGCGATTCCCAGGGCGCAGGTAAGGGTGGCCGAACCGCTTTGCCGCACTTCTGCCCACTGGCCGGATACGGCGTAGCTCATGGTATAAAACAGGGAACCGCCGGGGATCATGGGAACGAGAGCGGGAATGTAAAAGACGGTTGCGGGAGCCTTTTTCGTTCTCGCCATGATTTCCGAGTAGAGGGAAGCGAAGGCCGCCG
Source organism: uncultured Clostridia bacterium (assembly GCA_947426455.1). Lineage (GTDB taxonomy): Bacteria > Bacillota > Clostridia > Peptostreptococcales > Anaerovoracaceae > RGIG446. The sequence goes on along the minus strand of CANEEC010000003.1, from coordinate 28,741 downwards.
CCGCTACGGAGGGCAAAAAGACGCCGCCGAGGATGCTGTCCGCGCCCAGATAGACAGCCCAGTCCAATACGCCGCCGAAAACGGCGATGGGAAGAAGGCTTTTTCGCACGTTGAACATCAGGGAAAAACCCATAGCGCCGACGCCGGCGGTAATCAATTCCATGGCGCTGGTGAGAGTGACGCCGCTGTCGGGATAGTAGGCGTCGCCGGTCATGAACATGGCTGCCATGAAACCCAGAGCTAAGGCCGCTGACCACAGCAGCGCCTCGATGAGGCGCATAACGCCGGAGATGGTGTTGCCCACCAGAATGTTTCGCACGGCGTTGGTCATGGCAATCCCGGGGATCAGCAGCATGATGTAGCCGATGAGAATCTTATCCAGATGAAGGAAAGGAAACACGTCGGCGCATATGGCGGTGCCGGCGCCGATGATGATGGAGCAGACCAGATTGAAGCTGAGCTGATTCATGGAGACGGGTAAAAGCCGCTCCTGAAAGCAACAGATCAGCAAGGCGAAGACGGCGGCTACGGCGCCGTCCATCAGAGTACCGCCGAAGAAGACGGCAAAACCGCCTGCCGCCAGGAGACTGCCTAAATAGGCGTACCAGCGGTTGGGTCTCGCATCGGCGATTTTTTTCACCTCGGCTTCCAGATGCTGCGGGCGTACCTGCCCGGAGCAATAGTTGCGGCTCAGCTCGTTATACCGTTCGATTTTCGTAAAATCCGTACCGCCGGCAGTCATGACGCGGCGGGTCTGGGTCAGCTCCTCGCCGTCGGGCATCCCCATGGTGACGATGATGCAGGAGGTGATGACGAAGACATTCATGTGAGCGGCGCCGCCGGCCAGACCCATGCGGGTGATGGTGTCCTCCACACGAGTGACCTCCGATCCGCTGATCAGCATGGCCTCCGCCATATTCATTAAACCTGTGAGCAGGTCGTTGTTTTTGTTGTTCATACCAACCTCAAAAGGATTCGCAGATCCGCTGATGGAAAGGGAACCGTTCCCAATGGAGCGGGACGGCAACTTGCGGATGTATTCTACATCCAAATTGGCCTCTTGGCAAGGGCATTGGACAAAAAATGAAGAAACCCCCGAGACGCGAAGCAATTTGCGTTTGCAACGAGGGAAATTTCTGTAAAAACAATAAAACTCGAAGAATGTTTCTGTAAACAGAACGGTTAAATGATCCCGCGGGGTTTGATGACCGTGGAAAAAACCACCTGAGTCTGAGTCTTGCCGAAACGCTGCAGGGAGCCTACGAAGGCATCCAGCTGCGTGGGAGTAGGGTAGACGGCCTTAATCAGCATGGAGTAAGCGCCGGCCACGTGATAACATTCGGTGACGTTTTTTTCTTTTTCAATGAATTCGATGAATTCGCCCTTCATCTCCGGAGCCATGGTCAGCTCGATGAAGGCCATGATGGGATAACCCAATTTTTCCGGGTTGATGGAGGCGTGATATCCGGTAATGATGCCGCTTTGCTCCAATTTTTCAATACGGGCGGCGACGGCCGGCGGCGATAGGAATACGTGAGGCGCCAGCTGCTTTAACTGCATTCGGGCATTTTTCTGCAATAATGCCAAGAGGGTCTTGTCAATTTCGTCCATGCGTTCGCTCCTGCGGAACCGTTTCCGCGTCTTTCAAAAAATTATCACCATCGACATTATAAATTCTACAGGAGGAAAAAGCAATGGAAATTTTCAACTTTAAAAAGCAAAGTTGAAATTATTTTCTGTTTCATAAAATAAGGTGGAGGACAAAAAACATTTTCCACTTCGGAAGTAAAACAAATGACTTTACGATGAAAAGGAAATGTGCTATCTTTCAGATAGTGTCGTATATTTCCCATAATGTATATATGCTGAGCGGACGGGATGGAGCAGTAGTCGCCCTACTGTTTCCCAACCCGACTGCAGAAAAGAAAGCTTGGATGTATCCGAGCCTTTTTTCTTTTTTGGAGGAGACTTGTTCGCCGGGAAAAGTTCCATCTATATTGTACGGCTATTGTATAGTTTAGCACACTGCTGCGCAGCATCCCTGTTTTTCGATGCAGCATCGTTTTCTGTCATATCGATATTATGCGGCTGCTAAAACTTTTGCAATCGTCAAACGCGTTTTTCGCGTTTTTTTCGCGGCAGTGGACAAACTAGAAACATTGTTGGAGTCATCGACGATGTTTGCGGCAATCCACTCATTGCTCAGCACGCATTTACCGATTTTTCAAAGAAAATCAGGGAGGTACGATTATGGATTTTTATGAACGGGCGCTGGCGCTGCGCGAGGAAACCGTTTCCCACCGCCGCTGGTTTCACAGCAACGCGGAAGTGGGTCTTGATATGCCAAAAGGACGAGCTTATGTTACGGATCAGTTGAGAGGATACGGATTGGATCCGCATCCCTGCGGCCATGGAGTCATTGCAGAGCTGGGGCGGGAAGGAGGCAGGACGATCCTGCTTCGAGCGGACATGGATGCTCTGCCCATGCCGGAGGAAAGCGGCGAGTCTTTCGCTTGTCCCACCGGGGAAGAGGCTCATACCTGCGGCCACGATTTCCATGCGGCCATGCTGCTGGCGGCGGCAAAGATGCTGAAAGAAAAGGAATCCATGCTGTCCGGCAGGGTTCGATTTATGTTCCAGCCTGCGGAAGAAACTTTAGAGGGCGCGAAGGATATGCTGGCAAACGGCGTATTGGAAGGCGTGGACGCCGCCTTGGCCTACCACGTTGGTTCCGGCAGGATGCCTGTGGGTTTGTTTATGTACAACAGCGGCGGAACCATGATGTACTCTATGAACGGCTTTCGAATTACAATTCGAGGGAAGGGCGCCCACGGCGCATACCCCCAAAGCGCCATCGATCCTATCAATATCGGCGTTCATATGTATCTGGCGCTGGAATCACTGATTGCCCGGGAGACGGATCCCGGCAAGGCCTGCGCGCTGACCATCGGCAATTTTTCCGCGGGTTCTGCGGCCAACATCATCCCCGATACCGCCGTTCTCCAGGGAACCCTGCGCACCGACGACAGCGCCAGCCGGGAGAAGCTGGTTCGGCGGCTGCAGGAGATCGTTCACAGAACTGCGGAGGTGTTTGGAGGGACGGCAAAAATCGAGATGATCTCTGAGGTGCCGCCGTTACGATGTGACCCTGCTATGACAAAGGAGATCGCAGGTTATATGGAAGAGCTGCCGATTCCCGGTCTGACTCCTGTTCCCGACACGTCGGCCAGCGCCTCTGAGGACTTTGCAGTGATTGCGGAGAGAGTCCCCAGCGTATTTATGTATCTTTCGGCAGGATACACGGACGAACGGGGCGATGCTCCCGCCCACAATCCGAAGGTTCAGTTTAATGAGGATGTCTGTCCCATTGGCTCCGCCTGCCTGGCGCACTGTGCGGTTCGCTGGCTGGAGGAGCATCGGCATGTCGAATACAGTTGATCTGAAATAAAATAACAGCATCTATCCAATCCGATAGATGCTGTTCGTTTCTTATCTCACCCGTCCGCCGGCTTCTGCGATGCTCTTTTTGGCCAGAACCAAAAGGGGATCGACGAAACGCTCGTCGAAGCGGTAGTAATCGGTGGCGGCGGAAAGCTCCGTGCAGCCTAAGATGAACAGGTCGGCGCCCATGGCGCTCATTTCATCGGCGGCAGCCATCAGACCGTCGATGCCGATATCCAAATTGTTCTTTTTGATGCCGTCATAGATGAATTCCATCACCTTTGCCTGGTGTTTCACCGGCTTTACCACGGTCATGCCCGCCTTTTCCAGATAGGTATCGTAGATGCCGGACTGGATGGTGCCGTCGGTGGCAAGCAGCCCTACGGTTTTTCCGGAGCCGAAGGTGGCCTTGATGTGATCTACGGTGGCGTTGAGCATGTTCAGAATGGGAACGGAAGAGATCTGGCAGAGCCGGTCATAGAAGAAGTGAGCCGTATTGCAGGGCATGATCAGAAAATCGGCGCCGCACTGTTCCAGTCGTCGGATGGATTTGGTCATTTCCGGAACGGGATCAGCGCCGTCGGCGATGATGTGCTTCGTGCGGTCGGGGATGGCGCTGTTGCTGTCGATGACGATGTGAAGCTGCTCCTGATCGCAGTCGGCAGCGGTGTTGACGGTGATTTTCTTATACAGATCGGCGGTGGCAAGCGGCCCCATGCCGCCGATGATACCTATGGTTTTCATAATAAGACATTCCTTTCTTTATGAATAAACTTCGCAGGATTCGTTTTCGCCTCTTATTGTACATCAACTGAGACGGCGGTTCAACCGTATCGGTGACGAAAAAAATCGGAAAACTGTCGCTTTTTCCTTGAATCGAAGTGAAATTTATCGTACAATATAATATAATTTTATCAACTTGGCGCGTACGGGGAAGGAGAACGATGAATCGGAAATGAAGTATGATAAAATCAGGTTTTTGTGTCTTCTGCTCTGTGTGATGTTGGCGATGTCGCTGTTTGCGGCATGCGGGGAAAACGGAACGGAGCAGACCGACGACGGCCAGCAGATTGCAGTTGGAGGAGATTCCCAGAACGGCAATTCCGGAAAGGAGCCGGACGACGAGAAGCTTTCCAAGCCGGAGATTGACTTGGACGATCCGTACATGCTGCTGGTAAATAAGACTCATCCGGTGGGCAAAGACTATAAACCGGAGGGATTGAAGGAAATCAAATACTTCGCTTCAGATCGAGACGCCTCTACCCGGTATATGGTGGGTGATGCGGCGGACAATTTTCACCTTCTGGTGGAAAAAGCCGCCGAGGCGGGGCATGAGATCGTCATGACCACGGCCTACCGCTCCTACGGATTTCAAACGATTTTATGGAACAACTACGTGGCCAAGCACGGCGAGGAAGAAGCCAATATTTTCAGCGCCAGACCGGGGGAGAGCGAACATCAGAGCGGTCTTTGCACCGACGTATCTTCGCCCAGCGTCAATTATCAGCTGACCACGGAGTACGGGCAGTCGCCGGAAGGAAAGTGGCTTTCGGAACACGCCCATGAGTACGGCTTCATCATCCGTTATCCTGAAGGAAAAGAAGATCTCACGGGATATCAGTACGAACCGTGGCACATTCGCTACGTGGGAAAAGAAGCAGCTGCTTATATCTATCAGGAACAAATTACATTGGAAGAATATCTGGGCATTCTGGACTAAAAACAGAGGATGCAAATGACGAAGGAGGAAAACAAATGGCTTTTTATTTCGAAGAACCGTCTCGTACCTTTAGTGAATATCTGCTGGTTCCCGGCTATTCCAGTTCGGAATGTCGTCCGGAGAACGTCAGCCTGAAGACGCCGATCACCAAATTTAAGGTAGGTGAAAAACCGGCTATCGAGATGAACATCCCCATGGTTTCGGCCATTATGCAGGCGGTTTCCGGCGAGAAGATGGCGGTAGCGCTGGCTCGTGAGGGCGGCATTTCTTTCATCTATGGTTCGCAGACCATCGAAGAAGAAGCGGCGATGGTAAGGAGAGTCAAGAGCACCAAGGCCGGATTCGTCCGCTCCGATTCCAATATCCGTCCCGATCAGACGCTGGCCGACGTTTTGGCCATGAAAGAGCAGAGCGGTCATTCCACGGTGGCTGTTACCGATGACGGTACGGCGGGCGGAAGGCTGGTCGGTCTGGTTACCAGCCGCGATTATCGCGTATCCAGAATGCCTCTGGACACTAAGGTATGCGAATTTATGACCCCGAGAGAAAAGCTGATCTATGCCGAAGAGGGCGTAACGCTGTCCGAAGCCAACGATATTCTGTGGGATCACAAGCTGAATGCGCTGCCCATCATTGCCAAAGATGGACATCTGGCATATTTCGTATTCCGCAAGGACTACGATTCCCACAAAAACAACCCGCTGGAGCTGTTGGATGACCAGAAACGCTACATCGTGGGCGCCGGTATCAACACCAGAGACTACAAGGAGCGGGTTCCCGCGCTGGTGGACGCCGGTGTGGACATCCTGTGCCTGGATTCCTCCGAAGGATTTTCCGAGTGGCAGAAGCTGGCCATCGAATGGATTCGTCAGCAGTACGGCGATACGGTCAAGGTGGGCGCAGGTAATGTAGTAGATAAAGAAGGCTTTGATTTTCTGGCCGATTGCGGCGCCGACTTCATCAAGATCGGCATCGGCGGCGGTTCCATCTGCATCACCAGAGAACAGAAGGGCATCGGCCGCGGCCAGGCAACGGCGGTCATCGAGGTGGCCAAGGCCAGAGACGAATACCTGAAAAAGACCGGCATTTACATTCCCATCTGTTCCGACGGCGGTATTGTTCACGACTATCACATGACGCTGGCGCTGGCCATGGGCGCGGATTTCCTGATGCTGGGCCGCTACTTTGCGCGGTTCGACGAAAGTCCTACGGCAAAGCTGAAGATCAATAACAATTACGTAAAAGAATATTGGGGTGAAGGTTCCAATCGCGCCAGAAACTGGCAGAGATACGATTTGGGCGGCAAGGGCAAGCTGTCCTTCGAAGAGGGCGTGGATTCCTATGTTCCTTACGCCGGAAGCCTGAAGGATAACGTGGACGCTTCCCTGGCCAAGGTTCGCTCTACCATGTGCAACTGCGGTGCGCTGACCATCGCCGAATTACAGCAGAAGGCGAAGCTGACGCTGGTATCCGCTACCAGCATCGTGGAGGGCGGAGCTCACGACGTACAGCTGCGGGATTCCTCCAACTCCGGAAGATAACGGTTGGATTAACCATTGTCCCTCGCCGTCAGGCGAGGGACTTTTTCCATAAGCGGATCGAAAAAGATAAGCGAATGAAAGAAAAACAGATGAAAAAAGTGAAAGGAGGTGAGAGGTAATGCAGCAACCCATGACAAATCCCCTGGGAACAGAGCCGGTGGGGGCGCTTTTACGCAAATTTGCCATTCCCAGTATCGTGGCTATGATGGTGGGGGCGCTTTATAATATCGTAGACCAGTTTTTCATCGGTCAGAGCATCGGCGAACTGGGCAACGCGGCTACCAACGTGGCCTTTCCTCTGACAACAAGCTGTACGGCCATCGCTCTCCTGCTGGGCGTGGGCGGCGCGTCGGCCTTCAATCTGGCCATGGGACGGGGTGAAAAGGAAAAGGCGCTGTATTACATAGGAAACGCAGCGGTGCTGCTCTTTGGCGGCGGCGCGGTGCTGTGCCTTGTCACCCAGTTGTTCTTAGAACCCATGCTGCTGTTCTTCGGTTCGCCGGATAATGTGCTGGGACTGGCCAAGGAATACGTCCGCATCACGGCCTTTGGCTTTCCCTTTCTGATTTTGTCCAACGGCGGCGCTCATCTGGTGCGAGCCGACGGAAGTCCCCGCTATTCCATGATCTGCAATTTGACCGGCGCCGTCATCAACTGCATTTTGGATCCTCTGTTCATTTTCGGATTCCAATGGGGAATGAAGGGAGCCGCCCTGGCCACCATCGCCGGGCAGATCGTCTCCGGCAGCATGGTATTTCTGTATCTGCGCAGATACAAGTCGGGATCTCTGACCGGTGAGCATCTGCGGCCGCAGCGTCAGGTGTACGGATATGTGATGAGCCTGGGGCTGGCACAGTTTTGCAACCAGATGGCCATGATGGTGGTGCAGATCGTCATGAACAATTCTCTGAAATACTATGGAGCCATGTCCCAATACGGCCAGTCCATTCCCATCGCCTGCGCCGGAATCATCAATAAAGTAGGCTTTGTGTTCTTCGCTTTTTGCATCGGCATTTCTCAGGGGATGCAGCCCATTTCCAGCTTTAACTACGGAGCGGAGCAGTACGATCGGGTGAAAAAAGTCATCAAGCTGAGCATTGCCAGCGGCTCTGTGATCTGCGTCACGGCTTTTGCGCTGTTTCAGCTGTTTCCGCGGCAGATCATCGGCCTGTTCGGCGACGGGTCGGAAATGTATTTCACATTTGCCCAGCGGTATTTCCGCATCTACATGTTTTTTACCTTTATCAATAACATCCAACCGCTGTCCTCTACCTTTTTTACCTCCATCGGTAAGCCGGCCAAGGGGACGTTTTTAGGGCTGACCAGGCAGATTTTGTTTCTCCTGCCGCTGATCATCATCTTTCCGCGATTTTTGGGAATCGACGGCATCATGTATGCCGGCCCCATTGCAGATCTTTTGGCGGCCGTTGTGGCTTCCGTCATGCTGAGTAGGGAGCTGCGCACCATGGGAAAGGAAACGGAGGTTACACAATGGAATTAGGAATTGCATTTCTCGTATTTATCGTCTCCATGATCGGGGCAATCTATCTGGATATCACCATGCTTGCACCGCTTCTCATCGGCCTTGCGGCTTTTCTTATCGTGGGCGTACGAAAGGGATTTTCACTGAATCAACTGCTGCGCATGGGGTGGGGATCGGTGAAAAAATCCTGGGCGGTCATTGAAATCATGGCTATCATCGGCCTGATCACCGCCACCTGGCGAATCAGCGGAACCATTACCATCTTCGTCTACTACGGCATGAAGGTGATTACGCCTCATCTGTTTTTAGTGGTGACCTTCCTGCTGTCCTGCCTGTTGAGTTATGCGCTGGGAACCTCCTTCGGCGTGTCGGGTACGGTGGGTGTCATCTTTATGGCATTGGCCAGAAGCGGGGGCGTCAACCCGGCAATCACCGCCGGCGTGGTGCTGTCCGGCGTGTATTTCGGCGACCGCTGCTCGCCGGTGTCCTCCAGCGCCAATCTGGTGGCAAGCGTCACGGATACCGACGTTTTTGAAAACGTGAAGCTGATGACAAAGACGGCCATTTTTCCCTATGTTCTGACGTTAGCGGTCTACGGCGTATTTTCCTACGCCAATCCCATCACTCATTTGGATCAGGCTGTGGTGATGGCCTTTGAAGAGGCTTTCACCCTGTCCCTTTGGGCCTTCGTTCCGGCCGTTTTGATGTTGGTGCTGCCGCTTTTGAAGGTGCGGGTGAAACACGCCATGCTGGCCAGTATCGCAAGCGGAATTCTGGTGGCCTGCCTGGTGCAGGGAGTGCCGCTTTTGGATGTACTTCACGCGGCAATTTTCGGTTATAAAGCTTCCGGCGACGGATTAGGAACCATTCTCAACGGCGGCGGACTGGTGTCCATGCTGGAGGTAGTGGGGATCCTGCTGATTTCCAATTCCTATTCCGGCATTTTCAGCGGCACCAACATGCTGCACGAGCTGCAGGATATGTTGGGGCGGGCGTGTACCAGATGGGGACGGTTTGTGGTCACCGTCATGATGAGCCTGGCCATGCTTTCGGTATTTTGCAACCAGACCATTTCCACGCTGATGTGCGGAGAACTGATGAGAAAACCCTATCTGGAAAGCGGCGGCACGAAAGAAGAACTGGCCATTGATATGGAAAACTCCGTGATTCCGCTGGTAGCCATGGTTCCCTGGGCTATCGGCTGTTCGGTGCCTTTGGCCTTTATGGGAGCGGAGTTCACCGCCATACCTTTTGCGGTTTACATCTACGCACTGCCCGTCTGCTACTGGCTGACGAAGAAAAAATGGTTTGGCGAAAGATAGAGCAACAAAAGAGATTTGCGAAAGGCGCAGGAGACTGCGCTTTTTGTATGCGCAGGAGTGCGCTGGGCGAATGAGCGCAGAGGGCGCTGCGTATATTAAAGACAGAAGCGCAGTTCCCAAACTTCCCGACGGTAAAATGCCGGCTGCGGGTGGACAAAAAAGGAAGCGCAATGTTTGACAAAGGCGATTGAATTTTGTCGAAGGAAATGGTAAGATGAAACGTGCATAGCAGAGGAAGGGTCGTCATGAAAGAAGCAAAGCGCAACGTGAAAAAAGAGAAGAGCAAAGTAATGAAGAAAGAAAAAGAAGCTGCGCGCTTTTTTCAAATAGCGGCGGTATTGCTGATGGCTGCGGCAATCGCCGGTCTTTCCCTTGCGACGGTTCGATATCATAATCGGCTTTCGGAAAAGCAGAAAGAGGCCAGAGCGCTGGCCGGGGAGATTGCGCGCTTGCAGGAGGAACTGACAGGACTACAGGAGGAACTGACCAAGGCGCAGAACAGAGAGCCGGGAGCGGAAGCACTGCCCTATCAGACGAAGTATCCGGATTTTTATGTAACGCCGCCGGAACAGACGGGTCTTCCGGAGAAAAAGACGATTTACCTCACCTTCGATGACGGCCCTTCGGAGCGAACGGATGAAATCTTGGAGATTTTAAAACGTCAGGACGTGAAAGCCACCTTTTTTGTCATTGGAAAAACCGACGAGGCGGCCAGAAAGCGAATGAAGGCCATCGTGGAGGACGGTCATGCTTTGGCCATGCATTCCTACAGCCACGACTACAAAAAAATCTACGCCTCCGTGGACGCCTACCTGGATGATATGTACCAGATCTTCTGCCTGATTCGCGATACTACGGGGCAGACGCCCACCATGTTCCGCTTCCCGGGAGGAAGCATCAACGCTTACAATTACAATATCTATCAGGAGATTTCGGCGGAAATGCTGCGCCGTGGCTTCGTTCCCTACGACTGGAACGCCTCCAGCGGAGACGCGGCAAAGGCAAAGGTGAAGGCCTCCGATATCACGAAAAATATCGTCGCCGGCGGCAAAAAAACCCATCGGGGCATCGTGTTGTGCCACGACGCTTCTGCGAAGACGGAAACGGTCAAGGGACTGGAGAGCGCCATCGTCCAGCTGAAGGAAGCTGGCTACATCTTTGATAGGCTGTCGCCGGAGATTCAGCCGGTGCTGTTCAGCTATCGGGAATAAAATCGAAAATAAAGAGAAAACGAGAGAAGCGAACGAAAGCAGCGCTTCTCTTTTTTATGGGTGCGGTACACCGATAAGAAGATGTTGTAACAAAAGATGGGGATTGACATGGACTGTATTAGTGATATAATACAGTTAGAAACTGTATTAGCTGAATAATACAGTTTTGCCGAAATGACAGAACAGCAGAGCGCTGGATGGCCGGAACGGCGGAACGAAAACAGAAAAACGAAAGAACGAAACGGGCGAAGAAATGCAGGTGATACGGTGATTTCTTTTGAAAAGTTGATACTGAATGACAGCGAGCCTATTTATGCGCAGATCGTCAGGTTTGTAAAGAGGGGAATCGTGGCCGAAACCATTCAGGATGGAGAGGAAATGCCCTCCCGGCGGGTGCTTTCCGCGACGCTGGGGGTCAATCCCAACACCATCCAAAAGGCGTATCGGATTCTGGAAGAAGAAGGTATCATCCGATCTCACGCCGGAGCCAAGAGCTTTGTACAGTTGGATTCGGCTGCGGTATCGTCCATCAGGGCGGAGTTGATTGAAAGCGAGATCGGGGCGCTGATCGGCGCCATGCAGCAGTCGGGCGTTTCCAAAGAAGAAGCGCTGTCGCTGATGCAGCGGCTGTGGAAAGAGTAAAAGGGGGTTGCAATATGAAAAAATATGCGTCGGTGTGGATGCTGGCGGCACGGGGCACGATTTACAAAGTCATGGGCGTCTTCCTGCTGCTGGCCGCCGGTCAGATCGGTGTGTTTCATCTGCGGTTTAACGCAGAGCTGTCAGCGCGGCAGGAGGAACTTGCGGGTCAGCTTCTCCACCCGGAATACGGCGTCTGGGAGGTGCCCTATCCCACGCTGGAGGATGTTCTTGAAAGCGGGTATATCAATATTACGCTGGTCTGGAAAATCGCCCTGGTGCTGCTTTTGGTGGTTTTGGCTACCAACGGAATATCTCTGAAAAACGGAAGCAAGAGCCGCTATACGCTGCAGCGGCTTTCCCTTGGGGAACGGGTGGTGGCCGCCCACTTTGCGGCGTACAACTTCGCCGTGCTGGTTCTCTTTTGGGCGTTCAGCGTAGGGATGGCGCTGGTGCTGTGCCATCTGTATTACGGGTGGGCGCAGCCGGATGCTTTCGGAGTGCAGAGCACCTTCCTCGCCTTTTATCGAAACAAATTGTTTCATAGCCTGCTGCCTTTGGCGGAAACGACTCGCTACGTGAGAAACGTATTCATGTTTGCGGCTTTAGCTCTCGTCGCCACCCTGTGGAATTTCTGGGATCATCAGGGGAAAAAAGGCGCCGGCAATGGAATTGCCGCTCTGTGGTGCGTCATGGGATTTACCCTGGGATTCGACGTAAAAACGGGTGAAGGCTTTTTGGATGGATTATTGATCTGTCTGAGCATCGTTCTTTGCGCATGGTGTGCTTACTATATTTTGCGTCTGGGTACGCAGGAAGCAAAAGAAGCGAAGGAAATGCAGGAAGCGGAGGCGGTTTAAATGAGAGAAAAAATCATGGGATTGTCCAGATGGCTGGATCGCAACACGCCCCCGGGGTTTCCCTGGAGAAGCATGGTAAAGGGCGTTTTATGGGCGGAACTGATCAGTTTTCTCTGGAGTCTGACCTTTTTTATCGGATATGCGGATCAGTACAGTGCTTTGTTTGAAAGCGTGTATATGGGAGAAAAAACGCTGCGGCAGGGAGCCGTCATGATGGATTTCGATGTCCTGATCATGGGTCGGATGGTGGGATTTTTCGCTGTTGCCGCCTCGGCTCTGGGCATTGCGGCTTCCCACTATTTCTACTATTTTCAGGGCAGCAAGAGCATTTATCTCATGAAGCGGCTGCCTGAGAGAAGCCAATGGTGGCGAAGATGCCTGGCGCTGCCTGCCGTCATCGTGGTATTCAGCCTGGGGATGGCCTTCCTTTTGACTTTGATTTACTTTTTCATCTACATGAAGGTGACCCCGCAGGACTGCCTGACGGCGAATCAGTGGGCGAAGCTGTGGAGTATAGGAACTGCGGGATAAGGAGGAACGTGTTATGTTGGAGATCACAAACGTATCGAAACAGTACGCCGGACACAGAGGAGTTTCTTCCGTGAATCTGAAACTGGGTCAGGGAGAGGTGGTCGGCCTGTTTGGAGAAAACGGCGCGGGGAAAACCACATTGCTGAAATGTATCTTGGGATATTTGAAATACAGCGGAGCGATTGCTTTGGACGGTGAGCCGATCACCGGCCGGAACATTCACCGGCTGTCCTTCGCTACCTGCGAGCACTCCTTTTTTCCCAATCTGACGCCTGCAGAACACAAGACCTTCTACGAAATGAATTTCCCTGCTTTTCGGGAAAAGCGGTTTCACGGCTTGATGGAATTCTTTCAGCTGCCGGAAAACCGGGCCGTAAAACGGTTCTCCGTCGGCCAGCAAAATCAGTTCGAAGTGATTTTGGCGCTTTGTCAGGGGGCGGATTACATTTTAATGGATGAACCCTTCGCCGGAAACGACGTGTTCAATCGGGAGGATTTTTATAAAGTACTGCTGGGAATTCTGGAACCCACCGAAACCATTTTGCTCTCCACCCACCTGCTTGCGGAGGTGGAGAGCTTCATCGGCAGGGCGGTGCTTTTGCATCAGGGAAAGATTGCCGGAGATGTGACCACACTGGAACTGGAAGAGTCAGGGCGCAGCCTGATGGACTATGTGAAAGAAACGTATCAGTATGAGGGGAATCGCGTCGCTAAGGCGCTGTCGCAGATGACGGAGGAGGAGTAAATGCGTAAAAGCTTTGTGCTGTTTTTGCTGATGCTGACCCTGGCTGTGGCATGTCTGCCCTGGGCGCATACGCAGGTAGAAAAACAGAAAAATGCGGTGGAGCTTTATGAAAGGACGCAGTGGGGGGACGTTTCCGCTGCAGAGGGTCTTGCTATCGAAGCCACCACCCACATGGATCATCATTTGTTTTGGAAAACCGATTTCTGGCCGGCAACGGATGCAGAGCCTGCCACCGACTTCACCTTTGCGCAGCAGGAACGAATCGATATCCAAGAGAATCGGCCGCAGCTTTCGGTGGAGCTGGTCTCCGGAAACTTTGGGGTGAGCGGAGCCATCGATTTAGAGGCGGAACGGCGACAGACGAATGATTATGGAACGAGGATGCTGTGGGAGCCTGTGGTGGATGTGGCAAGCCGTACGGAAAACGGCCAACGGCACACGGAAACCGTCCCTCTGCGAAAGTATTACGATCATTATCCCATGACCTTATCTCTGGATCTGGGAGACGGCGAATGGCTGATGGACGACCGGAACATGGGGAAATCGGAGACCTTGACGGAGTATTTTGCCATCCCCGTGCCGGAAGAACAGATGTTGACCGTGACCGTTGAAAAGAACCGGGACGGCACGGTGATATCCGTAGAGTCCCAATGTCAGGATGCCGCGGGAACCTGGTTTCCCGACGGAATCGGATTGGAAGGAGTGATGACCCAGCAGGGCGGCTATTTTGTCATCTCCCAAAATTTAAGCGGTCAGGAGCGGTACGCGGAGGTTGTCAATTCCCCACGATTGGCGGAGGACTACGGAATCTATTACTTCCCGCTGCAATGGCGGCAGGAAGAGTGGGGCCGGCTGTACGAGCCGGATCTGGCAGGACTTTGCAATGTCTTTCCCATAAAGAAAGGCGCCGATGCTCTGCATTTGTTCTACGATTCCGACGAAGATGAACTGCTGCTTCTCACGGAGGAAGAAAATCACCTCTGGGTCACCGTCATCCAGCGAAAGACCATGAAACAGCTGCAGAGGCTGGATCTGGGAGAGAGCGAGGGCAATGAATATGTTTCCGCGGCGATTGTGAAATCCCGGCTGGCGGCCATTGCCCTGGAGGGCGAGTACGATGAAGCGGCGGAAACCCAGCCGCTGCGCATGGTGCTATTGGAGCGCAAAGATCAGGGCTGGTCTGTAGAACTGCACGCGCCATTGACCTGGGACGACGGGGAGGGCGGCCAGTCCCGTTTTGGCATAAACGATCTGACGGAACTGGCCTACGACGGAACGCGGCTTGCCGTGGTGCAGTGGGAAGAATACCGGGATTCCTGCGACGTCTACGTGCTGATCTGCCGTGAGGGAAGCCTGGACTACGCGGGGGTTTACAGCAGGCCGGACACCTACGGAGGCAAGCGGCGATACGACGACAGGATCCGGCCGTGGTACGGCGATGGCGGCCTTTGCGCCGCATGGAATGAAAAGCAATAGAAAAGCTTGAAGTGGAGCGGAAAATAGAATATACTACTCCTTGTGAGAGGATGAGCGCGGGATGCGTAGCGTCCTGCGCTTTGTTCTGTTTGTAAGGAGAGTGGAATGAGCAGAGGTATGATTACAATGACGGAAGGACGAATCGAGACGCGGGTCATCGAATTTGCCATTCCGATTTTATTGAGCAATTTATTGCAGCAGCTGTATAACACGCTGGACACCGTGGTGGTGGGACGCTTTGTGGGCAGCACGGCGCTGGCCGCCGTGGGTTCCACCACAGCGCTGGTGAACCTGGTCATCGGGTTTTACATCGGTCTCAGCACCGGCGCCGGCGTGGTCATCGCCCAGTACTACGGAGCGAAAAACGAAGAACAGCTGCATAAGTCCATCCATACCGGCATGGCCATCAGTCTGGCTTCCGCGGCCATCATCGCTGTGATCGGCGTCGTTGGCGCGCCCTATTTTCTCATATGGATGGGAACGCCGGAGGCCGTGATGAATCAGGCGGTGCTTTATCTGCGCATCCTGTTCGGCGGCGTGATTTTCATGACGCTGTACAATATGGGAAGCGGTATTCTGCGCGCTGTGGGCGATTCCACCCGGCCGCTGATCTACCTTGCGGTCTGCGCGGTGCTCAATGTGGTTCTTAACCTGGTGTTTGTCGTGGGTTTGCATATGGGAGTGACGGGGGTTGCCGTTGCAACGATCATCGCCCAATCCATATCTTCCGTTTTAGTGTTGTACAATCTGATTCACACGACGGATATTTACAAGTTGCACCTGTCGAAGATACGTTTTCACAAGGATGTCTTTCTGAAAATCGTCAACATCGGAATTCCGGCGGGCATTCAATCCATGGTAATTTCCTTCTCCAACGTGGTGGTGCAGTCCAACGTCAACCGCTTTGGCGCGGTCACCATGGCGGGTTTTGCGGCTTCGGGAAAAATCGACAGTTTTATCTACATGGTGGAAAATGCTTTGGGACTGACGGCTACCACATTTGTGGGGCAGAACATCGGAGCCAAACAGTATGAACGCGTTCGCGTGGGTGTGAAGCACATCATCGGACTGGCGGTGGGCGCGGTGGTCATCTTTGGCGGCATCGTGGCGATTTTCGCGCCCCAGCTGATTCGTCTGGTGAACAATGAACCGGAGGTGGTTGCCGTCGGTACGGTGCAGCTGCGCATTCTGGCTCTGACCTACTGGCTTTTAGCCGTTCCCGAGGTGCTGTCGGGAAGCATTCGCGGTTCGGGAATTTCCGTGGCGCCCATGATCATTTCCATGGCGAATATGTGTTTGCTGCGCCTGGTCTGGCTGGCCGTTGTGATGCCCATATTCAACGATTTTCGAGTGGTGTCGGTGTGCTACACGGTGAGCTGGTTTGTGACGGCGGCATGTTATCTGATCTACGTCAAGAAATCCAATTGGATGCACCGGTTCGACGAGGAACAAACGTCCCGGCCGGCTGCGGAATAAAGAGAACAGTGCATCTTCTTCCTTTGGGGAGAAGATGTTTTTTTTAAAAAGTGGACAGAGTTTGAAACTTATCGGGGAATCTGCGCATCTTATAAGTGATATATCAAAAGGGAAGAGGAGTGAGAATGGAAAAGAAACAGCTGTTAGAATCATTTATCCACGATAATCTGGATCGGGCGTACCGATTGGCGTATTCTTACACCAGGGAATCTGCGTCGGCAGAGGATGTAGTCAGCGATAGTATTGTGAAAGCGTTATCCAATATTGAGACGCTGCAAAAACTGGAGGCTGTCAAGCCGTGGTTTTTCCGCATCCTGGTCAATACGGCGCTGTCCTATCTGCGAAAGGAGAAGCGAATCGTATATTTTGAACGACCGGAGGAAATGGAACAGATTCTTCCTGGGAAAGAAGATTCATCGGATCTAATGATCGCGGAATTTCTCGAAATGCTGGAGCCGAAATACAAAACGGTGTTGATTCTGCGGTTCTTCGAGGACATGAGCCTGAAGGAAATCGCCGATGTTACCGGCGAAAGCATCAATACGGTAAAGACCAGACTGTACCGGGGATTAAAACTTCTGCGAATAGAAATGGAGGATACTTATGAATAAAAAACTCGACCATTTAAAAGAGCAGTACGAAGAAATCAAGGCTTCGGAGGAACTGCGGGAAAGAGCCGAGGCGCTGTTTGCCAAGCAACCGGTCGGCGAAGCGAAACAACGGGCAAGCGAAGCGCAGCCGGCGACCGGTGACGCGCGGCAACCCATGGACGGCGAGCAGCCTACGGCCGAAAGAACGAAGCGCGGAGAGGCCGGGAGGAAGTCATCGGCTGGGCGGCATGCCCTTTGGAAGCGCTGGGTTGCGGCGGCGGCGGTTGCCGTGGTTGCCTTTGTGGGAGGCCTGCACACCAGCGAATCCTTTGCGGCTACGGTGGCGTCCCTTCCGGGAATGGAGGGCATCGTCCGCGTTCTGACCTTGGATCGCTATCACTTCGATAACGGATACATGCAGGCGGATATCGTCACGCCTCAGATCGAGGGACTGGCGGATGAAAAATTACAGGCCATGATCAACGAACAGCTGCGCAAGGACAGCGAAGAAGCCATCGCCCTGTTCGAAGAGGAAAAACAGGCTATGGAAGAGATGGGTCTGGCCGAAGAAGCTCATATGGGATGGGAATTCAATTACGATATCAAGACGGATACGGAGGAACTTTTGGTGGTTGACACGTATCTCTACAACGTGGTGGGTTCTTCCTCCACCG
Organism: uncultured Clostridia bacterium; assembly: GCA_947426455.1. GTDB lineage: Bacteria > Bacillota > Clostridia > Peptostreptococcales > Anaerovoracaceae > RGIG446. The sequence goes on along the minus strand of CANEEC010000003.1, from coordinate 11,032 downwards.
TTCACAAATATTACAATGTGGATAAGAAAAACAGCAAGCTGCTGACCCTTCCGGAACTGATGGCGGACCATCCCGATTATGTAACGGAGCTGAGCGATTATATTCGGAAAGAGATGGAAAAGACCAACGAAAGCGGCGACGGCGTTTATTTTCTGGAGTATTTCACAAAGATCGGAGAAGAACAGCTGTTTTACGTCAATGAAGACGGCCAACTGGTGATCTGCTTTGACAAGTACGAAGTGGCTCCCGGCGCTTACGGTTCTCCGGAATTCGTCATTCCCGCCGATTATTTTAAATGGAACGGCGAAAACTGAGCATACTAAAGGCATCCGCACTGCGGAAATTCGATACGGGGAGGATGCCATGGTTTCCTATGAAGAAAATCCCGAACTGCGGGAATACTTTGAGTCGCTGCCCCAGCAGGTGCGCGTGCAGCTGGTGGAATCCGGCGTGGAAATCGCCACGTTGGGCGAGCTGAAGCAGGTGGCCACTCACATGATGGAACAATAAAAATTGTCCTTCGGGACAATTTTTATTTTTTGCCGGCGAGAACGACTGCGGTGCGGTCGGCCGGCACTCTCCGGCGCGGCAGGGGAATTTTGGTACGTTCGCCGTCCCGAGCCTGTTATCCCGCGCCGTTCGTCCCGCGTCCGCCGCTGGCTTTTCTTTCCACAGAAAAGATAGAAAAATGTAATATCACGTCGGGATGGAATATGGTAGAATAGAGTATCAAAGGAGTTTGGCGCGGATGCGCCGAAGAAGTGACTTGTTGTTGTACGAAGAAAGGAAAAAAGGGGAAAAGGGAATGAGAGAACAGAATGTCAATGAAAAGAGAAAGGTGGGACTTGGCGTCCTTCTGATTCTGGCGCTGCTTTTCGCAAGCATGTTGATCATGACGCTGCCGTCGGCGGCCAGCGGCGACGTCACCGTTACCATCGACGGGAAAACGCTGCAGATCGATTCTGCTATGGGCGCGCCGTTCATCGATGCAAACCAGCGGACGCAGGTGCCGCTTGCTGCGGTCATGAACGCCATCGGCGCTGATGTGAGCTGGGACGCGCAGCAACGGATTGCCGTGGTGAAGAAGGAAAATATCACGGTGGAGGTTCCCATCGGAAAGAGTTACATAGTCAAAAACGGAACGCGAATCAATAACGACACGGAAGCCATCATAAAAGATCAGAGAACCTATCTGCCCATTCGAGTGGTCATGGAAGCCTTTGCCGCCACTGTAGGCTGGAATGGAAAGACCCGAACGGTGATCATCAAAACCGGAGACGAAGAATTGAAAGCCATGTGGATTTCCTATCTGGAATTCATGGACATGCCCAAGGACAAAGCCGGCTTTCAGAAGGCGGTGGATGCCATGTTCGATCAGTGTGCAGCATACGGCATGAACGCGGTGATCGTGCAGGTGCGACCCGACAGTGACGCCATGTACGAATCGGACATCTTCCCCTGGTCGAAATTCGCTTCCGGAACCCAGGGCAAAAGTCCCGGCTACGATCCCACCAAATACATGGTGGACGCGGCGCATCAGCGTGGTTTGGAATTTCACGCGTGGATCAACCCTTATCGCGTCACCGGTTACAAGATGAGCTGGAACGAAGTGTCTGCGGACAATCCGGCCAAGGTATGGCGCACCGACGGAAGCGTGAAAAACGACCGCAACGTGCTTTTGCACAACGGTTTCTACTATTACAATCCTTCGGTGCCGGAGGTTCGGCAGCTGGTTGTGGACGGCGTAAAGGAGATCATAGAAAAGTACGACGTGGACGGAATTCACTTCGACGATTATTTCTATCCCAGTCTGAGCAACAGCACGGAGTCCCTTTGGTTCGACAAACCGGAGTACGACAGTTCCGGAAGTTCCCTGACCATTACCGCATGGCGTCGGGAAAATGTGAATATGCTGGTACGTGAAGTGTACCGCACCATTAAGAAATACGACGAGAATATCCTGTTCGGAATCAGTCCTGCGGGCAATGTGGAAAGTCTGCGGAGCAACTCGGCTCACTTCGCCGACGTGGATACCTGGATGAGCAGGGAAGGATACATCGACTACATCATGCCCCAGCTGTACTGGGGATTTGAGACCAAGACAGCTCAGGGAGCTGCCGCTCCTTACGCCTACGAAGCCAACCTGAAAACCTGGATTGCGCTGAAAAAGAAGGGCAACGTGGATCTCTATATCGGTCTCAACGTGGCAAACGCGGGCAGCGCGGTACAGGACAACAACGCGGTGTCGGAGTGGATGCGCTACGATAATATACTCGCCCGTCAGGTGAGAACCGGCCGCAATTCCGGAGAGGTCGGCGGATTTGCCTTCTTCCGGTACGACATATTCGCAACGGACGCGGCTAAAAAGGAAGTGGCGAATCTGATTGCGGAACTGAAATAAAGCGCTGCGTCATAATCGATGTGACGACGGCTCGGCGGACGGGAAATGCCTCTGTCGGGAGAAGGAGATGACACATGGTACATTTTGGAAATGACTGGGATGAAGTGTTGGCCGGCGAATTTGAGAAAGAATATTATTGCAGGCTTCGTCAGTTTTTGAAAAACGAATATTTTTCCCGCACCATCTACCCGTCCATGTACGATATTTTCAACGCTCTGAAGCATACGGCCTACAAGGACGTAAAGGCGGTGATTCTGGGGCAGGACCCCTATCACGGCCCCGGGCAGGCGCACGGCATGTGCTTTTCCGTAAAAAAGGGCGTGGCGGTGCCGCCGTCGCTTTTGAATATTTACAAAGAGTTAAAAGAGGATGTGGGATTTGTCATTCCCGATCACGGATTTTTGGAAAGCTGGGCGGATCAGGGCGTGCTGCTGATGAATACGGTGCTGACTGTGCGTGCAGGACAGGCCAATTCTCATAAGGGAAAGGGCTGGGAAACCTTTACCGATCAGGTGATCTATCATTTGAACCGGCGGGAGCAGCCCATGGTGTTTCTTCTGTGGGGAGCCAACGCCAAGTCCAAGCGTCAGTTAATTACCAATCCGAAGCATCTGATTTTAACGGCGGCGCATCCCAGTCCTCTGTCGGCGCACAACGGATTTTTCGGCTGCCGGCACTTTTCCAGAACGAATCTGTTCTTAGAGGAACAGGGGATGGAACCCATCCATTGGCAGCTGCCCATGGAATAGCCGCCATGGAAATGTGAATGCGGCTTTGCGGCAGAGAGTGTGGTTGACGTGTAAAAAAGGACGAAAAAAGGGCGAAGAAATTGTGCAAGGGCGATTTTTCGCTGTTTGGAAAGGAGAAGGATATGAGCGTATATGTACATTTAGCTACAGGTTTTGAAGAGCTGGAGGCGTTAAGTCCCGTGGACGTTCTTCGCCGTGGCGGTGTGGATGTGAAAACCGTATCCGTCATGGAGGAGAAAACGGTGGCCGGTTCCCACGGCATTTTGGTAACGGCGGATCTTCTGTTTTCTGAGGCGGATTATGACGATTGTGAGATGATCGTGCTGCCCGGCGGACTGCCCGGCGCCGCCAATTTGGGATTGCATGAGGGACTTTGCGAAAAGATACTGGAATTTCATAAGGTCGGAAAGTACACCGCTGCCATTTGCGCCGCTCCCATGGTATTCGGCGCCCTGGGAATTTTAGAGGGGAAAAAGGCTACCATCTATCCGGGCATGGAGCAAGAACTGAAGGGTGCAGAAGCCACCGGCGGGTTGGTGGTGAGGGACGGTTCCGTCATCACGGGGAAAGGCCCCGGCGCGGCGCTCCCCTTTGCTTTGGAACTTTTAGCTCTTTTGAAGGATCAGACTGCGGCGGATGCCGTGAGATCCGGAATGCTGATTGCGTAGGCCGGCCATGAAAAAAATCGATCTCCACACTCACAGCTGGTATTCCGACGGAAATTTGTCTCCCTGTGCTTTGGTGGAAGAAGCATCTCGCAAAGGACTGGAAATCGTGGCGCTCACCGATCACGACGGCACCTTCGGCATCGATGAAGCGCTGGCGGCGGGAGAGCGCTTTGGCGTGCAGGTCATCGGCGGCGTGGAGTTTTCCAGCTATTTGGAAACGCTGGACTGCACCATGCACATTTTGGGACTGGGCATCGACCACCGGCAAAAACACATGCGGGAGCGCATCCTCTGGATGAGAGAAAAGCGAAAAGAGCGCAACGATCGCATGCTGGATATCTTTCGCCAGATGGGCATTTCGCTGACAAAGGAAGAATTGCAGGTATATCCGGGACAGGAATACATCGGAAAACCCAACATCGCCAGAGCGCTGGTAAAGCGCGGCTATGCGGCGTCGGTTGCTCAGGTGTTTCGCTCGGAGCGGCTTTTGGCGTCTCCCCAGCTTAAAATCGTGCGCAGAGATCGGGTAACAGCTGCGGAGGCCATCGATCTCATTCACGGCGCCGGCGGAATGGCGGTGCTGGCACATCCCTACAAGGTGTTTTGGGAAGGGCGAATTTCTCCGGCCGGCCGGCAATTTGACGATCCGGCGCATCTGGCTTATCGGGAAAAAATGACTGTGATTTTGGATAAGCTGGTGGCGTTGGGACTGGACGGCATGGAATGCTTTTATTCTTCCCACGGTCGAGAGGAGACCGAATACCTGTGCCGGCTGGCGCAGCAGCGGGGACTGAGGATCACCGCGGGGTCGGACTACCACGGCTCGGAAATGCGGGAGGACGTTCGCCTGGCGGGTTGCTTTCAAGGCTGGGAGGAAGAACAGCTGCCATGGGCAGTAGAGGAAGCGGCAAAGGCGGCAGCCGATGCGCTTTTAAACATGCGCCGGTAAAGGTTCTATGGCGGGAGGATGTTGTGAATACAAAGGAAATTTGCCGGCGGCTTTCGGTGACAACGAAGATGCTGCGGGTGTATGAGGACGGCGGTTTGATTCATCCGAAACGGGGCGACAACAATTATCGGGAATATTCGGAAGAAGATGTGCTGCGGATTCAATTGATTGTGATGCTGCGGAATTTGGGATTTTCCGTGAAGGAGATCGAAAGAATCTTTCGGGAAAAGGAAGATCAGGCGGACAGCGTTCTGTACGCCTTTTATTTTCAGTTGAAGGCCATCGAGATGCAGCAATGTCAGCTTACGCAGAATCACAGAAACATCACGGCGGCTATCAATCAGATGCTTGCGGGAACCGATCCCATGGAGAGCCTGAAACAGAGCGAAACGTCGCCCATGTACGAAGTGATTCGCGATCAGTGGAATTTTGACGAGATGGCGGAAAACTACGTCCAGCGCTTTCTGGAAAAGGATTTGGCCTATCAAAGCGGTATCGAGGACGCCAGAAATTTTCTCCGAACGCTTCCGCAGGATTGCCGCATTTTGGACGTGGGCGGCGGCACCTGCCATCTGTGGGAGGAACTTCCGGAATTTCGTGATGTGACGATTTTAGACAACAGTCTTCCCATGCTGCTATCGGGCCGCCAGAACTTTCCCGGGCGGAAATACGTTTTGGGTGACGTGGCAGAACCGGCGGCGGAAAAGATTTTGAACGGTGAACACTACGATGTGGTGATTTCCACATTTTTGCTGCACCATATCGCTTATCCTTTTCAGGAGCGGGCGGTGGACCGTCTGCTTGGCTGGACGAAGCCAGGCGGGGTGCTTTACATTGTGGATCGATGTTTTCTGTCCCAGGAGGAAAAGCAGTGCCGCAAGTGGATTTATCAGGAGATGGAGGACAGAAAGGGACTGCGCTCTGTGGATACGGAATATTTTCTGATCGTGGGCGATTTCTGCGATATGCTGAAACGAAAGGGATGCAGCGTGGAAATGAAAAAGACCGGCGCTTTTGTGCGATCCTTTCGGATTACGGTGAACGAATAGAAAGAACTTGCTGTCTGCTTTTTGCGGGCGGCAAGTCCTTTTTTGTTGACTATACGATCTTCGTCGTCCAGTCCTCTACGTTCCAGATGTCGGTTACCCAGTCCCGGTAGAAGTCCGGTTCGTGGCAGACCAAAAGAACGCTTCCTTTATATTCTTTCAGCGCGCGTTTCAATTCTTCCTTGGCGTCCACATCCAGATGATTGGTGGGTTCGTCCAATACCAGCCAGTTGGCCGGACGCTGCATCAGCTTGGCAAGGCGTACCTTGGCGTTTTCACCGCCGGACAATACCCGCATCTGAGAGGTGATATGCTCGCTGGTAAGCCCGCAGCGGGCCAGGGCGTTGCGCACCTCGCCGTTGGTCAGAGTGGGGAATTCCGCCCAGAAACTCTCTAAAGCGGTCTGATCGTTGTCTCGCTCCGCCTCTTGCTGAAAATAGCCGGGGATCAGGAAATCGCCCAGTTCGCTCTTTCCGGAAATCGCGGGGATTTCTCCGAGGATGGTTCTTAAAAGCGTGGTCTTGCCCAGACCGTTGGTTCCCATGATGGCGATTTTCTGGCCGCGTTCGATGTTGAAGGTTACAGGTCTGGTCAGCGGTTCGTCGTAACCCAGAACCAGATTCTCTGCGCGGACGATAAAACGGGAGGGTGTGCGCGCCTCTTGGAAGCCAAAGACCGGTTTGATTTTTTCCTTAGGCTTTTCCAAAACCTCCATGCGATCCAGCATCTTCTGACGGGAATTGGCCATGCCCCGGGTGGCGACGCGAGCCTTATTCCGGGCGATGAAATCCTCCATGCGTTCGATTTCCGCCTGCTGCTTTTCGTAGGCCGCAAGCTCCTGTCGCTTTTTGATTTCGTACATGCGGGTGAACTGGTCGTAGTTGCCCGTATAGCGGGTCAGTTCCCCATCGTTTACATGGTAGATGACGTTGACCACATCGTTGAGAAAGCCCACGTCGTGGGAGACCAGCAAAAACGCATTTTCAAATTCCTGAAGATAGCGGGTCAGCCACTGAATGTGTTCCACATCCAGATAGTTGGTAGGTTCGTCCAAAATTAGGATGGAGGGATCAGAAAGCAGCAGCTTTGTCAGCAGAACCTTGGTTCGCTGGCCGCCGGACAGGTCGGCAACGTCGCGATCCAGACCGATGGAACCCAAACCCAGACCGTTGGCCACCTCTTCGATTTTAGAATCCAGCGCGTAGTAGCCGCTGTGATCCAAAAGCGCCTGAATTTCACCGGCGTCTTCCATCATCTTTTCTATTTTATCCTCCGGCGCTGTAGCCATATCTTCGTACAGTTTCAGCATCTCCTGTTCCAGGAGGGTGTAACTCTGAAAGGCCTGACGCAGAACCTGGCGGATAGTGGTTCCCGCCTTTAAAGAGGAATGCTGATCCAAATATCCCACGGTGGTTCGCTTTCCCCAGGTGATATTTCCTTCATCCGGCATCAGCTGGCCGGTGATGATATTTAAAAAGGTGGATTTTCCCTCGCCGTTGGCGCCTACCAATCCCACGTGTTCGCCCTTCTGAAGCCGGAAGGATGCGTTTTCTAAAATCTTTCGTCCTCCAAATCCGTGAGAAACGTGTTCTACGATCAATTCGCTCATAAAAAACTCCTTTTCTTAGCACTATGTATCATTTTAGCGGCTGAGCGGCAATCGTGTCAACGATTTTCGCGCGATTGGACGGCAATGATGTTAACGATTTTCGCAGGGGGAGACGGTTTCTTGCAAAAGATCGCATTTAAAATGAGAAAAAGAAATGACAAAAATAAAATGTAAAATATTAGAAAATATTAATTGACATATTTTTCTTAATATGGTATATTTTAAATGAACCAAATATTGTAAATCCGGCGACCTCCGAAAAGAGAGGTTCAAAAGGGGTAATTGATATAACGCTTCGGAGGGGTGCCGCGCATTGGGAAAGGAGAAACAATGGAACGTACAGAACGAATGGAAATGGCAGAAACTCAGGACAGGGGAGATCGAATTCAGGTGAAAATCGTCGAACACATAGGCGTATTGAGCGAGTCCAAGGGTTGGAAAAAAGAATTGAATATCGTGTCATGGAATCAGATGCCGGCAAAATTCGATATCAGAGAATGGGATGAGTACCACGAACACATGAAGAAGGGAATTACCTTTACAAAGAGTGAGATTCGCGAACTGCGCAATATTTTGGCGGATGTGGATTTGCAGATGGTGGAAGTGCCAAAGGCGAAAAGCCGCAGAAAAAAGGAAGAGCCGCTTACCGCCACGGAAGAACAGGCGGTGGGCGAAGGCTTTGTTCAGCATGTTCCCTTTTAAAGGGACGGCTGAACTATCACCCATATTCTAAATTTTCTTTCAGACAGGAAAGAGGACGCGCTGTAAGTCGCGGGATGACCTACGCACGTCCTCTTTTCCCAAAAACCGTTTTTTAAGGTAGTCTGCAGGATTTGCCGATACGTGGTATGAGCAAGGAAAGCAGATCATCGAGATAACCTGCTTTCCGTGCCTGTATTCAGGCGGATTGCGCAGACTGTCAAAATCGTTTATTTCTCTGCGCATAGCTGACGGATCTGCTCCGCGGCCTTCTGCGCCAGATCGTTCATGGAAAGGGTTTCGGACGCGCCTATGATCTGATGGTTGCAGCGATTGGTGGGAATTAACAGCTTACGGGCGCTGCTTCGCCCTACGGCCACGGCCATAGCGGCGGTAACCTCGCCTAAAAGGGCGTCGGCGCAGATGATTCCCAGAGGACCTGCGATGATGTCGGCGTGTCTGCTGTTGACGATCACCGCGTTTTCGCCGGTGGCGCCCTGAGATGCACCGGCCTTCATCATGGCTGTGGTGGCTGCGCTGTTGGTTCCTACGGCAGTGACGTATTCTGATAACTGGAATTCCTTCAGACGTTCGATGATCAGTTTTCCCAGACGACCGCCCTGGCCGTCGATGATGAGAATGTTCATGTAGGGCTCCTTTCCAGATGTTTTGATTCGTTTTGCGAGATTCAGATTCCTTTAACATCTTCAAATTCGCGAATGGTGTAACGGTATTTTCCCGATTTGCTGGGCAGAAGTTCTTCCACCTGTTCCATGGTGAAGGAGACGCCGGGAAGAAGGGTTTCCAGATCCTGTTGGTAAGCGGCCAGCGTCCGCTGTGGGTCAGCGGATTGAGCGCGAAGGATCACCTTGGCCGTAGCGGCTTCGCGCGAGTGCTGAACCACCTGAAACTTTAGAATATCCGGGTATTTTCTGGTCAACTGGCTGACGAAGTTTCCGTGTACCAGCGTGCCGTCGGCGGCGATCAACAGGGCATCTTGCCGTCCGTCCAGGCTCTGCAAAACAGGCAGAGCGTTGGTATAGCTTTCATCGGGTTGATCGCTTTCTGGCGAAGAAGCGGGATCCCAGGTTGCCAGGTCGCCTAAGATGTAACGAAGGCGAGGCTGTACTGCGTTGTTCAGATCGGTGACGCAGATCAAACCGCTTTCACCGTCCGAAACGGGTGTTAGCGTAATGGGATCCAGCAGTTCAATGACAGCGTTTTCAAAGGTGGCGTGTATTTTTCGATCCGGAGCCTCGTATCCCAGAATACCTGCATCTCTGGCGCCGTATTCGTTGATGCAGGGACAGGAGAAAACCCGTTCGATCAGCTGTCTTTGGTGATCGTGAAGAGTTTCCGAGGTGGAGACGACAGCTTTCAGTGAAAGGGAAAGGCGAAGTCCGGCTGCCTCCATCATCTGGGCAAAAGCGAAAATGGCCGTAGCATAACCGTACAGATATTCCGGACGATATTTATTGATGGTGTTTACATATTCCTGCAATCGGCCGGGATTCAGCTGATAAGCGGAAATGGTAATCCGGTTTTTCAGGTATTTATCTTTTTTGCGGTAGCTTTCCGCCTGATTGGCAGCAAGTTCGATGGGGTTTCCCCAGATCATCACGCTGCGGCTTCCGGGAGTGATGCCCCACCAGGAAAGACCGCGCCAACGGGCGGCTTCATAGTGTTCTACGGTATAACGATCCATGTAGAAGATTACCGGTTCACCGGTGGAACCGCCGGATTTGTTGGTGATCAGGCTGGAAATATCCGCCTTTTTGCTGATATACTGTTCGGCTTCGGATTGAAATTGCTTTTTCGTAAGGATGGGAACCCGCTGCAGCGCAGCAAAGGGATCCTGGATGATGTACTGCTTTTCAAGGCCTAACCCTTCATAGGCGGGGACGTTTTCCGCACAGTCCAGCAAAAGGGAGGTCAATTTATCCCGTTGAAGCTGAATCAGCTGGCTTTTGGTGTAATTCTGTGTTGTTTTCAGATCCGCAAGGTATTGACGGATGCGATTTCCGTTTTTTATTTCCATCAGAGGGTATACGATGCCCTCGATCCAAGGTTTGATGAAATCCATAGCTGTCGCCCTTTCCAATTCGTTTGTATCGTCGGCAGAACGCTGGTTTCAGTCACCCGCCGGCGACGCTTCATGCTCTGCCAATGATAAGTATACCACTAATTTGCAGGAGGCTGTCCAGTTTTTGTTTATTTTTTCCGAAACACAACCCGTTTTCTTTGCCGAAAACGGGAGCGCCCGGCGGCAGTGTCACCAAATATACGGTTTCGGCATACTCTGTTACCATAAACCAACCCTGAAAGGTATAAGGAGGTAAACATATGGGTTACTGCAATAATGGATGTGGCATCGACGACAGTCTGCTGTTCTTCTTTTTATTGTTACTGATCATTCTGTGCATGCCCGGAATGTGCGGAGGATGTAACAACGACTCCAACAGTAACTGCTGCTGCTAAAAATGCATCAAAAGGGTTCTCTATCTCATAAGAGACGGAGAACCCCTATTGTCGCGCCGCCCACAAACCGGCATTTTCATTCAAAGCGAAATTTTATTAGACATGGGACAAGCATTTGTCGTATTTTGAGGTAATTTGCGTCGTATTGAGTTTCAGCGCATGCTTAATGTGGTATAATGTTGTTATCCCACGATTGACCTGCGGCGTTGTTCAATTTGTCGGCGGACAAGATAAGGCCGCGGACGAAGTTTTTTTATCGTCCGGTACGTTTAAGAAAATGATGGATGACATCAACCGATTAGAAAAATAGGGGAAAACTTATGGAAAATAATAAGAGGGAAAAAATCAACATTCGACTGAAGCTGCATCCCGATGGGGAATGGCTTGCCTTGCAGGTAGATGAGGGAAGTACGCTGGAGGAACTGCGAAATCA
>CANEEC010000002.1 GCA_947426455.1 uncultured Clostridia bacterium | reverse complement strand
GGTGAGAACCAATCCGGAGCTGAAAAAGGTGCTGGTCATCGGAAACGGCATGATCGGACGGCTGGTGGCGGAGCTTCTCGTCAAGGAGGGTTTGGAAGCGACCATGACCCTGCGTCAGTACAAGTACGGTGAAAATATCGTTCCCAAGGGTGCGAAAACCGTCAACTATGCCGACAGGTATTCGAAAATGGAAGAAGCAGATGCGGTGATCAGCGCCACGCTGAGTCCCCACTATACGGTAACTTTGGAAGAAATACAGAAAATGAAGCGTATTCCGGAGGTGTTTATCGATCTGGCAGTGCCCAGGGATATCGACCCCATGGTAGAAAAGCTGCCCGATGTGAGATATTACGATATCGACACGCTGGGAAGGGATATCAGGGACGCCCGTCAGGAAGAGCAGATGCGGGAAATCGAGAAGATCATAGAAAAGTATATGGACGACTTCCACAAGTGGCACAGCTTTCGGGAGCGCCTTGGAAAAGAGGTTGGCTGAATGAAAATATACGTCGTGGGCATCGGCCCCGGAAACAGGGAATACATGACCCCTCAGGCTGTCGCCGCCATCGAAGAAAGCGATGTGGTGGTGGGGTATACGCTGTATGTGGAGCTGGTCAAGGAACTGGTCAAAGATAAAGAAGTGAAATCTACCGCCATGAAACAGGAGGTGGATCGCTGCCGGATGGCTTTGGAATCGGCATTGGAAGGAAAAACCGTAGCGTTTGTATGCAGCGGTGACGCCGGCGTCTACGGCATGGCCGGAGTGATGTCGGAGGTAGCGGCGGACCATCCGGAGGTGGAAATCATCACGGTGCCGGGCATTACGGCTGCCTGCAGCGGCGCGGCGGTTTTGGGAGCGCCGCTGATTCATGACTTTGCGGTGATTTCGCTGTCGGATCTTCTGACGCCCTGGGAGAAAATCGAAAAGCGGCTCCGAGCGGCGGCGGAAGCCGATTTTGCCGTGTGCATATACAATCCCAAGAGCAAAAAGCGCCGCGACTACATCGATCGGGCCGCGGAAATTATGAGCTGCGCCAAGAGCTGGGACACCCCCTGCGGCTATGTGAAGAACATCGGGCGGGAGGGAGAAAAGGCTGTGGTTTGCACTATGGCGGACTTGAAGGACAACGACGATATCGATATGTTTACTACGGTATTTGTAGGAAACAGCGCCACCAAAGTCATCAACGGAAAGCTGGTAACACCTCGTGGATATCAAGGCGTGTAAAAAAAAGAAAATACTAGTCTTTGCGGGAACCTTTGAAGGCCGCGCTCTGGCCGAGGAATTTTGCCGCAGAGGATGGCAGAAGCGAGCTGATTTCTGCGTGGCAACGGCTTATGGAGCGGGAGCGCTTTCCAATCTTGCGGGACTTTCCGTCATGGAGGGAAGGATGGACGCGGAGGAAATGACCCGGATGCTGGACAACGGCGATTACGGTATGGTCATCGACGCCACCCATCCTTACGCAAGGGAAGTCACCGAGAATATCCAAACGGCCTGTCGCAGGACGTCCTGTGCGTATCTTCGCCTGCTGCGGCAGGAAAGCCTCCGGGAGGCTTCCGGGATGATTTCCGTCTCCTCCATAGAAGACGCTGTGGACATTCTCAATACCCACAGGGAAAAGGTTCTTCTCACCACCGGAGCGAAGGAACTGTCTCGTTACAGGGGCATCGAGGACATGGAAAACCGCGTTGTGGCCAGGGTTCTGCCCAGCTCGGAGTCCATTCAGTCCTGTCTATCGGCGGGCATTTCACAAAAGAATATCATCGCCATGCAGGGACCCTTTTCCGGGGAAATGAATCTGGCCACCATGAGGCAGTACGGATGCCGCTGGCTGGTGACCAAAAATACCGGAAAACCCGGTGGATTCGACGATAAAATGGCGGTTCTTGCAGAGGACTGCAAGGTCATTGTCATCGAAAGACCTGCGGAGGAAACAGGGATTTCCTTGCAGCAGGCCATAAAGGAAGCAGAGGCTTTTTATGAAGAATAGATATTTTCCCCTTTTCGTACCTTCATCCGGCAGAAACGTGCTGGTGGTGGGCGCCGGAACGATCGGGCTCAGAAGAATCCAAACGCTGATGAAATTCGATTTTCAGGTGACGGTGGTCTGCCTTGCCGCCGGTGAGGAAGTGAAGCGGCTGGCCGGGGAGGGGCGGATTACCCTGCGGGAAACGCCCTACAGCTCGGAGCAGCTGGCGGGGTGTTTCATGGTGTTGGCCTGTACCGGCGACAGAGCCGTAAACCATAGAATCGGTCAGGACGCAAAGGAGCGGGGACTCTTTGTCAGCGTCTGCGATAACAGAGAAGAATGTAACTTTTTCTTCCCGGCCGTTGCGGCGGGCGAGGAAGTGACCGCCGGCATCGCGGGAACCGGTGAGAATCACGGGGCGACGAAAAACGCCGCCGCTAAAGTAAGAGAAATCATAGAAGGAAAGGCGTATTGATGAAAGTAATCGTAGGAAGCCGGGAGAGCAAATTGGCCGTCATTCAGTCGGAAATGGTTATCGACGCGATCAGGAAATACGACAGCAGTATCGATGTCAGCCTGTTGACCATGAAGACCACAGGGGACATGATTTTGGATAAGACGCTGGATCAGATCGGCGGAAAAGGTCTCTTTGTGAAGGAACTGGATAAGGCGTTACTGGAAAAAAGGGCGGATCTGACCGTACACAGTCTGAAAGATATGCCCATGGAGGTCTGCGGGGAACTTCCCCTCATCGCCTTTTCCAGAAGGGAAGACCCCAGAGACGTACTGATTTTGAGGGAAGGACTTTCCGCTTTGCCCAAGCATCCGGTTTTGGGGAGCGCCAGCAAACGAAGGACGCTGCAGCTGCAAAAGCTCTTTCCCGATGCGGATATCCGGCCGATTCGGGGCAATGTGCAGACCCGGCTGAGAAAGCTGGATGAAGGGCAGTACGACGCCATCGTTTTGGCCTATGCGGGGGTGAAACGTCTGGCTTTGGAACACCGGGTGAGCAGAATCTTCACTACGGAGGAAATTTTACCGGCGGCCTGTCAGGGTATTTTGGCGGTCCAGGCAAGAGCCGGTTACGAAGCGGCGTTTCTGGCTGACTTTGCCGATGAAGAATCAAGGCTCGTCGCCCTGGCGGAGCGCAGCTTCGTCAAAACTCTCGACGGGGGATGCAGTTCTCCCGTGGCGGCCTATGCTGTCATTTCCGGCGAGGAAATTTCCATCAGAGGCTATTACGTAGATGAAGCGGATCGTCAGTACATAGATGAAATCAAAGGAAACAAATGGGAAGGAGAAGCACTGGGCAGACAGCTGGCTCTTGCCATGAAAGGAGGCCGCCATGAGTAAGGGCGTCGTATATTTAGTAGGAGCGGGGCCGGGAGATAAGGAGCTGCTCACGGTGAAGGCCGCCCGCCTGATTCAGGAAGCGCAGGTGGTGGTTTATGACAGACTGGTCAGCGAAAGCATTATGGAGCTGATTCCGGAAAGTGCAGAACGAATCGACGTGGGAAAGAACGTGGGAAATCACCCCGTTCCCCAGGATGAAATCAACCGGATTTTACTGCGAGAGGCGCTGGCCGGAAAGAAAGTGGTTCGATTGAAGGGGGGCGATCCCTTCGTCTTCGGACGGGGCGGAGAGGAATTGGAACTTTTGTCCGACAACGGTGTGGATTTCGAAGTGGTGCCGGGCATCACGTCCTCCATCGCCGTACCCGCCTACGGGGGAATTCCGGTGACTCACAGAGACTTCTGCTCGTCTCTGCACATTATCACGGGTCACGCGAGAGCGGGGGCGGAGCTTGCCATCGATTTTGACGCGCTGGTCAGGCTGAAAGGAACTTTGATTTTCATGATGAGCGTTTCCACCGTGGGACGCATCGCATCCGGCCTGATGGCGGCGGGCATGGAAAGGGATATGCCCTGTGCCGTCATTGAAAACGGAACTCGTGCCGCACAGAGAAAATTCGTCTCGGATTTGGAGCATATCGAAGGGGTGGTCAGAGAGCATCAGGTGAAATCCCCGGCGGTGATCGCCATCGGCAGGGTATGTTCCCTGTCCCACAGGTTTGACTGGTTTGACAAACTCCCCCTGAAAGGAAAGCGGATTTTGGTCACCCAACCAAAGAGCAAGGCCTCCCGGCTGGAGGAAAAGCTGAGGGCTTTAGGGGCGGAAACGGCGTTGTATCCGTGCATCCGCACTGACTTCATCAGGCCCATGGCGCCGCCCTTTGAGGACTATGATACCTGCGCGTTTACCAGCGCTGAGGGGGTGCATTCCTTTTTCCAGTGGCTCTTTGAGCAGGGAAGGGACGCGAGAGCCGTCTTTGGCAAAAAGCTTGCCTGTATCGGCAGCGCCACGGCGGCAGCTCTTAGCCGGTACGGCCTCAAAGCCGATTTTGTCCCCTCCGTGTTCGACGGAGAAACTTTGGGCAGGGAGATGGTATCGAAAGGCTTTGTGGGAAAGGACAGCAGGGTAATTCTCCTGCGGGCGAAAATCGGCACGGCCGATCTGACGGAGGCTTTGAAGGCGGAGAAAATCGAGTATCTGGACTATCCCGTCTACAACACCTCCTATGTGGAGCATCCACCCCTGACCGATTTGGAACGCTGGGATTACGTGACCTTTACCAGCAGATCCTGTGTGGACGGGTTCGTCAAAACCCAGAAGCGACAGGATTTCGCCGGCGTGAAGGCTCTTTGTATCGGAAAGCAGACCGCGGCGGAAGCGGCAACCTTTGGATTTGAAACCGTAATTTCTGAAGTGGCGACCATTGACAGCATGGTCGAGAAAGTGAGAGAAAGCAATGATTAACAGACCGAGACGACTGAGAGCAAATCCTTTGATTCGGGGAATGGTCCGTGAAACCAGAGTGTCCGCGGACAGCCTGATTTATCCCATCTTCTTTGAAGAAGGAACCAATATCAAAGCGGAGATTTCCGCCATGGAAGGACAGTACAGATACAGTCCGGACAGAGCGAAGGAAATCATCGACGATTGTCTTTCTCACGGCGTCAACAAAGTCCTTCTCTTTGGCATTCCCAGGGAAAAGGATGAAGTGGGCAGCCAGGCCTATGCGGAAAACGGCATCGTGCAGCAGGCGATTCGCGCCATCAAGGAAGAATATAAAGACGATATTTATGTAATCACCGACGTATGTATGTGCGAATACACGTCTCACGGTCACTGCGGCATCCTCTGCGGCCACGATGTGGACAACGATGAAACTCTGAAATACCTCACCGCCATAGCGGTTTCCCACGCGGCGGCGGGCGCGGATATGGTGGCGCCCTCGGATATGATGGACGGCCGCATTGCCGCCCTTCGGGCAGGTCTTGATGACAACGGATTTCAAAATACGCCGATCATGAGCTACGCTGTGAAGTATGCGTCCAAGTTCTATGGACCGTTCCGGGAAGCGGCGGGTTCTGCGCCGTCCTTCGGAGACAGAAAGGCATATCAGATGGATCCCCACAACATTCGCGAAGCCATGAAAGAAGCGGCTTTGGATGAAGAAGAAGGAGCGGATATCCTCATGGTGAAGCCGGCTATGTCCTATCTGGACGTGGTGAAAGAACTGTCCTACAACACAAATCTGCCCATTGCGGCTTACAGCGTCAGCGGCGAATACGCCATGATTAAGAATGCCGGCAAGGCCGGTCTCATCGACGAATACGGCATTATGTGTGAAACTACAACTTCCATGTACCGCGCCGGAGTGGACATCCTGATGACCTATTATGCCAGGGAAATCGCGGATGCTATCAAGAGAGGGGATATCGGTTAATGAAAACGTCACAGCGGCTATTTGACAGAGCCAAAGAGGTTATGCCCGGCGGCGTCAACAGTCCCGTTCGCGCCTTTGCGTCCGTGGGAATGACGCCCCCCTTTATCGAGAAGGCCCGGGGAAACAAGATTTATGATGTAGAAGGAAACGAATATCTGGATTACGTTGGCTCCTGGGGGCCTATGATTTTAGGCCACGCGGATCCCAAGGTCATTGCGGCGGTGGGAAAACGGATCGAAAAGGGTCTCAGCTTCGGCGCGTGTACGGAATTGGAGGTGGAGCTGGCAGAGCTGATCTGCGGTCATCTTCCCCATGTGGAAATGATCCGCATGGTCAACAGCGGTACGGAAGCCGTTATGAGCGCTCTGCGTCTGGCCAGGGGCTATACGAAAAAAAATAAGATTATCAAGTTTGAGGGCTGCTACCACGGACACAGCGACGCCATGCTGGTGAAAGCGGGCTCCGGGGCGATGACCTTCGGCGATCCCGACAGCGCTGGCGTGACGAAAGGCGCGGCAGAGGATACGCTCCTTGCCCGCTACAACGATCTGGACAGCGTGGAAACGCTGATGAAAAACAACAGAGACGACGTGGCCTGCGTCATCGTAGAAGCCACGGCGGCCAATATGGGCGTGGTGCCGGCCAAGGAGGGATTTCTTCAGGGACTGCGGAGTCTGTGCGATCAGTACGGCGCGCTTTTGATTTTCGACGAGGTCATCACGGGTTTCCGGCTGGCCTTCGGCGGCGCGGCCGAATACTTCGGCGTAACGCCCGACCTTGCCACCTACGGCAAAATCATCGGCGGCGGTATGCCCGTGGGCGCTTACGGCGGCAGAAAGGAAATCATGAAATGCGTTTCTCCTCTGGGAAGCGTATATCAGGCGGGTACGCTGTCGGGAAATCCCATCGCCATGACGGCGGGAATCGCGACGTTGGAGCAGCTTTTGGCCGATCCCGGCATCTACGACGATATCAACGAAAAGGGCGACTATCTGGCGGAGGGCCTTGGCAGGGTCAGCGGACGGACGGTAAATCACATCGGTTCTCTGGTCTGCATGTTCAACACCAAAGAACCGGTGACGGATTATGACAGCGCGCGCAAATCCGACACGGAGGGTTTCCGCCGCTTATTCGCAAAGCTGCTTGCGGCGGGCATTTATGTGGCGCCGTCCCAGTATGAAGCCATGTTTATCAATCGTTGCTTCACCAGAGAAGAACTGGATTTTACCATTGAAACGTACGGAAGAATTTTGGAGGAAATCAAGTGAAGGGTGTTTTAATTTTAGCTCACGGCAGCCGGGTGGAGGCTACAAAAAAGACTGTCAACGATGTGGTTGCCATGGTGAGAGAAAAAATGACCGATATGCCCATGGAAATCGCCTATATGGAATTCTGCGACGAAAATATTGAGCGCGGCATCGGCGCGCTGGCGGAGCAGGGCGTTACGCACATCAAGGTAGTGCCGTATTTCCTGTTTGAGGGAATTCACATTCGAGAGGATATCCCCAAGGAAATCGGAGAAATCCTGAAAAAATACCCTCAGGTCACCATGGAAATGGGCAAAACCTTAGGCGTTGACCAACGGCTGGCGGATATTTTAGTGGACAGAATCAGAAACTGAAGGGTAAAAGCATATGAAGGTAATCGTAGCGGGCACGGGACCCGGAGCATTGAAACTGTATACGGAACAGGTTCGAGAGGCGGTGAAAACCGCCGATTTGGTGCTGACGGCGCAAAGGCTTGAAAAACCTCTTTCCGGCATGACGGATCAGGTGCGGGTCATGGGCGTTGCGGACACCGTTTCCTATATCAACGCCAATGCGGACAGGGAGGAGACGGTATGCGTGGCGGCTTCCGGCGATACGGGATTTTACAGCATCGCTTCCACCATTGCCAAAGGAGTGGATTCTTCTGTGGAGCTTTCTTTTCTCTGCGGCATCAGCAGCTTGTCCTATTTTCTTTCCAAGCTGAACATGGGTTATGAAAACGTGAAGCTTTGCAGCCTCCATGGCAGGGAAAGCTCCATTGTACCCAATGTCTGCTACAATGAAAGGGTGTTTACGCTGTCCGGCGGCAGCGTGAAGGCGCATCATATCGCGCAGCAGCTGTATCAGGCGGGTCTTGCGGATGTAGTTCTTTCCGTGGGGGAAAATCTTTCTCTGCCCGATGAACGAATCGTCAAAGGAACCGCCGCAGAGATCAAAGAGATGACCTTTGAGGATCTCAGCGTCGTGGTCATTGAAAACGAACATTGGGTCAACCGTCACCAAACTTTGAAGGACGGTGATTTTATCCGTGGAAAGAGTCCTATGACCAAAGAGGCTGTCCGTAATCTCTGCCTTTCGGCTCTGGAGATCATGCCTCGGGATGTGGTGTACGACATCGGGGCGGGAACCGGCTCCGTAACTTGCGCCATGGCGTTTCGGGCGTGCGAATCCCTGGTCTATGCCGTAGAAAAGGAAGCGGATGCGGTGCGGTTGATTCAGGCAAACATGGAAAAGACCGGAGCGAAAAACATCGTGGTGAAGCAGGCGCTGGCGCCGGCCGGACTGGAGGAACTTCCTCCGGCGGATAAGGTGTTTATCGGCGGCAGTACCGGCAATCTGAAAGAAATTGTGGAAGCCGTTTTGCAGAAAAACCGGAAAACCGTCTTTGTGATTACGGCGGTCACTTTGGAGACGGTTTCTCAGGCCATGGAAGTTTTGAGGCATTTGCATATGAACGCGGAGATCACCTGCGCCAACATCTCAACGGCGCAAAGGCTGGGAGCATACCATCTGATGAAGGCGGAAAACCCGGTTTACATCATGAAAGGCACATTGCATGAGCAACAGGATCAAACATCTTAACAGAATACTGCTGGCGGGAACGGGCAGCGGATGCGGAAAGACTACGGTCACCTGCGGATTGTTAAACGCCCTCGTCCGTCGAGGCGTGGAGGTGAGAAGCTTTAAATGCGGCCCCGACTACATCGATCCCATGTTTCACAGCGAGATCATCGGGACGAAATCCAGAAATCTGGATCTGTTTCTTTGCGGTGAAAATACGGTGAAATACCTGCTGGCAGAAGATGAGAACTGCCGGGAGGAAAAGGACGGCTGCCCCGAGAAAGCCGCTTACGCGGTCATAGAGGGAGTGATGGGTCTTTACGACGGTATCGGCTTTAAAGACGACCGCTTTTCCGCTAACCACATCGCCCGGGTGACACAGACGCCGGAAATTTTAGTGGTCACCGTCAGGGGAAAGAGCCGCTCTCTTTTAGCAGAACTTTCCGGATATCTGTCGTTTTCCGAAAACAGAGTGAAGGCGGTGATTCTCAATCACTGTTCTTCAGGAATGTATCCGGTCTATCGCAACATGATCGAAGAAAACCTGCCAGTGAAGGTTCTGGGTTTTCTGCCTCCGGTTCCTCAGGCGGCCATCGAAAGCCGCCATCTGGGACTTGTGACTGCGCAGGAAATTCAGGACTTAAAGAACAAGGTGGACGCGCTGGGAAGAGCCGCGGAAGAATGTCTGGACATCGACGGCATTTTGGCGCTGGCGGAAACGGCGCCGGAGATTTCCTATGAGGACATTCCCCTGACGGCGGCGGTGAAAACCTCTCCCCGCATTGCGGTGGCAAAGGATAAGGCCTTCTGCTTCTATTATGAAGATAATTTCCGGCTGTTGAACAAGCTGGGCGCCCAGCTGGTATTTTTCTCTCCGCTGGAAGACGAGAGCCTGCCTGACAACATCAGCGGCCTTTATTTCGGGGGCGGTTATCCCGAGGAATATCTGAAAACACTAAGCGAAAATCGAACGATGCTGCGGCAGGTCAAAGAGGCGGTGCAGTCCGGTATGCCGGTGTTTGCCGAATGCGGCGGATTCATGTATCTTGGGGAAACCATTACCCGGGACGCAAAGACATACCCGATGGCCGCTGCCGTTTCCGGAAACTTTCACATGACGGAGGGCCTGGTCAGATTCGGATATAAGACGCTTTACGCAAATTGCGATAATCTGATGTGTAAAAAGGGAGATTCCATCGGCTGCCACGAGTTCCACTACAGCGACACCGACTGCTACGGACAGGGGTTTACTGCCCGCAAGGGCGAACGCAGCTGGCAGACCATTCATGCGGACGAAACCGTTTTCGCTGGATATCCTCACCTTCACCTGTGGGGCAATGTGGCCTTTGCTGAGAATTTTGTAAAAAAATGCGCCGCTTACGGAGCGGCTGCCGGGATGGGAGGAACTGCATGGAAATCGTTATGATGATTGCCATAGCCTTTGTTCTGGATCTGATTCTGGGCGATCCTCATTTTTTGCCCCATCCCATCTGTCTCATAGGAAATCTGATCAGTTTTCTGGAAAAGGCCTTGAGAAAAGCGGTTCCGGACACGCCGAAAAGCCTGAGACGGGCGGGGGTGGTTCTCTGGTTCGCGGTGGTATCTCTGTCTTTCGCAGTGCCGTATTTTCTGCTCAAGGGACTGGCGGCGATTCATCCGTGGCTTTCCTATGGGGTCGAGACCCTGTTCTGCTATCAGATTTTGGCTGCAAAATCCATGAAGACAGAGGCCATGCGGGTCTACAGATACATAAGAGAGCAGGATCTTCCCAATTCGAGAAAATATCTGTCCTGGATCGTGGGAAGAGATACAGAACATCTGGATTTCAAACAGATTACGAAGGCTGTGGTAGAAACCGTTGCGGAAAATACCTCCGACGGCGTAGTCGCTCCACTGCTGTATATGGTCATCGGAGGCGCGCCCCTGGGATTTCTATACAAAGGGATCAACACGCTGGACTCCATGGTAGGCTATAAAAACGATACATATATAGATTTCGGCAGGTTTTCCGCCCGTATGGACGATGCGTTCAACTATATTCCCGCCAGAATTACGGCCATCGCCATGATCGTCAGCAGCTGTTTCATCGGCTTTGACGGAAAGAACGCATGGAGAATTTACCGCAGGGATCGGTACAAACACGCCAGTCCCAACAGCGCCCATCCCGAATCCGCTTGCGCGGGAGCGCTGAATATCCAGCTGGCGGGGGACGCGTATTATTTTGGGAAGCTCTGTAAAAAGCCGACGCTGGGAGACCCCGTGCGGGAAATCGAAGCGGAGGACATACCCAGAGCGGTACGTTTGATGTATGGAGCCGCGGTTTTGTGTCTGGCGGTCTTCGAGGGAATGAGAATGATTTTGGTGCTGTTATGATGAAAGAAGTACATGGGGGAAATATTTACAAATACGACCATAAGGTTTATGATTTTTCGGCTAACCTGAATCCCCTGGGAATGCCGCAGGAAGTCAAACAGGCCGTCATAGACAATATCGACGGATATGAGAGCTATCCCGATCCCTTTCACAGAGAGCTGACGGCGGCAATCAGCGGGTTTCACAAGGTGGAGGAAGAAAGAATCTGCTGCGGAAACGGCGCTGCCGATCTTATTTTCCGCATTCCTCTGGCTTTCCGGCCGAAACAGGCGCTTGTGGTCTCTCCCACTTTTGCTGAATATCAGCAGGCGCTGCTGACTGCGGGAAGTGAAGTGAAGCACTACTTTCTCAAAGAGGAAAACGGCTTTGTCTGTGATGAAGGGATTTTGGACAGCATCGACGCCGGTCTGGACATGATGTTTATCTGCAATCCAAACAATCCCACAGGGATTGGAGTAGAGAGAGCTTTGATGCTGAACATCGCGGAAAAATGCAGACGATGCGGCGTTATACTGGTGATCGATGAATGCTTTATGGAATTTATGGAGGAGGAACCGAAGTATTCGGTGATGGACTGCATTTGCCGGCTGGAAAATGTCATCATCCTGAAAGCCTTCACTAAAATTTACGCCATGGCGGGTCTGAGACTGGGGTATTGTGTCTGCGGCGATCCGTCCCATGGAGAGAAAATCAGAGAGACCCTCCAGCCGTGGGCGGTATCCACAGCGGCGTCCAAGGCCGGCTGCGCGGCGCTGAAATTAGAGGGCTTCATCGAAAAGACCAAGGTCTATGTCGGGGAAAACAGGGAATTTCTTCGGAACGGATTACAATCCCTGGGATATCGGGTGTACGATACAAAGGCCAATTACATTTTCTTTCGAAGCGACCGGGAGTTAATCAAACCCATGGAGGCCTTTGATATTGTGGTTCGAAGCTGTGCCAACTACATTACGCTGGATGAACACTTTTACAGAATTGCGGTCAGAACCAGGGAGGAAAACGAATATTTTCTCCGCTGTCTTGCAGAGGTCACCGGGCGGCAGCCGGAAAGAAAGGAAGAAGCATATGGCTAAAACGATCATGGTAATGGGAACCTGCTCTAATGCGGGAAAAAGCGTGCTGACCGCGGGCATTTGCCGGATCCTCAAACAGGACGGCTACAAGGTAGCTCCTTTCAAGGCGCAGAATATGGCGCTGAATTCCTACATCACCAGGGACGGAATGGAAATGGGCAGAGCTCAGGTCATGCAGGCGGAGGCGTGTCAGATTGAACCCGATTGCAGAATGAATCCCATCCTCCTAAAACCCACCAGCGATCAGGGTTCTCAGGTGATAGTCAAC
Source organism: uncultured Clostridia bacterium (assembly GCA_947426455.1). GTDB lineage: Bacteria > Bacillota > Clostridia > Peptostreptococcales > Anaerovoracaceae > RGIG446. The sequence continues at coordinate 67,180 of CANEEC010000002.1, read as the reverse complement.
GGAGAGGTCTACGGAAATATATCCGCGAAAGACTTTTATAAAGAAAAGGGAAAGCTGCGGGAAAATATCCGTGAAGCCTTTGAAAGTCTGGCCTCTGAATATGATGTGATCGTCATCGAGGGGGCGGGAAGTCCTGCGGAAATCAATCTGAAGGAGGACGACCTTGTCAATATGGGCATGGCGAAAATGGCGGACGCGCCGGTGCTTTTGGTGGGAGATATCGACCGGGGGGGCGTATTTGCCTCTTTGGCGGGGACTATGCTTCTGTTTGACGAAGAAGAAAAGAAGCGAGTCAAGGGTGTGATTATCAACAAGTTCCGCGGGGACGTCACCATTTTGGAGCCGGGTCTGGACATGCTGGAGGATATCATTCACGTACCTGTGGCGGGAGTGGTGCCCTACATGGAACTGGATCTGGACGATGAGGACAGCCTGACGGATCGCTTTGAAGGACGAAGGGGCGATGCCCTTGTGGACATTGCGGTGATCAGAGTACCCAGGATTTCCAATTTCACCGATTTCAATCCTCTGGAATATATCGAGGGCGTACAGGTTCGCTATGTGGGTTCCGTCGGCGATTTGGGACATCCGGATCTGATCATTCTGCCGGGGACGAAAAATACCATGTCCGACCTTTTGTGGCTGCGGCAGTCGGGACTGGAGGCGGCGATTTTGAAATTCCATGCCAAGGGGAAACCGATTTTCGGTATCTGTGGCGGCTATCAGATGCTGGGACAGTCGCTGTCCGACCCACAGGGCGTGGAACACGGCGGCACCATGAGCGGTATCGGCCTGTTGCCCCACAGCACCGTTTTTGAAAATAAAAAGGTCAGAACCAATGCGGTGGGAATATTGTCCGATGTGGGAGGCATGTTCAGCCAGCTGTCCGGGAAAACCTATCAGGGTTATGAGATCCACATGGGTATTTCAGGAGTGGACGGAAACATCATAAATGAAGGTAATGTCTACGGAACCTACATTCACGGCCTCTTTGACAGGGAAGAAATCGCTGCGGAGGTGGTGAAAGCGCTGTTGGCGGCAAAGGGTCTCGATGCTTCCGATGTGAAGGCCTTCGACGTGGACGCCTACAAGCAGAGCCAGTACGACCTTCTGGCCGAGGGGCTTCGTAAGGCGTTGGACATGGATTTGATTTACAGCCTTATCAAACAGTGAAATCAACAGATACAGGAGAAGGGATTTCCAACGGGAAAATCCCGGCAAGGGCAGGTATAAACACAATGAAAATCGAAAATATAAAACCGGATCAGATTGAAGCAAGGAGCTTCGAAATCATCGGCGAGATGCTGGGCGGCAAAGAGCTGGATCCCCGCTACGAAGCCGTCATCAAGCGCTGCATTCATACGTCCGCCGATTTTGAATACGCGGACAGTCTGTATTTTACAGAGGGAATCATTGAAAAAGTGCAGCGGGCAATCAAAGCGGGCGCTTATATCGTGACGGATACGAAAATGGCACAGGCGGGCATCAATAAGAAACGGATCGAAAGGTACGGCGGACAGGTGCTCTGCTTTATCGGCGATGAAGATGTGGCCGCTGCGGCAAAAGAAAGAGGCGTCACCAGATCTCTTGTGAGCATGGAAAAGGCGGCGAAGCTGGACAGACCTGTGATCTTTGCCATCGGCAACGCGCCCACCGCCCTTCTTTCCATTTACGATTTGGTGAAGGCGGGAAGGCTCGATCCGGCTGCCGTCATCGGAGTTCCCGTGGGTTTTGTCAATGTGGTGGAATCCAAAGAAAAAATCATCGAGCTTGGCGTCCCCGCTATCGTGGCCAGGGGAAGAAAAGGCGGCAGCAATATCGCGGCGGCCATCGTCAACGCCATTCAGTATCAGATCACGGAATAGTATATGGTCAAAATATTTGGTAAAAAAACATCTGCATTCTTTTAAGAACGCAGATGTTTTTCAATGAGGTCGATAAAGGTTTCGACATATTCTCTTTTATCAAACAGCGCTCTGGCGCTGTTTTTGTTTCCGCCGCCCTTTCCGTGGTAGATGGAGGCGTTTTCCTTCACCAACTTTCCGCAGTCGATCTCCCCGTTGGAAAACAGCAGCAGCGTATTGGACTGACCGTCTAAAATCAGCACCAGTTTTTTGATTTCGTCCAGAAGCGGTCGGCCGATGGTCAGAAGGTCGTCCACCTTCATGTCGTTGAATTCGTACAGCAAAATGCCGTTGAGGTATGTACCCTGCAGAGCGGAGGGCGCGGTTTGCTCGCCGGGCGCGGCTTGTCCGCCGGTGATTCCCGCCGCCAGCAGTTCCAGATCGCCTTTGATCATCTGGCTTCGCTGACGGATGACGGATTGTTTCAACTGATACAATTCCGTGCGGACGACGCTCATTTTATCTTCGGCGATTTTGACTTTTTCCAGAAGATCGCAAGTGCTGGCACTGTATTTGTGATTCAGCTTTGTTAAAATCTCATGTTTTGTATCGTAATCCTGCAGGGCGCGCTGTCCCGCTTCGCAGTATACGCGGAACATCCCCTTGTTGGCCTCTACCTTCCAGATTTTAATTAAGCCGATCTGCCCCGCAAACTTCGGATGAGTGCCGCAGCAGGCCACGGAATCCGCAGGGTTCGTGGGGTCTCCCACGCAGACGATGGAGATATCCTTTTCGATGGCCAGCTTTTTGCGCAGCGGAAGCTGTTCCGCCTCTGCCTTTGTGGCGAAGCGACGGGTGATGACCGGAAGGTTGTTCCAAATCACCTCGTTGGCCAGGCGCTCCACATGAAGCGCCATATCCATGGTCAGCTCGGTGAATTCCGGCTTTTCCTCCAGACTGATGTCGATGGTCATGTAGTCGTCGCCCATGTGAAAACCTCGATTGACGCCGCCGTATTCACGGAAAAACATGCCGGAGAGAATATGTTCTCCGCAGTGGCGCTGCATATTGTCAAAGCGGCGGTTCCAGTCGATTTCACAGTGAACCCGACGCCCCGGCGTGAAATAGGATGACGGTTCCGTAAGACCGGCGGCCCTGCAGGCCTCCAAATCGATCTGGTGATAGACGATGTCGTCAAGCTCTCTTGTATGGCAGACGGCGTAGCCGTCGATGGTTCCCCGGTCGCTTGGCTGGCCGCCGCCTTCGGGAAAGAAGACGGACTGATCTAAAACGCACAGGCACTGCACGGTTTTATCTTTGATTCCCAAAGCGGCAATTTCCTGTGGATCGGTGAGCAGCGAAAGGACGACGGCGTCGTTTTCCCGCAGATCCACATCCTGTTGGTAAAGCCGAACGGTTTTATTCATGAAATCCTCCTTGAAAACGCATATTTGACGGCGCTTTTCGAATATATTGAAACGCGGCATGACAGCGAAATCAAAATCGGAAAAGCTCCGAAGCTTATGGTATCTGTGTTACCGCCGCTCTGCCGGCTTTATCAAGCCGTCAGTCGCGGGGTAACAACATTATATCACAAAGGGGGAGAACAGGGGATGGAAAAGAAAAGAATTGGCGCAGTTGTGGCCGTTGGCCTGATTTTACTCGCCGTTTCAATGACGAGGACGCCGTGGCTGGGCGGGGTATGGCTCACGGCAAAACAGACGGCGGCGGATACCATCGTCATCGACGCCGGTCATGGCGGTTTCGACGGCGGAGCCGTCAGCAAAAATGGGACGGCGGAAAAGGATATCAATTTGGCTATCGCCTTGCAGTTAAAGGAACTGGCGGAGCGGGACGGCTGGAATGTGGTGATGACCCGTACGGAGGATGTGGGACTGGACGAAGGGGATGATGAGCGAAAGCGGATCCGAACCAGAAAAACCGAGGATCTGCGAAATCGCAAGGAACTGATCGACAGGACAAAGCCCATGCTGGCGGTGAGCATTCATCTAAACAGCTTTCAGGAGGATCGCTCCGTTCGAGGCGCCCAGACCTTTTATCCTTCCCGGGCGGCGCAGGAGAGCATCGTAGAGGAAAGCAAGCGATTGGCGGAAGCGATTCAGGGCAATCTGATTTCCGGTCTGGATGACGGAACGAAGAGGGAGGCGCTGGGGAAAAGGGATGTGCTTTTGCTGAAGGATCCCACCGTACCTACGGTCATTGTGGAATGCGGATTTCTCTCCAACGCCGCAGACGAAGAAAATCTGAAAAATGCGGAATTCCAGCGTAAATTATCAGAATTTATTTACGAAGGAATTTTGGAATTTTCGGGGAAAACAAGAAGCGAAACTCTGTTCGTTTTGGACAGTTGTTCGCTGTAAAAAAGGACGGTGGAAAAGTTTCCACAGAAAGAAGAAAATCTGTGGATAACTTTTGGGGTTGATTTTTTTGAAACAGGTTTAATATATTGAAAATACTTGAGTTTAGAGTTTTAAAGTTATCCACATAAGGCTTTGGATAACTTTTTGGAATGCCGTGGAAAACCTTGCAAAAGAATCGCGAAAACCGTTGAAATCAGTCGGCTTTGCTATAGGGAACCACCCTGTGGAGGAAGGCCGGAAAATAGTTTACATAAAACCAGAACAAATATTCTCAAAAAAATTTTTTAAAACGAGAACAAAAGGGGATGAAAATTCGTCTTAATTAAGAGAAAAATAATGTAGTTTCCCGTCGAAAAAGTGTGGTATAATATGAGACGCATTTAATAGCGGCGGACGCGGTGAGCAGCTGATACGCCGACAGAGAAATGAAACCGACGGGTGCGGCGCAATTTGCGCTGCGGCATTGCAGCAGGAAATACACAAGGAACGAAGGGGATTTACGTGAGGAGAAGAGAAAAAACGAAAGAAGAAAAAAAGAAGAAAAAGGGGATGACCGCCTTTCAGTGCTTTGGACTGGCCTTTCTCATGGCGTTCAGCGTGTTTCTGGGCGGAGCCATGCTGCTGTCTCAGCGCATGTTTGCAGGCAGCGAGACGCTGGCGGGTTTGAAGTTTTCTTCGGAGAAGGAAGAGGTATTCGGTACGGACAATCGGGTGAACATATTGCTTCTGGGGTTGAACGACAATATGGCCGACACCATCATGGTTGCCAGCTTTCATACGAAAAATAAAACGCTGGATCTGATTTCCGTGCCCAGAGATACGTACTATGAGCGCAGCGAGTTTAAAAGTTCTGCGGCGCAGAAGATCAACAGCATCTACAACACGGAAAAGGAAAACGGAATGCAGAAAATGGCCATGGCGGTCAGCAATGTGCTGGACGGCATACCGCTTCACTATTACATGGCGGTGGATTACAAGGGCGTGAAGAATATCGTGGCGGCCATGGGAGGCATCGAATTTGACGTACCCTTTCACATGAAGTACAGCGACCCCACGGACAAGCCTCCCCTGTATATCGATGTTCCGGCGGGCAAGCAGGTGCTGGACAGCGACAACGTGGTGGAATTTCTCAGATTTCGCAAGACTAATTTCAAGGGATATAAAAGCTACCCCGACGGCGACGAGGGACGCATCAAAACGCAGCAGGCCTTCATGAAGGCGGCGTTTCAACAGGCCATGGAGGGCGACGTGCTGAAAATTGCCAGGGCGGTGCTGGAAAACGTAGAAAGCGACCTGTCCTGGGCAACGGCGGCAAAGCTGGCGACGAAGGCCATCGGATCGGACATTCAGCTGAACACCTGGAAGCTGCCGGGAGAATCGGGAACGCGGGCCACGAAGCGGGATTCCACACGACTGTCCTTCTATTTCGCAGATGAAGAAGCCGTAACGGAAATGATAGATTTGATCTATAACGGTCCAAAGGAAGAAGAACCTGTTGAAGGCGAGACAGAGGCACAGTAAAAAAATATAGAAGAAAGAGGCATGTATTTTCATCATCCTCTTTCTTTTTTTATAAAAAAGAGATAAAATAAGAGAATAGTGCGCCCTGCTGCTAAGGGCGAGAAAAAAGATTGCATTGGAGCAAATATAAGGGGATACAGGGGAAACGGCTATGAAAAGGAATACAACGAAAGAAAAGATAAAAAAAGAGAGTGCAACCAGAGATTTTATCAAGTATTTTACCGCAGCGTTTTTAGTTATGATGCTGTTGTTTACGCCCATGCGTTTTCTGTTTCGTTCTGTGGGAAACGTCCAGCTGTTTGAGCCGGAAGAAAACCTGATGGACAGCCTGAACTACATCGTCGGCGAGGACAGTCCTTTCTTTGAAGCGTTTCAGGACAAGGAGCGCGTTAACGTCCTTTTGCTGGGCGTCAACGACAATCTGACGGATACCATTATGGTTGCCAGCTTTGACATGAAGGCGGGTCATGTGGACGTGATCTCTATTCCCAGAGATACGTTTTATCACAGGACAGGCTATGACGGCGCGGCGGAAAAGAAGATCAACGCGGCTTACCGCGGTTCGGCGGTGAATACGGCCAAGGCGGTCAGCGACATTTTGATGGGAATGCCGCTGCACTACTACGCGGTAGTGGAATATGAGGGCGTAAAGAACATTGTGGACGCCATTGGCGGCGTGCCCATGAACATTGAATTTAACATGAAGTACAGCGATCCTACGGATAAACCGCCGCTTTACATCAACATTCCCAAGGGAGAGCAGGTTTTGGACGGCGAGCACGCTATGCAGTTTCTGCGTTACAGAAAGGGTTACGTAGAGGGCGATTTGGGGCGCGTAAAGGCGCAGCAGGAGTTCGTCAAGTCCGCTTTTAAACAGCTGTTAAAATCCAATCTGCTGAAAACTACGGAAACCATTTTCGATAACATCGAATCGGATATCACTTTGGATATGATGGTGAAGCTGGCGGCAAAGGCTGTGTCGCTGGACGGCGACGATATTGAAACGTACCTGATTCCCAACTCTCCAGATCCGAATCCGCCGTATTACGTGTATCCCAAATCGGAGGAAATCGGCGAAATGCTGACGCAGATTTATTCCATCGAGCCGGAAACGGAAGAAGAAGGCGATGGAACGGATGGCGATGGAACGGATACAAAAGAATAAGAGGAAATGCATATGGATGAAAAAACATTGCGAGCCAAAAAGGTAGCGGAGCTGCGGGAAATCGCCGCGGCTTTGAAGCTGACAGGTTTTGAAAAGCTGAAAAAGGCAGAGCTTCTGGAGCTTTTGCTGAACACGGCGAAAGCGGCGCAGGAAGCGGACGCGAAAGCGGCGGCGGAACAGGCGGCACGGGCGGCGGAATCACCCGGCGAGGCCAAGGCCGAGCCGGTTGCCACAGAGGAAAAGTCCGAAGCGAAAACAGAAGCGAAATACGACAGAAAAACCCAGGATCGGCCGGAGGTGGAAGGCATTTTGGATATCGCCGAAGGCGGCTTCGGTTTCCTGCGGTTTCATAATTTTCTTACCAGCGAGCGCGACGTCTACGTGTCTCCTACCCAAATTCGACGCTTTAACCTGAAAACCGGTGATAAAATTCTGGGAATTTCCCGCAGACCCAACGAAGGCGAGAAGTTCGGCGCTTTGTTGTACGTAAAAACCGTCAATGATGACGAGCCGGGAGCGGCGATCCGCAGGCCGGATTTCGACAGCTTAACGCCCATCTTTCCCAGAGAGCGGCTGTCTTTAGAGGATGGCACCCGCGATCTTTCCATGCGCCTGATCGATCTGGTGGCGCCCATCGGAAAGGGGCAGCGGGGTTTGATCGTAGCGCCGCCGAAGGCTGGAAAAACCGTACTTTTGAAAAAGATTGCCGCCAGCATCGAAAAGAAATATCCCAAGGTAGAGCTAATCGTGCTGCTGGTGGACGAGCGGCCGGAGGAGGTTACCGATATGCAGCGCTCCATTGGGGGCGAAGTGATCTACTCCACTTTTGACGAGCTTCCCCAACATCACGTCAAGGTGGCGGAGATGGTATTGGCCAGAGCGCAGCGTCTGGTGGAACACGGCAAGGACGTGGTGATCCTTTTGGACAGCTTAACGCGTCTGGCACGTGCCTACAATCTGGTGGTTCCCGCATCGGGACGCACCCTTTCCGGCGGCTTGGATCCCGGGGCGCTTCACAAGCCTAAGAAGTTCTTCGGTGCGGCCAGGAAGATGGAGGAAGGCGGTTCCATCACCATTTTGGCCACGGCCTTGGTGGAGACGGGAAGCCGTATGGACGACGTAATCTTTGAAGAATTCAAAGGAACCGGCAATATGGAGCTGCACCTGGATCGGAAGCTGTCAGAGAAGCGTATTTTCCCCGCCATCAACCTGAATAAATCCGGTACGAGACGAGAGGATCTGCTGATGAATCAGGAGGAGATGGAGGCCGTATGGATCATGCGGCGCGCCATGGCCGACATGGGTACGCAGGAAGTGACGGAACGCATCATCGATCAGATGGCGCACACGAAAAATAACAGCGATTTTGTTCAGGTGTTGAAGAAGATCGGCCTGGAGGAAAGAGATGGATTTAAATAGAATTTTTATTAAAAACGCCTGTCCTACGAAGATCGGCGGACAAGCGGTCATGGAAGGCATTATGATGCAGGGAACGGATCGCATCGCTACGGTGATCCGAAATCCTCACGGCGGGATGCGCATTCGGGTAACGCTCCGAAGCAAATCGGGTTTCTGGAAGAAGAGTCCCATCCTTCGCGGCGTGGGCGCCTTCATTTCCTCCATGGTGACGGGATGCGGCATTTTGATGTACTCCGCTGAGGTGTTGGAGAGCTTTGAGGAGGAAGCGCCCCAAGAGGAAGAAAAGGACAAGCTGACGCTATTTTTGGAAAAGCATTTCGGTGAAAAGGCGGCGCTGACGGCGATGCTGTATCTGTCGGTGGTGATTGCTCTGGCCTTTACCGTGGGAGTTTTCATCATTTTACCCACATTTATCATCAATTTTTGCCGCAACCTTACGCAGAATCATTTGGCGCTGAACCTGATGGAAGGCGTTTTGCGCATTCTGTTGTTCGTGGGTTACGTAGCCGTCATCGCGCAGATGAACGAAATTCGCAGGGTGTTTCAGTACCACGGCGCAGAACACAAGACCATTCACTGTTATGAAAATGGCTTGGAACTGACGCCGGAAAACGCCCAGACTTTTGAGACGCTCCATCCCCGCTGCGGCACCAGCTTTATGGTGTTCGTCATGATTATCAGTCTGCTGCTGTTTTCCCTGCTGGGCTGGCCGAATCTAGTGATGCGAATCGTGTCGCGGCTGCTGCTTCTGCCGGTAATTGCCGGAATTTCCTATGAAGTGCTGCAGTGGGCGGGTCGAAGCGACTCCGCCATCGTGAAGGCTCTGTCGCTTCCCGGTATCCTGCTGCAAAAGCTGACGACCCGATGCCCCGATAAGGAGCAGCTGGAGGTGGCAATCGTGGCTTTGAAGGCCTGTATCGCCGACGACTGGAATCACGAGGAACTGATCATCGCCGATATCGCCGACGACGGAACCGTAACCCGCCGCGCCGATCTGGAAGCGGCGGAGAGGGAGAAACGATAATATGGGACTGCGGGTGAAAGAAATACTCAATATCGCCTCCAACCGCTTTCAGCAGGAGGGTTGTCTCGACCCCATGCTGGACGCTCAGCTTTTGATGATGCACCTGATGCAGGTGGATCGGAGCTGGTTCTTTACACACAGCGCGGAAACCCTGGCGGATGAAACCTGCGAGGAATATTTTCAGCTGGTGGATCGCAGAGCCTCCGGCATTCCGGTGCAGTACATCATCGGCTCTCAGGAGTTTATGGGACTGCGTTTTTACGTGGATGAATCGGTGCTGATTCCCCGGCAGGATACGGAGCTTCTGGTGGAGACGGCGTTGGAAGAGTTAAAGACTATGAAAAAGCCGGCGCTGGGAGCGTTGGAAGCTTTGGATTTATGTACCGGAAGCGGCGCGATTGCCGTCAGTCTGGCGTATTACGCGCCCAAGGTGAAGGTGACGGCTACGGACATCAGTCCCGAGGCGCTGCAGGTGGCCAAGAAAAATGCGGCGGCCTATCATCAGAGCATCACCTTTTTCGAGGGCGATCTGTGGGAACCGTTTTCTGTCAATGAAAAAAAGAAAAAGGGAAAGAAGCAGTTCGATCTGATCTGTTCCAATCCGCCCTATGTACCCACTGACGTGATTTTAGGCTTGCAGAGGGAAGTGAGAGACCACGAGCCGAGACTGGCGCTGGACGGCGGAGCAGAGGGCATGGACTTGTATGTCCGTCTGTTTGACAGACTGTCCTGGTTCCTGAAACCCCAGGGCGTGGCGCTTTTGGAAATCGGTCACGACCAGGGGCAGAGGATCGTGAATTTGGCGGGTGAATACGGCTTTTGCGCGGATATCCGCAAAGATTTGGCGGGACATGACCGCCTGGCGGTTTGCCGCAGAGGATAATTACATACAAAAAATGAACCGAAGTAAGATGACAAATGTCCGAAAACGTGATAAAATATTACGCTATATTGGACATTTTGTTTTGATGTAAAGGATGAACGACATATGGAATTTCAGTTGACAAAATACAAAGCGCCGGATTTTACAGAGAAACGATTGGCAAGCGCTCCCGACGCCGTTTGGAAAGCGGCGGAAATGGACTTCGTAGCGCCGGAGGGTTATCATGCCACCAGTATTTTTCCGGAGTATTATAAAATCGACGGCGCATGGGTTTTGGCGGAGGAAAGCCGCATGGACTGCGTGGCCGTGTGGAAGGACGGGCGAATCGAGGTGAAAGAATTTCGCAACCTGAAGCGGGGCGATCTGGTGGCCTGCGGCCGCACGGAAAACGGCGAGGACGGAATTTTGGTCTATGCAGATGGGTTTGCCGGCAGCGGAAACGAATCGGAGAACGTCTTTTTATTCCGACAGAAGCGTTCCAGAGAGACGGCGTTTTCTGCGGATTATCGGTTTTTGCAGGATCTTTTGCGCCATGAAAAAGAAAACGGCTATGTGGTTTGGGTCATGGGACCTGCCTGCACCTTCGACGCTTCCGCGAGAAAAGCCTTTTCCAAGCTGGTGGAAAACGGCTATGTGGACGCAGTTTTAGCGGGCAATGCGCTGGCCACCCATGATCTGGAAGGAGCCTATCTGGGCACGGCTTTAGGGCAGGACATCCGCACGCAGAGGTTGATGAGCAACGGGCACTACAATCACATCGATACGCTGAACAAGGTTCGCAGCTACGGTTCCATGGAACGGTTCATTGAGGAAGAAGGCATCGATAACGGCATCGTCTACAGCTGTATTAAGAACAACATTCCGCTGGTTCTCACCGGTTCCATCCGCGACGACGGTCCCATGCCGGAGGTGTATGCCGACGTGTACCGCGGTCAGGACGCCATGCGCAACTGTGTGCGAAAGGCCACTACGGTAATCTGCATGGCCTCCATGCTTCACACCATCGCCACCGGCAACATGACGCCCACCTATCGGGTGCTTGCGGACAAGACGGTGCGTCCCGTCTACTTCTACACCGTGGATATCTCCGAGTTTGCCGTGAACAAGCTGGGCGACCGGGGAAGTCTGGCCGCCAAGAGCATCGTGACCAACGTGCAGGACTTCATGATCAAGATCCGCAAGGGGTTGAAGCTGTAATAACATTTGCTGGATAAGGTTGAGAAAATAAAACAAGCAGGGCATATCTGGTTTTTCGCCGGAAATGCCCTGCTTTTGTAATTGGTTTTATTTCTTCGCATTGCCAGAGGCATAAAGGAGGTAAGTATTATCGCAGTGAATACATACGGTTATATTCGCGTCAGCACAAGGGATCAAAATGAGGACCGTCAGTTTATCGCTCTGCATGAATTAAACATTCCGGCGAAAAACATTTTTACGGACAGGCAGAGCGGCAAGGACTTTGAGCGTCCACAGTACAAAAAAATGGTACGACGATTGAAAAAGGACGATCTGCTTTACATCAAGAGCATTGATCGTCTTGGCCGCAACTATGGGGAGGTTTTGGAACAATGGCGAATCCTTACCAAGGAGAAAGGCATTGATATTGTGGTGTTGGATATGCCCTTATTGGATACGCGTCGGGGCAAGGACCTGATGGGAACATTCCTGAGCGATATTGTATTGCAGGTGCTGTCCTTTGTGGCGGAAAACGAGCGTATCAACATTCGTCAGCGCCAGGCGGAGGGAATCGCAGCAGCTAAAGCAAAAGGAGTGCGGTTTGGGAGACCGCCGTTACCGTTGCCGGAAAATTTCCGTGAGGTGCACAAAGCATGGCGTGGCAAGAAAATCACATTGCAAGAGGCGGCTTCTATGTGCAGTATGCCGGTCGGCACATTTTATGGCAAGGCAAAGAAATTTGAAAATGTTAGACAAAGTAAAATAGTGCCATAATTTGCAAAGGTGTACCTTTACAAATTTGGCACTATGGTATATACATAATTTATTTTACTTCAAAAAATCGCAAATTTCAAGGTTTTTTAGCAAAAAATCATCTCGCCAATCAAGATAGTTTGAAGTTTTCAAAGGTACACCTTTTAATAAATAAATTTGATGGGAGGGAAGGTCAGATATGGAAACAAAATGCCCGATGTGTGGAGCACCGATGGAAAATGAAGGCTGCGGCTATTGCGGATATGTTGCAAATAAACAGCCCGAGCCGACAGCATATACAAACGATGTCTCGCAGCAGCTTCAAACCGTACAACAGATGAGTATGAACCCTCAGCCGATCAATAACATGGGAGTTATGCCAGGCATCAGCAGGAAAAGTAAAGTTACGGCGCTTCTTTTATGCATCTTTTTGGGCTGGGCAGGAGCGCATCGGTTTTATGTAGGGAAGATAGGCACAGGTATCCTCTATTTGTTTACGATAGGTATCTGTGGTATCGGTTGGCTTGTTGATATCATTTTCATTGCAATGGGTTCGTTCGAAGACGACTTCGGATTGCCTTTACGGCAGTAATAAGAGGAAGAATATGGGATTACTTGATGTGGTAAAAGATCAATTTCTTGATGTCATAGAATATGAGGACAAGAATAACAAGTTGATTGTTGCAAAATTTCAAAGGGAAAGTGGAAATAACGAACTAAAGCAAGGGTCAAAAGTGATCGTCAGAGAAAGTCAGAGCGCGGTTTTCCTGAAAGGCGGACAACTTGCAGATATACTTCCGCCGGGGACTTATTCTTTGAGAACAGAAAATTTTCCGGTACTTTCTACTTTAAAAGCATTTCCGTATTTGTTCGTTTCTCCTGTTATCGCCGATCTGTATTTTGTAAGTACAAGGCAATTTATTGACAATAAGTGGGCGACGAAAAATCCTATTATGAAGCGGGATAGCGATTTTAACATGGTTCGTATTCGGGCATTTGGAAAATTTGCTTTTCGGATCACAGATGTCCCTGTTTTTATGAGAGAGATATTTGGGACAAAAGGGATTGTAATGACCTACGATATTGTTGACTATCTGTCTTCCATGGTCACGGAAGCTTTTTCCATAACGGTGGGAGAAACAACAATGTCCGTTCTTGATTTAGCTACGGAATACCGGAAGCTTTCTGGTATGATACAGGCAAAACTCAATGAACAGGCACGGACGATAGGCATTCAGTTTAGCGATGTCCTTGTAGAAAACGTTTCCCTGCCGGACGAAGTGGAAAGACTGATCGATGAACAGTCGGGCATAGGAATGGCCAAACAGGACATGGACTCTTTTATGCAGTATCAGACGGCTCGTGCTATGATGGAGGCTTCTAAGCAAAAGGGAGGGTTGGCAGGATTAGGAGCGGGAGTGGCATTGGGAAATACGATGGCGCAGGGAATACAAAACATTTCTGCTCGGCCGAAACAGGCTGAAAAAAGCAAAATAGAGCAATTAAGGGAATTGAAATCACTGCTCGATGAGGGGATTTTAACGCAGGAAGAATTTGATGAAGAAAAGAAACAGATCTTAGGCAGGTAGCGCGAAAGAGAAAGAGAGGAAAATGATATGTCCAAAACTCCTAAAATGACGGTATGCAAGAATTGTAACGCTTCGATATCAGCAAAGGCAAAGATATGTCCATCTTGCGGAGCGAAGAATAAGAAACCTTTTTATCAAAGGGCATGGTTTATTATTTTAATTATCATTATAGTTATTGGCGCGATCGGTGGTAATGGCGGCAGCGATGAGAGCGGCAATTCTAATAGCGACCTCAATACTTCTGTTTCCACCGAAACCACTCAAGGAAGCGATACCAATGCAGAAAATACAGATAGCTCGAAGAATGACGCGTCAATTCCTGCTGAGTACAAATCTGCTCTCCGTAAAGCCAAGATTTATAGTGATGATATGCATATGTCCAAAGCTGGGATTTATGATCAGCTAACTTCCGAATACGGTGAAAAATTCAGCGCAGAAGCCGCACAGTACGCGATGGAACATCTCGAGGCAGATTGGAACGCCAATGCACTGGAAAAAGCAAAAGTCTATCAGGATATGATGAGTATGTCGCCGTCGGCAATTTATGACCAGCTAACTTCTGAATACGGAGAGAAATTTACAGCAGAAGAAGCGCAGTATGCCATCGACCATTTGGAATAAAAGAAAAGAAAAGCAAAAATAAAAGGGCGTTGCCAGATCATCGATTCCAATGATGAGCAATGCCCTTTTTTGTTGGAACGTGTTTGTTGTGACGGAGCAAGCAGCGCATAGAAAATGCGCATTACATTCAACACTGCGGCAGTCCTGCAAGCGGGGATTGCGCCGCCAAATCCGCCAAATCCGTTAAATCCGCGCTACGCCGCTATCGATGGCTGCCTGGTAGACAGCTTTGGCTACGGTTTCGCCGACGCGGGCGTCAAAGGGCGGAACGATGATGTAATCCTCAGACAGCTCTTCGTCGGAAACCAGAGAAGCGATGGCTTTTGCGGCGGCCACCTTCATTTCCTCGTTGATGTCGCTGGCCTTGGCGTCCAATGCGCCGCGGAACACGCCGGGAAATGCCAATACGTTGTTGATCTGGTTGGGATGGTCGGAGCGGCCGGTGCCTACCACTCTTGCGCCTGCGGCTTTTGCCACATCCGGCTGAATTTCGGGATCGGGGTTGGCCATGGGGATGACGATGGCGTCCCTCGCCATGGTTTGCACCATCTCTTTGGTCACCACGTCTTTGACGGATACGCCTACGAAGATGTCCGTTCCGCGGATGGCTTCCGCCATGCCGCCGGTGCGGCCTTCCTTATTGGTCAGCTCGGCGATTTCCTGGTGTACCCAGTTAGAATAGGTTTCCTTGCGGTTTAAGATGCCCTTGCTGGAGCAGCAGAAGATGTCTTTTACGCCCATGTTCAAAAGCATTCTGGCGATGGCAGAACCGGCGGCTCCCGCGCCGCTCATGGCCACGGTAACGTCCTTCCATTCCTTGCCCACCACCCGCAGAGCGTTGATCAGGCCGGCGGTGACCACGATGGCGGTTCCGTGCTGGTCGTCGTGGAATACGGGAATATCCAGTTCTTTTTTCAGGCGGCGCTCCACTTCCGCGCAGCGGGGGGAACCGATGTCCTCCAAATTGATTCCGCCGAAGCTGGGAGCGATCATCTTGACGGTGTGGATGATATCCTCTACGTCCTGAGAAGCGACGCAGATGGGAAAAGCGTTAACGCCCGCAAATTCTTTGAACAGAACGCATTTTCCTTCCATGACCGGCATGCCGGCTTCGGGACCGATGTTGCCTAGGCCTAAGACGGCGGAACCGTCGGTGACCACGGCAACCATGTTGCCTTTGCCGGTATACTTGTAAACGTCGTCTTTATTCTTTGCGATGTGGCGGCAGGGTTCGGCCACGCCGGGGGTGTAGGCCAAAGACAGGTCGTCGGCGTTTTTCACCGGAGCCTTTCCCTTGACTTCGATCTTACCGCGCAGCTGTTCGTGGAACTTTAAAGATGCTTCCTGAATGTTCATTGGTTTGTCCTCCTGTTTATATTCATAAATACCATTGATAACCATAGACAATTCTTTCTTTTTATCATACTGCATTTTCTTCAAAAAATAAAATACATTGTTTGGATTAAATCATCAAAATAATTTATTAGAGCAAATTTGCGCTGATTTTACGCCAATTTGTGCCAATTCCCAAAAAGACCGGACAAAAACAAAAAAAGAACTTGCGGTAAGAAAGTGATTGTGCTATTATTGAATAGCATGTTTTATGAAAAATTTGCCCAAAGATCCCGCGGTGATTCAGTCCCGGGGAATCGACATACACATTACCAAAAGGAAAGAAGGTGAAAAATATGAAACAGGACATCCATCCTAAGTATGTGGAATGTAAGGTAACTTGCGCTTGCGGAAATACTTTCGTTACGAAATCCACCAAAGAAGAAATGAGATTGGACGTTTGCTCTGCCTGCCACCCGTTCTTTACAGGTCAGCAGAAATTCATCAATCGCGGCGGCCGCGTTGAAAAGTTCAAGAAAAAGTTCAATATGGAGTAAGGATGAAAGAGACCGGAAATGTAAATTTCCGGTTTTTTTTCGGGTTGAATCATGATATAATAAATTTTTAAGATAGATGTATCATTTTTTATGTGTGACAGGAGAAAACGAGCGATGTTTGGCAAATTAGACTTTATTTTGGAAAAGTACGAAGAGCTGAGCCTGAAGGTATCCGATCCCGAGGTGATCAGTAACCAAACCGTCTGGCAAAAGCACATCAAAGAGATGGGGGAAATGGAACCCATCGTCAACAAATACAGAGAGTATAAAAAGGCTTCCGAGGATTTGGCGGGTGCCAAAGAGCTGCTGGCGGAAAGCGGCTCCGACGAAGATTTAAAAGAGATGGCGAAGATGGAAATCGCCGAGCTGGAAGATAAAATCGAAGGCTGCGCGCAGGAATTGAAGGTGCTTTTGATTCCCAAAGACCCCAACGATGAGCGAAACGTCATTTTGGAGGTCAGAGCCGGAACCGGCGGCGATGAAGCGGCGCTGTTCGGCGCCGATCTGCTGCGCATGTATACCAGATATGCGGAGCGCCGCGGCTGGAAGACGGAAATCATGGACATGAACGATACCGGTATCGGCGGCGTCAAAGAAGCCGTTGTGATGATAAAAGGAAGGGGAGCCTATTCCCGTCTGAAATTTGAAAGCGGCGTTCACCGGGTGCAGCGGGTTCCGGAAACCGAATCCAGCGGGCGTATTCACACCTCCGCGGCCACCGTTGCGGTACTGCCTGAGGTGGACGACGTAGAAGTGGAAATCAACCCCAACGACGTGCGGGTGGATGTGTACCGTTCCTCCGGAAACGGCGGACAGTGCGTCAACACCACCGACTCCGCCGTTCGTCTGACTCACATCCCCACCGGACTGGTGGTGACGTGCCAGGATGAAAAATCCCAGATTAAAAATAAGGATAAAGCCTTTAAGGTTCTGCGTTCCCGTCTGTATGACATGAAGCTGAAAGAACAGCACGATAAACAGGCGGCTGACCGCCAGAGCCAGGTGGGAAGCGGCGACCGAAGCGAACGCATCCGTACCTATAACTTCCCTCAGGGGCGCGTGTCCGACCACAGAATCGGCATGACCATCTACAAGCTGGACAGCTTTTTAGACGGCGAGATCGATGAAATCGTGGATGCGCTGATTACGGCGGAGCAGGCGGAAAAAATGAAGAACTTTTAGTCAATAGCGGCGTCATGCGCCGATATAAGGAGAAAATCAATGAAAACCAAACTGCTGGATGCCAGACTGCCCCGGGAGGGGTCTTTGGAGGAAATGCAGGCGATGCGAAAGCGCGCAGCGGCGGCCATCGGCGAAGCTGCGGACATCCTGAAGCGGGGCGGATTGGTTGCCTTTCCCACGGAGACGGTTTACGGCCTGGGCGGCGACGCATTGAATCCGGCGGCGGCAGCGGCTATTTACGCGGCAAAGGGTCGCCCCTCGGACAACCCTCTCATCGTTCACATTGCGCAAAGAGATCAACTGACGCAGCTGACCGGCTGCGTTTCGGAAACGGCGGAAAAGCTGATGGATGCTTTTTGGCCGGGGCCGCTGACTATGATTTTTAAAAAGAAAGAAGCGGTTCCCAACGGCACCACCGGCGGCTTATCCACGGTGGCTGTGAGGATGCCGGACGATCCGGTGACCCTGGCTCTGATTCGGGAGAGCGGCCTGTGCATCGCCGGCCCCAGCGCCAATTTGTCGGGAAGTCCCAGTCCCACCAGCTGGGAACACGTATATAACGATCTGAGCGGACGCATCGACGCCATCCTGCAATCGGGAGAAAGCCGGGTGGGAATCGAGTCTACCGTATTGGATTTGACAGAGGAAATCCCCACGGTGCTGCGGCCCGGCTGGGTGACGCCGGAGGAGATTGGAGCGGTCATTGGCGGCAGAGTGGAAATGGATCCGGCGCTGTTTGTGAACCGCCCGCGGGATGTGTCCGCAGGGAGGGATGAACAGCCGGAGATACGTCTTTTAGAGGACTGCGTGGGACCCGCTCCAAAAGCGCCCGGAATGAAATACAGGCATTATGCCCCCAAGGCGGAAATGGTGATTCTTCAGGGCAGTCAGGAGGCGGTGCATCGGGAAGCGAAGCGGCTTGCCCAAGAGCAGGAAACCCGAGGGAAAAAGGTGGCCATGCTGCTGTTTTCCGATGAGGATTTGGCGGCGGCAGCAAAGACTCTGTTTTCCGAACTGCGGCGCTGCGATGAAGAAGGTGTGGATTTCATCGTGGCAAGCGCCGTGGAGGCTTCGGATTCCGTGGGTTTTGCCATTATGAACCGCATGTTAAAATCCGCGGGATATCACGTTGTAACAGTGTAGGAGGAAAGTATGAAAATTGCATTAGCCAGCGATCACGGCGGTTTTGCGCTGAAGGAAGCCATTAAGGCGCATTTAAATGAAAAAGGATATGAAATTCTGGATCTGGGAACCCATTCCGAAGAATCGGTGGATTATCCCCAGTACGGCAAGGCCTGCGGCGAAGCGGTTGCCTCGGGCGAGGCGCAGCGCGGTATCGTCTGCTGTGGAACGGGCATCGGCATCTCTATTGCGGCCAATAAAGTGAAGGGCGTTCGCGCCGCGGTAATCACCAACGAATTCATGGCGGAGATGACCAAACGCCACAACGACGCCAATATCATTGCTCTGGGCGGTCGGGTGCTGGAAACCGCTTACGCCATCAAGCTGGTGGATATCTGGCTGGAAACCGAATTTGAGGGCGGCCGCCATCAGCGCCGCGTGGATATGCTCGACGAAATGTAACGAAAAGAGGTAACATACATGTTTATTCCCGATAATGTAAGCCAATACACCAATGTGTACGATGTATTGAAGGAGAGAGGATTTATCGAACAGACCACCCACGATGAAGAAATTCGCGAAATGTTGGGAAAGGAAAAAGTCAAATTTTACATCGGCTTTGATCCCACGGCGGATTGTCTTCACGTAGGTCACTTCATGCAGGTCATCATCATGATGTGGATGCAGAAGTTCGGCCACACTCCCATCGTTCTCATCGGCGGCGGCACCGGCATGGTGGGCGACCCCTCCGGCCGTACCGACATGCGCCAGATGATGACGCCGGAGACTATTCAGCACAACTGCGACCAGTTCAAGAAACTGTTCGACAAGTTCATCGACTTCGACGATGAATTCAAATACGACGGCAGCGGCGCCAACAAGGAACCGGAAGCCGGAAAGGCCATCTGCGTCAACAACGCCACCTGGCTTCTGCCTCAGAAGTACGTGGATTTCATCCGCGACATCGGCCGTCACTTCTCTGTGAACAACATGCTGCGGGCAGAGTGCTTCAAGCAGCGCTTGGAAAAGGGGCTGTCCTTCCTGGAGTTCAACTACATGCTGATGCAGTCTTACGACTTCATGGTCATGGCCAGAGACCTGGACTGCAAGATGGAGTTTGGCGGCAACGACCAGTGGTCTAACATTTTAGGCGGCGTCGACCTGACCAGACGGGAGCTGCAAAAGCAGGTGTACGGCATGACCTTCTCCCTGCTGACCACCAGCGAAGGAAAGAAAATGGGCAAGACCCAGAAGGGCGCCTTGTGGCTGGATGCTGCCAAAACCTCTCCCTATGAATTTTATCAATATTGGAGAAACGTAGAGGATGCTGACGTGAATAAATGCCTGCGGATGCTGACGTTTCTGCCCATGGACGAGGTCAATCGCCTATCGGCGTTAAAAGATGCGGAGATCAACAAGGCGAAGGAAATTCTGGCCTACGAAGTGACTAAACTGGTTCACGGCGAGGCGGAGGCGGAGAAAGCGCAGTCCGCGGCTCGGGCATTGTTTGCCGGCGGCGGCAGCATGGCTGACGTTCCCACCACCGTCATGGAGAAAAGCCGCTTTGAGGGCGAAGGCATGGGCGTGGTTTCGCTGATTAAGGAACTGAAACTGGTTCCCTCCAACGGAGAGGGTTTCCGCACCATTGAGCAGGGCGGCCTGTCCATCGACGACGTGAAAGTAACTGACGCGAAGATGAAGATTACGCTGGACACCTTCAAGGACGGCGCGATCCTCATCAAGAAGGGAAAAAAGACCTTCCATAAAGTGCAGCTGAAGTGATCGGAATATAAAAAATAAGAGAAACACGAGCGAAAAAGTCCGGAAAAAATCCGGACTTTTTTATGTAAAAAATGATTGAAGAATGAAACTTTTCCCAGGGGAACCGCGTCTAAAAATCGAAGATTTTATTTCATTTGTGTCTTACGGCATTGTACCTTGTGACACTGTGAAGTATAATAAAACAGTGAGCCGGGGTTTTGGCTCATGTCATATGACGTTATCGTAAAAGAAGTATCAGAAGGGGAAAGCTATGAAACAAGAGACAGCCGCGCAGGCAAAACCCCTGATTCGCGTCGAACACGTGCGAAAGGTCTATCGCATGGGCGAGGAAAAGGTGGTTGCTCTGAACGACGTCAGCTTATCCATTTACAAGGGGGAGATCGTCTGCTTTCTGGGGACGTCCGGTTCCGGTAAATCCACGTTTTTAAACATGGTGGCCGGATTGGAAAAGCCTACCAAGGGAGAAATCTTCATCGGGGACATTCCCATTCATAAGCTGAACGAAGAGCGTGTGACACTGTTTCGCCAGAAAAACATCGGGTTCATCTTTCAGGCTTATCATTTGCTTCCTATGCTCACCGCGCTGGAAAATGTCAGTCTGCCGCTGATCTTTCGGGGCGTGGATCACAAGGAGAGAGAAAAAAAGGCCAGAGAAATGATGAAAGCCGTAGGACTTAAGGGATATGAAAAACGAAAGCCTACCCAGATGTCCGGCGGACAGCAGCAGCGAGTGGGAATTGCCAGGGCACTTGTGGGAACGCCAAAGATCATCTTTGCCGACGAGCCAACGGGAAATCTGGATACCAACACCACCCGAGAGGTTATGACGCTGATCGTAGATCAGGTCAGGAAACACGGGCAAACGCTGATTCTGGTGACCCATGACAGAAGCATTGCGGAATATGCGGACAAAGTGGTGACGATTCAGGACGGCAACATCATCAAAATAGAAGCGAAGCAACAACAATTGCAGTGACATGAAATACGTGTACAAGGATGGTTAAGGGAGGACAAGAGATGAACAACCGCAGTGAGTACATAACGAATCGAGCCATGGGAAAGGTCATTTCCCTTTTCCTGGTGACCCTGATGCTGTTTGGCATGGTGATGGTTCCCCATCCCGTGTACGGAGCTTCCAGGAATTATATCAAAATCTCTCAAAACGGTGGATTTTACGCTGCCCCGGGAGATAAAGAGCATCCCATCGAAGTGACGGTGAAGAACAACGATGCTCAGACGACGCATACCGTAACGGTGAAACTCAACGGAAGACAAGGTCAGTTTACCGTAAAGACAAAGCCGATGAATGTAACGCTGGCGCCCAACGAAGAGACGAAGATGTCCTTCGCCGTGGACATTTCCAAAACCCTGGGCAACGCCACCTACACGCTGGTGGTCGAGGCCGAAGAAAACGGCGAGACCGTAGGAAGCTCCAATATGAGAGTCTCTCTTACCGCTACTAACGGAACTTACGATGGTCTGGGAATCAACTACGCATTGGATAATCCTGAGGGTTTGGTTGCCGGTCAGATCAACAGCCTGCGGTTTGAATTTTACAATCGGGGCAGCGTTCGCATGCAGGACGTCAGCGCGGAAATTTCCCTGCCGGAGGGAATCACCGTCAACAATTCCTCGGCGACGGCGAATTTGGGATATCTGAGCGTAGGAGACCGAAAGAACGCTATTTTTCCGCTGAAGGTAGATGATTCTGTGAAGAATACCAACCATCCCATCAAGCTGAGCGTAAAGGCGAAAGTGGCCAAGGGCGACGGCTGGGAGGATCGCACGTTTGAAGATACATTTTACATTTCCGCCATCGGAGGAAACGGGGGCGCGGCTACGAAGAATCTGGTGATCAGCAACGTATCCGCGGCGCAGACCGTGCAGCCCGAGAAGGATTTTACGCTGTCCTTTACCGTTCGCAATAACGGAAGTACGGCCGCAAAGCAGCTGAAAATCGAAGCTGATATTCCCGAGGGACTGCTGAACAAAACCACGGCTACCTTCGTGGAGAATTCCCTGGCCGCCGGAGAAAGCAAGAGCTATAAAGTGACACTGATGGCCACCGACGAGAGCAAGGACGCTACCTATCCCATCAAGCTGAGCGTCAGCTCGTTGGAGGATGAAACTGCAAGTCAGGTGATGCAGTATACCAGTGTCTACGTGAAGGCTGACGCTAACAGCGCTTCGGTCAAGACGCCCCGCCTGATGGTGGATACCTACGACTACGGCGGCGGCTATGTGAAGGCTGGAGATGAGTTTCCGCTGACCATAGGTCTGATGAACACGGCGGGAAAAGATCTGAGCAACGTGAAGGTGACGGTATCCGGAGGAGATGTCTTTGTTCCGGTGGGAAATTCCAACGCCTTTTTCGTGGATTCCATCAAGGCCAAGGGTCACTATAACAAGGTGGTTCACCTGCGCGCCAATGCCGGAACGGAGCAGGCTACGGCTGCGATGACAGTCAGCATGGAGTATGAGGACAGCGCCGGAAACGCGTATACCGCAGAGGATACCATTTCCATTCCTCTGGTACAGGATACCCGGCTGGAAGTGGGCGACGTAGCGGCTCCTTATGAGTGCTACGTAGGTTCCCAGGGCAGCACCAGCGTAGAATTTTACAACATGGGAAAGACCACGCTGAACAATCTGCGGGTCACCGCTGAAGGAAATTTCGATACCATGGAATCCAACAGCTATTACGTGGGAAATATGAGCAGCGGTTCTACCGATGATTTCAGTTTCAGCTTCATTCCCAGAGAAGTGGGTTCCATGGAAGGGAAGATCATTTTCACCTACGAAGATGTATCCGGCCAGGAGCGGACGGTGGAAAAGGAATTCGTGTTCGAGGCCATGGAGATGCCGGAATGGGATGATCCGGGCATGGAGCCGATGCCGGAGGAACCGGAATCCGCCGTACCCTGGAAAGTCATTATCGCTGTGGGAGTTGTGGCTGCCGTTGCGGGAATCGTCCTGTTCCGCAGACACCGTAAAAAGAAGATGCACCAACAGCTGGAGATGGAAGATGAATAACGGAGGGCGCTATGAATAGCAGAGATTTATTAGACCTCTGTTTCCGCAACCTTTTCCGCCGCCGGGCGAGGACGCTGCTGGCGGTCATCGGCGTGGTGGTAGGAACCTGCGCCATTGTGGTCATGCTGTCCATCGGTTACGGCCTGACGGCGAATTTCCAGGAACAGATTGAAAGCTATGGCAACCTGCACCTGATTCAGGTGTCGGCCAACGGCGGTTCCGGCGTGAATGCCGATAAGAACGATCTGAAGGGAATCATCAACGATAAGACGCTGAAAACCATGGGCGAGATCAAGGGCGTGGACGCGGTAACCCCGGTGGTCAGCGAGTACATGACCGTTGCCGTAGGGAAAAAGGTGACACAGACGGAATTCGTGGGCATCGATGCAGAGGTGTTTGAGAAGTTCAATTATGAAATCGGCGAAGGACGGATGCTGCGCCCCAGCGATAAAAACGGCGTTCTCTTTGGAAACAATGTCCCTATGTGGTTTTACAACCCCAACAAAAACGATTGGAGCGACGAACCGGAGGACGTGGTGGATGAGAAGCTGGTGATTACGGCGGATTGGGAGTATGGAATGAAAAAGAAAAGCTCCGATCCCGATAAAATCACCTATCCCGAATTCAAGGGTAAGGGCGTGGGTGTTTTAGCCTCGGAAAACGATGAATCCTCTTACCGCGTGTATATGAACATCGACGACTTGGAAGAAATCATCGCGGCCAATAAAAAAGCGA
The DNA here is from genome assembly GCA_947426455.1 of uncultured Clostridia bacterium. Lineage (GTDB taxonomy): Bacteria > Bacillota > Clostridia > Peptostreptococcales > Anaerovoracaceae > RGIG446. The sequence continues at coordinate 43,061 of CANEEC010000002.1, read as the reverse complement.
GAAAAGAAAATACCACCGCCAATGGACGCCAGGGCAAGACCTACGACCAGGCATGGGTGTACGTCAGCGATATCAACGAAGTGGAGGATATCATCGAAATTCTCAAGGACGACATGGGATATTATACCTACAGCGCCACCGATTGGCTGAACGCCATGCAGGATACGGCGCGGATGATTCAGGGCGTATTGGGCGGCATCGGCGGCATTTCCCTGTTTGTAGCGGCGCTGGGCATCACCAATACCATGATCATGTCCATCTATGAGCGCACCAAGGAAATCGGCGTCATGAAGGTCATTGGTGCGAATTTGAAGGATATTCGCAAAATGTTCCTCATTGAGGCGGGATTGATCGGCTTTGGCGGCGGTCTGATCGGACTGGCGCTCAGTTATTTGATTTCCTTCCTGATGAATACGGTACTGGTGGGCGTTATGGGTTCTATTTTCAGCGATATCGGCGGCTACGGCTCGTCGGTTTCCATCATACCGTGGTACATTGCGGTGGGGGCGCTTGCCTTCGCTACGTTTGTAGGCGTGGCGGCGGGTTATGGACCGGCACGGCGCGCCATGAATCTGTCGGCGCTGGAAAGCTTGCGAAACGAGTAAATATATGATAAAATAGAACAAACCGAAGATCCGTAGGAATACCTACGGATCGTTCTTTCAGCGCGAAAGGAGCTTGTGTGAAAAAGGAGTATTACATAGAGATTTCGAAAAAGCTGTCGAAGTTGGTGCTGCATGCGTCCACGGCCTTTGAGTGGATCATTTCACTGATTATTCTCCTGGCCATCGGAATTGAATTGATCGATTTGGTCATTTCCTACCAGATATTCAACGCGGATTTCAGTACGGTAAGGCTGAACGATATGCTGAGCGATATTTTGAATCTGGTGGTGGGTTTGGAGTTTATCAAGATGATTACGGTGCGGTCTCACGGAGCCGTATTGGAGGTGCTGATGTTTGCCACGGCGCGCCAGTTGATCCTGGATCACAGCATGCAGGGACATCTTCTGGGAGTCATTGCCATCGCCGGTCTGTTTGCTATCTGGAGATTCCTGTACGACCAAAATGAGGAGAGGGCGCATCTGGAACGCATATTGGAAAAGATACGCACGAAGGAAAAGCAAAACCAACCGCTGAGCACCGACGAGATGAATACCATGGAGGTCATCGAAAAGGCGGGGGTTTGGAAGGAGTATTCGCAGCACCACAGATAGGCGATTTTCAAAAAACTTTTATAAAACCGCAAAAATTCGATTGACACAAGGGTTGAAATTTTATATACTGGACGTGCATTGTGCCGCAATGCACGTTTTTTTGTGGATTGTTCAAAGCCGTTTTGCGGCTTTTTACGATATACGCAGGGTGCAGGCTGGAACACCGGCCGTGGCCCTCACGTTATTTTTTGTAGTGTCGAACACGATCTTGCAGAGATCCCAGTAGACAAGGAGGTTTAACATGAAGTCCTACATTGCAAAGCCTCAGGAAGTGGAAAGAAAGTGGTATGTACTGGACGCCGAGGGTAAGACCCTGGGCAGACTGGCCAGCGAAGCTGCTTCCATCCTGAGAGGAAAGAAAAAGCCGATCTACACTCCCCACGTTGATACCGGCGACTATGTCATTATCATCAACGCTGAGAAAGTGGAAGTGACCGGAAAGAAGAGAAAGGAAAAGATCTACAAGAGACACACCGGCTATCCCGGCGGTCTGCGGGAGATCACCTTTGAAAAGTTACTGGAAAGAAAGCCGGAAGAAATTCTGCGTCATGCCGTAAAGGGTATGCTGCCGAAGGGTCCTCTGGGCAGAGAGATGGCGAAGAAGCTGAAAGTGTATGCCGGTCCGGAACACAAGCATGAAGCTCAGAAGCCGGAAATCTGGAATTTCTACTTGAAGGGAGGACATCAAAATGGCAAAAATGCAGTACTGCGGAACAGGCAGAAGAAAATCTTCCGTAGCCAGAGTAAGATTGATCCCTGGTACCGGTAATATCACCGTAAATAAGAAGGATCTGAACGATTACTTCGGTATGGAAATCGTAAAAAGAGAGGTAAAGAGACCTCTGGAAGTGGCTGGAGCTGAAGGTAAGTTTGACGTAGTGGCAACCGTTCGCGGCGGTGGCTTTACCGGTCAGGCCGGAGCTTTGAGACACGGTATCTCCAGAGCTCTGTGCGTGGCTGATCCGGAAAACAGACCGGCGCTGAAGGCGGCTGGCTTCCTGACTCGTGACCCGAGAATGAAGGAAAGAAAGAAGTACGGTCTGAAAAAGGCGAGAAGAGCGTCTCAGTTCTCAAAGAGATAATTGTCTGCCAAAGAATCTGCAAACCCCGAAACTCTGTGTTTTGGGGTTTTTCTATTTGAAGTAATTGCAGTTGACAAACAACGGATTTCCCATAATAATGATAGACAAAATCATCATGATCTGCGGTGAATGTACCGCGGATTGTTACAAGATTGGATGACAGGAGGGAAATATGAAAAAACCTTGGATTGGGATTACCTGCAATTATGATGAGCGCAGCGGTTGGGGTGCGTCCACCGACCTGATTATCGACGGGCAGGACGGCGTCTATTTGGCCGGAGATTATATTTACGCGCTGGAAAGAGCCGGCGCGGTTCCCATTTTGATTCCTCAGTGCAGCGAGTTTGATACGATGAAGCCTCTGCTGGACAGATTGGACGGTATATTGGTCAGCGGCGGACATGATGTGGGTCCTGAGCGCTACGGCGCTTTTCCAAAGGAATATTGCGGTGTGGTGTCTCATAGGCGTGACGCTCAGGATTTGGCTGTGACTGAGTACATGCTGAATCGGGATAAACCGCTTTTGGGCATCTGCCGGGGCGCACAGATTCTGAATGTGGCCATGGGTGGTACGGTTTATCAGGATCTGGCGAAAGAAGGAGGTTTTGAGAACCATTTCGGCGAGGAGCGGTATTCTCGAAACGCAGGCTGGCACAAAGTCTCTTTGGCGCAGGATTCCGCATTGTATAGAATTTTCGAAGCGAAAGAAATCATGGTGAATTCCTTTCATCATCAGGCCGTGCGAGATGTGGGGCAAGGTGTAAAGATCACCGCCGTCTCTTCGGATGAGGTTCCTGAGGCCATTGAAGCGAAAAATCGTAAATTTGCAATAGGCGTTCAGTGGCATCCGGAGATGATGTTCGATTCCCGTCAGCAGCAGCACCTGTTTCGGGTTTTTGTAGATGTTTGCAGAAAATAAAAGACGAGAAAGGAGTTCGGTTATGAAGGTATCGCATTTCGATCATTTGGTGATCACTACACAGAATTTAGAGGAGTGTTTGCATTTTTATGTGGACATTTTGGATATGGAGTTGGAGCATCGCAACGACAGGTACGCCGTCAGATTCGGAACGCAGAAGATCAACATTCACCGAAAGAAGGCGGAATTTCTTCCGGCCGCGAAGAACGTCACCTACGGCAGTCAGGACATCTGCCTGATCGTGGAGGGCGGCATGGAAGATATCAGAGACGAAATTGAAAAGAAAGGCTATCCCATAGAACTGGGGATCGCCAGACGCACCGGAGCCATGGGCGCCATTGACAGCCTCTATCTGCGTGACCCGGACGGCAATCTGGTGGAGCTTAGCGCTTACGTATCGAATTTTTCATCCGCGACGGGCAACTGAGACTTCCGGTATTCGGTGAACAGCGGAAGCCCTGTGGTATTCGACGTCAACTGAAATCCCGATAAAATGTAAAAATAAAAAATAACGAAGAAGATTGTCACCTTTTTGCCGTGTGGGTTGTGTTATTAGTGAAAGGCTTTTCGGAGAAGGAATAGGGAGAGTGCTCATGAGACCATCTGTTCAGACATTGGCGGAACAGTATCAAAACAATCTCTATGCGGCGGCATTTCACATCTGCAGAGATGCGGAGGAGGCCGAGGACATCGTTTGGGATACGTTTTTCCAATATCACACAAGCAAAAAGGAGTTTGAAGACGAGCAGCATATTCGCGCGTGGCTTTTGCGGGTAGCCATCAATAAGGCGAAGAACGCAAACAAAAAATTCTGGCGGATCCATAGAGTGCCGCTGGAGGAGTATATGGAAATTCTGGTATTTGAAACGCCGCAGTCGGAACGCCTCTTTGAGACGGTCATGCGGCTTCCGGAACCGTACCGCATCGTGATCCATCTGTTTTACTTTGAGGATTACGCTGTGCGGGACATTGCGAGAATTCTACGGATATCGGAAAGCAACGTCAAGACTCGGCTATCGCGCGGAAGAAAGCGGCTCAAAGAAGTATTGAAGGAGGAATGGGAAGATGACGAATCGGGAGAAATATAAACAAGCCTTTTCGGCGTTACAGGCCTCCGAACGGATTTCTTTGGAGGTAGAAAACATGGCAATCATCAGTCAAAAGAGGAGAAAAAACTATATTGCAGCGGGACTTGCTGCGTGCATGGTGTTGGTGACCGGCGCGGCTACGGTCTATGCCGCTGATCTGGGGGGAATTCAGCGAACGGTGCAGGTTTGGGTTCACGGGGATCAGACTACGGCTGTGATGGAGTTTAATGAGGAAGACGGTTCTTATTATATCAAGTATCCGGATGACCAGGGTACGGAAGTGGAAGAACGGGGCGGCGGCGTCGCTATTGAGGAGGACGGAAGCGAGCGGCCGCTGACCGAAGAGGAACTGATGGAGCAGATCAACGCTCCCGATCTGGAATACGGTGACGACGGAACGGTAAAGTTCTATTATATGGATCAGGTGATGGATATTACGGATCAATTTGAAGACGGGGTTTGCTATCTGCAGCTGAAGGTCGGAGATACAGTGCAGTATGTGACGATTCCCTATGGACAGGGGTATGCCATGAGTCCCAGCAGATATCTTGACCCGAAGGAATTTAGCGCCGGAGAATGATGCTGAAAAATTTCAGGCGATCGGGATCAACCCCAGGCTTTCGCAGTCTGGGGTATTTTTTTGCAAAGAAAAGAATACGAAATGTTTTTGTAAAAGAAGAAGAAAACATTAGGGATTTTGCGATTTAGTGCTATAATAAGAACAGTGCGGCAAGCCGTTTCATAAATCAAGGGCAATGCCGCTTTCGCAGAAAACAGTTACACATCAGACAGTCATAGGAATCGCAAAGGAGGAAAGAGGATGAAGCATAAAACGCATGAGGCGATTTACGATGTAAAAGAGCTGGGCGCGGGAAAAACCGTGGTTTTGGGATTTCAACACATGTTCGCTATGTTCGGTTCCACGGTTTTGGTGCCGCTGCTCACCGGACTTGATGTGGGGACGACCCTTCTGTTTGCCGGCCTGGGGACGCTGTTGTTTCACGCGGTGACCGGCGGGAAGGTTCCGGCCTTTCTCGGTTCTTCTTTTGCGTTTTTAGGCGGGTATGCGGCCATTGCGCCCCAGCTTGCGGACGGAAGCAGCAATGTGGCAATGATTCCTTACGCCTGCTTTGGCGTAGCCTGCGCCGGGGTGATGTATCTGATCATGGCAGGGTTGATTCGTCTCTTTTCGGCTCGAAAGATCATGCGGTATTTTCCGCCCATCGTCACGGGTCCCATCATTATGGCCATCGGACTGACGCTGTCCCAGTCGGCGGTCAACAGCTGTTCCACCAACTGGATTATCGCGCTGGCGGCCATCGTTACCGTCATTGTCTGCAACATCTTCGGTAAGGGCATGGTCAAGATCATTCCCATTTTGATCGGTGTCGTCGTATCCTATCTGGTGGGCGTGTGCATGGGAGCGGTGGATTTTTCCACAGTGCAGACCGCCGATCTCATCGGCGTTCCCCTTCGGCGGGAGATGACGGTGCTGGCGCTGTTTGACGAAACCTTCGATCCGTCCATGCTGATCACTGCTATCATCACTATCATGCCCATCGCTTTGGCCACCATCGTGGAGCACATCGGCGACATTTCGGCCATTTCCTCCACCACAGGACGCAACTACATCGAAGATCCGGGACTTCACAGAACCCTTCTGGGAGACGGTCTGGCCACCATCGCCGCTTCTCTGTTTGGAGCGCCGGCCAACACCACTTACGGTGAAAATACGGGAGTGCTGAACCTGTCCAAGGTATACGATCCCCTTGTGGTCAGGCTGGCGGCGGTGTTTGCCATTGTTTTCTCCTTCTGTCCCAAGTTTGCGGCGGTGATTCAGGCGATGCCTACGGCTACTGTAGGCGGGATTTCGCTGATTCTCTACGGTATGATCTCGGCGGTGGGAGTGCGCAATATGGTGGAAAATCAGGTGAATTTTGCGAAGTCCCGCAATGTGATCATCGCGGCTTTGATCTTAGTTTTATCCATCGGCATCAACTACAGTACGGCCGGTGCCATCATCTTCCACGTCTTTGGAATCACCATCAGCCTTTCCGGCCTTGCGGTTGGCGCGCTGACGGGAATCATCCTGAATGCGATCCTGCCGGATAAAGAATAACGACTGATAATATAAAAGGCCCTATAAAAGCACTTGGCAGCAAAAAACCCCTGCGCGCCGCCGAATTCCATCCGGCGGTCTGCGCAGGGGTTTCCTTTTATCGTATTGTTTATTTTGTGCCGAAGATTCGATCACCGGCGTCACCTAAACCGGGGCAGATGTAGGCTTTTTCATTCAGCTCCCGATCCAGATTTCCCGCGAAAATCTTGATGTCCGGATGAGCTTCCGCCAGTTTTTCTAAGCCTTGGGGCGCTGCGATGACGCAGAGGAAGGTGATGTTCTTTCCGCCGCGCTGCTTGATGAAATTCACGGCGGCGATGGCGGAACCGCCGGTTGCCAGCATGGGGTCTACCACGAAGATTTTACGCTGGCCGATATTGGTCGGCAGTTTGCAGTAATATTCGTGAGGTTCGAAGGTTTCTTCGTCGCGATACAGGCCGATGTGTCCTACTTTTGCGGTGGGCATCAGCTTTAAGAGACCGCCCACCATGCCAAGACCCGCTCTCAGAATGGGAATGATGGCCTGTTTTTTTCCGGCGATGACCGGACACATGGCGGTTTCAATGGGAGTCTCCACTTCGACGTCTTCCAATTCCAGATCGCGCAGCGCCTCATAGCCGATGAGCATGGCAATTTCCTCTACGATGGCGCGGAATTCGTTGGTTCCGGTGGTTTTCTTTCTGAGCATGGTGATCTTGTGCTTTACCAGAGGATGGTCGCAAATCATGATGTTTTCATTTCCGTTATACATAGATGACTCCCTTCTTTGACTCTTTTTTATTATTGTAGCTTTATCATGTGCATTTTTCAAGTAGGGAATGTGGCGGGGAAAAAATTTATACACAGGGAACTGCCGGAATAACGAAAAAATAAAAAGATTTAACCATTCTTTCGATTGGGGACTTTACATAAGGGCAATAATGAAATATAATATACATGTATTACGTTTGCGTCACCAAAGTCTAACATTAGGTACATGGATGGTGATCGGATGTAAAATGCCGGTCACCGGATTTGTACCTACAAAGCGAACGAATGTGTATGAGAAAGGAACGCCTTGACTTGGGCGTTATTTTTTTACGTCTGATCATTGTGTTGAGAAGAAATTAGTGCTAAAATAAATCCAAATCCAAAATATCTAAGGAGAAAGCTATGTGGAAGATAGAACAATTACGCAAGGATTTGGAGACTATCGTCAACATCGACAGCGGCAGCTTTGACAGAGAAGGCGTGGCCGCGGTAGGCGATTTCTTCGAAAAAAAGTGCAAGGCCGCGGGTTTTTACACCAGACGCGATCCGGATACTCTGGCGCTGGAGGTTCGCACCCATGAGGACGGCCCCATCGACATTTTGATGTTAGGTCATATGGATACGGTGTTCCCCAAGGGTACGGCGGTAGAGCACCCCTATCGCGAAGAAGGCAACCTGGCCTTCGGCCCCGGCGTATCCGATATGAAAGCAGGTCTTTTGACTATGACCACTTTGGCGGAACGGCTGAAGGCGGACGATCCTGAGCTTCGCATTTGCCTGGCCTTTAACGGTGAAGAGGAAATCGGTTCTCTGGCTACCAGAGATTGGATGATCCAGCTGGGCAAGCAGTCCCGCTACGCCTTTGTCTTTGAACCAGGCAGAGACGGCGGCGCCATGGTGAAGAAGCGCAAGGGAAATATCGACCTGATCTTAAAGTTCCACGGTGTGGCTTCCCATGCCGGCGTCGCTCCCGAGAAGGGCGCCAGCGCCGTAACGGAGATGGCGCAGTGGATCGTGGAGCTGAACAAACTTCAGGATCTGTCCATCGGAACTTCCGTTAACGTGGGTCTGGTCAAGGGCGGAACGGCTGCCAACGTGGTTCCCGACTATGCGGAGTGCATAGTGGATCTGCGCTTTGAACGGATGGAGGAGATGGAAAAGGTGCAGAAGCGGGTGGCGGAATTGGCTAAGACTCCCTTCGTTCCCAACGTGACGGTGGATGTGGAATATCAGGGAATCTTCGGACCCATGAATCCTTCCAAGGCTACGGAAGAGTTGATCGCTAAGACCAACGCCAAGGCTGCAGAATTGGGTCAGACCATTGAATGGGTTGCTACCGGCGGCGTATCCGATGCCAATCATATCGCAGCGCTGGGCGTTCCCACACTGTGCGGCTGCGGCCCCGTGGGAGGAAACAGCCACAATCAAAAGGAATACACGGAGTTGGATACCATTCAGCAGAGACTGGAGTTGTTCTATGCTCTGATGCCGGAATTAAAATAAAGGGGCGGGGATTGTGCTATGAAATTCAAATATGTGCATAATAATATCAATGTATTGGATTTGGATAAATCTCTGACTTTTTATAAAAAGGCGCTGGGAATGCGAGAAGTTCGCCGCAAGGAGGGCGAGGGGTTTACCCTGGCCTTTCTCACCGACGAAGCCGGAATCCATGAAATCGAGCTGACATGTCTGGAGGGTCGTAAAGAACCCTACAATTTGGGTGAAAATGAATTTCACATGGCTTTTCATGTGGATGATTTTGAGGCGGCGCACCGGCTGCATCAGGAGATGGGCGCTATCTGTTTTGAAAACGACGCTATGGGACTGTATTTCATCAACGATCCCGATGGCTATTGGATTGAAATCATTCCGCAGAGATGATGTTTATATGACTGTTGCAAACGGAAGTTTGTAACAGTTTTTTTGCAAGAGCGTTTAAGCGTGTCGAAAAAAGGGAATGAATAGAAGAAATAAACAAACACAGGGAAAATGCGATTATGAAATTGTATCAGATGATGAAAGATCTCTGTTGGGTAGGTCAGCTGGGTTTGAGCCTGATCATGCCGCTGCTGCTTTGCCTTTTGGTCTGCTGGTGGGCAGTGAACCGCTTTCAGCTTCCACCCTGGCTCTTCATTGTGGCAGTGGTTTTGGGACTGGGCGGCGGAGGCGTTACGGCCAGAGAGTTTTATCGCATGAGCATGCGGCGTGGAAAGAAAGACGAACCGCCCACCGCATCCAATCGTCACAGTTAATGAAGGAGGGGTTCGTTTGCAGATGGAAGAAACGGTAAAGCTGGAAGTGGTGCGCATCGCCAAGGGAACGATTCTCGGAACGATTCTGCTGTATCTGGCTTTTGCGCTGGGGCATCTGGCGTTTCCGGCGATGGTGCCTTTCGGATATCAGGTGGTTTTGGCGGGAGCCGCCGGGGCGGCGGTTGCCATAGGAAATTTCCTGGGACTTGCGGTTACGGTGCAGAAGATTGCCGACGATCCCGATCCGGCGCAGGCAAAGCAGCGGATGAAGGTTAGCTATTCCCGGCGCATGCTGCTTCAGGCGGCGTGGGTGGCCGCGGCGGCATTGCTTCCCTGCTTTGATTTGATCGCGGGAATCGTTCCGCTGCTGTTTCCCCGGGTGACGATTTTCTTTTTGCAGGTTACGGGGCGCTATCATCCGAAACAAAAAGGAGGTGAAGTCTGATCCATGGATATTACGTTGACCGGCCCTAAGATACTGTTTGAAATTCCTCTTGGGGGCGGGATTCCCATCACGGAGACCATTGCGGTCAGCTGGCTGGTACTGGCGGTGATTTCGGGATTGTGCATCTGGTTAGGAAAGAACCTGACCATCACCAATCTGTCCAAGAGGCAGGTGGTGGCAGAATGGATCGTAGAGACCATTGAAAATTTCGTTCGCAACAATATGGGCGGAGATAAGTTTGACGGATATATTCCGCTGGTGTTCGCGCTGTTTTCCACCAGCCTGATCAGCAATCTGATCAGCTTGACAGGACTGCGAAGTCCTACGGCGGATCTGTCCACGGAAGCGGCCTGGGCGGCGGTGGTGTTCGTTTTGATCACCCGTCAGAAGATCAAGACCAACGGCTTTGGCGGCTATCTGAAGGGATACACGCAGCCCATTGCGCTGCTGACGCCCTTTAACGTGTTGTCGGAAATCGCAACCCCCATCAGCATGGCTTGCCGTCACTTTGGAAATATCCTGTCGGGATATGTTATCAGTACGCTGATCTATGCCGCGTTAGCGGTTGCCAGTGCGGCGCTGTTCCGCTTGCTGCCGGGACTTCTGGGCGATCTGCTCTCCCAGATACCGCTTCTGGATTTCGGCGTTCCGGCCATCACGTCGTTATATTTTGACTGGTTCTCCAGTTTCATGCAGGCATTTATCTTCTGTATGCTGACCACCATGTACATCGGAAATGCAGCGGAAGAATAAAGTAAATTTTATAGGAGGATTACACAATGGAATATGCAATTTTAGCAAAAGGTATCGTATTAGCAGGATGTGCCATCGGAGCAGGTCTGGCGTTGATCGCCGGTATCGGCCCCGGTATCGGTGAAGGTAACGCCGTAGCTGCGGCCTGTGAAGCCATCGGACGTCAGCCGGAGTGCAAGAGCTCGGTAACCAGTACCATGCTTTTGGGATGCGCCGTTGCCGAAACCACAGGTATTTACGGTTTCGTTACCGGTCTGCTTTTGCTGTTCGTAGCGCCCGGTATGTTTATCAACTATCTGGGATAGGAGGAAAAACGCATGTTTCAGGAATTGGTAGGTATTGCGCCGTGGACTGTGATTTTCACGCTGTGCAACCTGGCTCTGACCATGTTTATTTTCAAACGCTTTCTGTGGAAGCCGGTGCAGGAGATCGTGGCCAAGCGCAAGGCGCTGGCGGAGGCTCAGCTGACTGAAGCGGCGCAGGCCAAAGAGGAGGCGCTGGCCATCAAATCTGAATACGAAGAAAACATGGCGAAGGCCAGAGAAGAAGCGGATCAGATCGTGGCGAAGGCGCAGAAGACGGCTACCTCCCGCAGTGAAGAGATGCTCCACGAAGCGCAGGAGCAGGTGGCGGAGATGAAGCAGAAGGCGGAACAGGACATTGCGCTGGAACGCAAGAAGGCCGTCAACGAGGTGAAGGACGAGATCGGCAGCATCGCTATGGAAATCGCATCGAAGGTAGTGGAAAGGGAGATCGACGCCCAGGATCACGAAGCGCTGATCAACGAGTTTATCAAGAATGTGGGTGAGGCGTCATGACGCCGGTAGCGAAGCTGTACGGAGACAGTCTGTACGAATTGGCCGCAGAAGAGAAGAAAGAAGCTGTCATTTTAGAACAGATCGATGCGGTGAAGGAATTGCTGCACCAGAATCCGGACTATCTGCGGCTTCTGTCCATGCCGTCGATTCCCAAAGCGGAGCGGTGCAGTTTGATCGACGAAGCCTTTCGCGATCAGGTGGAAGGTTATCTGCTGAACTTTCTGAAGATCCTCTGCGAAAACGGAACGCTGTCAGAGCTTTCCGGCTGTGCCCGACAGGTGCGCAATCGCTATAACAGCGATAACGGCATCATCGAAGCGACGGCTACGGCGGCAATCTCTCTGAGCGATGCGCAGAAGGCGGCGCTGCAAAAGCGTCTGGAAACCATCACCGGCCAGAAGATCTGTCTGGAATGTAAGGTGGACCCCGCGGTTTTGGGCGGCATCCGTCTGGACATGGAAGGAACGCGGCTGGACGGCACGGTGGAAAACCGAATGGCGGCGCTGAAGAAAGAAATCGCGGAAATTGTATTATAGATGAGGTGATATCATGCAACTGAAACCGGAAGAAATTTCAAAGATCATCCGAAGTCAGATTAAACATTATGAAAATGCGATTCAGCAGGATGAGACCGGAACGGTAATCATGGTAGGCGACGGAATCGCACGTGCCAGCGGCCTGGAAAAGTGCATGGCAGGTGAACTGCTGCAGTTTGCCAACGGCGAATACGGCATGGCGCAGAATCTGGAAGAAAACAGCGTGTCCATCGTACTTTTGGGCAGCGATGCGGGCATCGACGAAGGCAGCGTCATCAAGCGCACCGGCAAGGTAGTCTCTGTTCCGGTAGGCGAAGCGATGATCGGCCGCGTAGTCAATGCGCTGGGTCAGCCCATCGACGGCGAAGGTCCCATCGATGCGAAAGAATTCCGTCCGGTGGAAAGTCCTGCGCCGGGCATCATCGACCGGCAGCCGGTACGCGAGCCATTACAGACCGGTATTAAGGCCATCGACTCCATGATTCCCATCGGCCGCGGCCAGCGTGAGCTGATCATCGGCGACCGTCAGACGGGAAAGACGTCCATCGCCACCGATACCATTCTCAACCAGAAGGGAAAGGATGTCATCTGTATCTACGTGGCCATCGGTCAGAAGCGTTCCACCGTAGCCAATCTGGTGGAAACCCTGTCCCGGGGCGGCGCTATGGCCTATACTACGGTGGTGGCGGCCACCGCAAGCGAGTTGAGTCCCCTGCAGTACATCGCGCCCTATGCGGGTTGTGCTATGGGTGAATATTTCATGGCACAGGGAAAGCACGTCCTGATCATCTACGACGATCTTTCCAAGCACGCCGTGGCATACCGCGCCCTGTCGCTTCTGATTCGCCGTCCTCCCGGACGCGAGGCTTATCCCGGCGACGTGTTCTATCTGCACAGCCGCCTGCTTGAGCGGGCTGCGAAGATGAGCGATGAGAAGGGCGGCGGCTCTCTGACGGCGCTTCCCATCATCGAGACTCAGGCGGGAGACGTTTCGGCTTACATCCCCACCAACGTGATTTCCATTACGGATGGACAGATCTTCCTGGAGACAGAGATGTTCCACTCCGGCATTATGCCGGCGGTAAACCCCGGCATTTCCGTATCCCGTGTGGGCGGAAATGCGCAGATCAAGGCCATGAAGAAGGTCGCCGGTACGTTGAAGCTGGTTTACAGCCAGTACCGAGAGCTTCAGGCCTTCGCTCAGTTCGGCTCTGACCTGGATGCGGATACCAAGGCGCGTCTGGCCCAGGGAAATCGCATTGTAGAGGTTTTGAAACAGGATCGCAATGCCCAGCTGGATGTGGAAAAGCAGGTGGCTATCCTGTACGCTGTCGTCAACGGCTATCTGGAAAAGGTAGAGATCGCCTACATTCGCGAATACGAAAAGGGTCTGTTCGAATCGCTGGATTCCACGGCGGACGGCGCTTTGGCCATGAAGGCCATCCGCGAGACCGGAAATTTAGAGGGCGAAAGCGAAGAAGCCTTGAAGCGGGCGCTTACCGCATATACGGAAGAATTTGTGAAAACGAGACTATAGAGCAAGGAGGAAATGCGCATGGCAGGTTCTATGAAAGAAATCAAATTGCGCATCAAAAGCGTAGAAAGCACCATGCAGATCACCAAGGCCATGGAGCTGGTGGCGTCCTCCAAGCTGCGCAAGGCGAAGGAGCGGGCGGAAAACAGCCGTCCCTATTTCACAACGCTGAGCAACACATTGGCGGATATCACAGAGAACAACACGGAGTTTACATCGCCTTATACACGGGTACGGCCGGTACACCGCACGTGTTATGTGGTCATCGCCGGCGACCGCGGTCTGGCCGGCGGATACAATTCCAACGTGTTCAAGATGGTGACCGCTGCCGCAGCGGAAAAAGAGGCTTACATGATTCCCGTGGGCAAGAAGGCTTTGGAATTTGCCGCCCGAATCAAAAAACCGGTGCTGAGCCATCAGTTTGAACTGGCGGGAAACACCTCGGTCAGCGACTGTTTCGCCATGGCAAAGATCCTGTGTCAGGGGTTTTTGGAAGGCGATTTTGACGAAGTGGTCATCGCTTACACCAACTTTATATCCATGCTGCGGCAGGAGTCGGCGCTCCTTCCCGTACTTCCTCTGAAAAAGCAGGAGGATTTCCGGGGAAATACAGATGCGGGAGCTTCAGGTGTGCAGACGCCGAAAAAGGCGGGATCGCTGATTCTCTACGAGCCGGACAGTGAAACGGTGTTCAATACCATCGTTCCGGAATACGTGGCCGGTTTGATCTACGGAGCGCTGTGCGAAAGCGTGGCAAGTGAACTGGCTGCCCGACGCACGGCCATGGATTCCGCCAGCAAGAATGCGGCGGAGATGATAGAAACATTGAATTTGAACTACAACCGCGCACGTCAGGCTGCGATTACGCAGGAGATTACCGAGATCATCGGTGGTACTACCGGCTAAAGCGGAAGAAAGGAGAAGACCTATGTCTGAAAAACATATTGGTAAGGTGATTCAAATCACCGGTCCGGTTTTGGATATCCGGTTTCCCGATGGTCAGATTCCCGCGCTGCTGAACGCCATCGAGATCGAAAGAAACGGGGAAAAGGTGATCGTCGAGGTGGCGCAGGAAATCGGCGACAATGTGGTGCGCTGTATTTCTATGAACAGCACCGACGGTCTGGTTCGCGGCATGGACGCCGTGGATACGGGAGCGCCCATTTCCGTTCCCGTGGGACAGGAGTGTCTGGGCCGGGTGTTCAATTTGCTGGGAGAACCGGTAGACGACAAACCGGCGCCGGTTACAAAGGAACGCTGGCCCATTCACCGGTCGGCGCCCAGCTACGAAGATCAGGAATCCACCACGGAAATTCTGGAGACCGGAATCAAGGTCGTAGACCTGATCTGCCCCTACGCTAAGGGCGGTAAAATCGGTCTGTTCGGCGGCGCCGGCGTAGGTAAGACGGTTCTGATCATGGAGCTGATCAACAACGTGGCGAAGCAGCACGGCGGTATTTCCGTATTCACCGGCGTAGGAGAGCGTACCCGTGAAGGCAACGACCTGTACGGTGAAATGTGCGAATCCGGTGTTATCGATAAGACGGCGCTGGTCTATGGGCAGATGAACGAGCCGCCCGGAGCGCGTATGCGGGTTGCCCTTTCCGGGTTGACCATGGCGGAGTATTTTCGCGATGTGAAGAATCAGGATGTACTGTTGTTCATCGACAATATTTTCCGCTTTACCCAGGCGGGTTCTGAGGTATCGGCGCTTTTGGGACGCATGCCCAGCGCTGTAGGATATCAACCCACGCTGGCCACGGAGATGGGCGCTTTGCAGGAGAGAATCACCTCTACGAAGAAAGGTTCCATCACCTCCGTTCAGGCGGTTTACGTACCGGCGGACGACTTGACCGACCCGGCTCCGGCCACCACCTTTACCCATCTGGACGCCACCACCGTATTGAGCCGTGAGATCTCTTCTCAGGGAATCTATCCGGCAGTCGACCCTCTGGATTCTACCAGCCGTATCTTAAGTCCGGAAGTGGTAGGACAGGAGCATTACGACGTGGCTCGCGCCGTGCAGAGGGTATTGCAGCGCTACAAGGAATTGCAGGACATCATCGCCATCATGGGTATGGATGAACTGTCGGAAGTGGATAAGCGAATGGTCAGCCGCGCTCGTAAGATACAGCGTTTTCTGTCCCAGAGCTTTTCCGTTGCAGAGCAGTTTACCGGCATGAAGGGTCAGTACGTTCCGTTGAAGGAGACCATTCGAGGATTTAAGATGATTTTGGACGGTGAATGCGATGAGGTTCCTGAATCAGCGTTTCTGTTTGCCGGAACCATCGACGATGTATTCGTGAAAGCGAAGAAGGGATAGGGTATGAATACGTTTCGCTTAATCATACAGACGGTGGACGGTCAGGTTCTGGATGCTTCCGTGCAGCAGCTGATCTGCCGCACCATCGAAGGCGACGTGGCAATCATGGCCGGTCACTGCAATTACTGCACGGCTATCGGCATGGGGCAGGCTCGCATTACCATGGAGGACGGTACGACGCGGACGGGCGTCTGCATCGGCGGCATGATCAGCATGCATGAAGGAGAGTGCCGTCTTTTGCCCACCACTTGGGAATGGGCAGCAGAAATCGATATCGCTCGCGCTCAGGAGGCGAAACGCCTGGCGGAGCATCAGCTCTCAAAGCCGGAACTTTCAGAGGAGGAACGCGCCCACGAGACGGCGCGGCTGCAGCGAGCGGAAATTCGTCTGTCCATAGCCTCTCTTTCCCAACAGAAACGATAGATTGATTTGTAACACTTGCAAAGCCGCAGGGGAGTTTCCCTGCGGCTTTTTTCGCCCTGCATACAAACCTCCTGCCCCTCATACAATGAAGGCAGGAGGTGATGTATTATGTTCGATTCACAGGGACAGTTTACGGAGCTTTACGATTGGATCACGAAGACCAATCCCCAGGCGGTGGCAGAAGTTCAGGGATCATCTGCAGAAGAGGATGTCAACGGTCTGGTCTATTTTTATCAGACGGAAATGGGCGCTTTGCTGATCTGGTCCATCGGCGGTCTGCCGGTGAACGAGGAGGATTGCGGCAGCTCCATTTTTGCCATGCACATTCACGAGGGCGAAAGCTGCAGCTCTACTTATGAAGGAGACAAAACGCCGGCGCCTACCGGTGCTTTTCCTAACGCGGGAGGCCATTACAATCCCTACGGCTGTCCCCATCCGTATCATGCGGGCGACCTTCCTCCGCTGTTTTCCAACGGGGGATATGCCTTTGGCGCGGTGCTGACCTCCCGGTTTGGTGTGGAGGAGGTGCTGGGCAAAGTGGTGATCATCCACGGTGGCCCCGATGACTTTAAAACGCAACCTTCGGGAAACTCCGGCCCCATGATTGCCTGCGGTCCGATTCGGCGGATTGAGTGACCTGGCGGGAAAGTGAACCGGCGGTTAAAACGGGGTACGTGCGGAGTTAACGCCTCATCGAACGTAGAAAATCCTTGGTCTCCTTCGGTACGCGGAAGGATTCACAGGCCTTTTGAATGGATTTGTTGTAGGTGAAATCGTCCAGCTTGTTGTCGGGCGACTGAAACAGAGCTATGGTCTTTTCCGGGAAGAAGATAAAGGCGTAGGACAGCGCCCAGGCCACGGCCATTTTCACATAGTAGGCCGGATGGTCGATTTCATTGCAGATGGAAAGCACCCAGTCGATGTAATCCTCCCGCATGACGAAGTAGCTGAGAAGCATGACCACGCCGTAGCGCAGATCGTATTCCTTGGCAGAGCCGTGAAGCTCCGTCAGATAGCGGCTTTTCAGAAAGTTCCAGAGAAGGGGCAGCTCGGCTTCTTTCGGCTTCCATGTGCCGCAGAAGGTGTCGCAGACCGCCCAGTTATCCATGAGAGGTACGAAGCGGGCAATCCAGGCAAATCGCTCATCCAGGGGCAATTTAGCGTAGGACAGCGCCAGCCCGGCGATGAGAATTTCCTCATAGTACAGCGGCTGTTCTTCCATGATGCCGTCGGTGGCGGTGGAAACTGTATCGTAAACCACATGGCCAGCGGCAGAATCGGTCACGGCGGAACCGGGCGCAGCTGCGCCGTCGGGAGCCTGGCGCAGCCAGGCGGTTTCCACCTGGTCGAAATAGTCTTGCCAGCGAAGGGGCGGGGCGGCGGAATCGGTTTTGTCGCCGGTCAGCTTGCCGGAGGCTAAGGTCTTTGCGATTTGGCGCATCCGGGGCATCCGCACGCCGATGATGCGGTTCCGCGGCACATTGGGCACCAGACCGCTGTGGAAGTCGCCGTAGGCCGAATCCTGAGCGGCGAAAAGGTGAGCCTGCAGCGCGGCACGGACAGAGGTTGCTGTGTTGTATTGTTTCATAGTGGACGTCTCCTGTTCCAACAGCTTAAAAATAACCTTTTACGATAGTGTAATCATAGCACGAAATGGAATTCCCTTCAATTCCGTCCTTGACTTTTTCGTTTCAGTGCGGTAGGATGACAACGTAAACAAATGAAAACTCGCAGGGGCGCTGGACGCATGTCCGGCTGAGATGTGGCAAATGGCAGCCACAGTCACCTTACACCTGATCCGGGTAATGCCGGCGGAGGGAGCGCAAAAATAACCATCGCTATCAGCCGCCTGGAATGTTCGAGGCGGTTTTTTTATGGGCGAAGAGGTCTAAGCGAAGCTGTGAGCTTTCAAATCCAAAGGCGGTGTGCGCGGGTGGCGCGCTGACCGCGGTATCAAAGGAGGTACAACAGTTGCAGGCAAGTGTAGCAATTCAGGTAGAACCCAGAATGTCCACGGATGAAGAAACCATTCGGGTAGTGGACGAGGTGATCGATTACATCAAGAGCACCGGATTGAATTATTATGTAGGGCCGTGTGAAACCGCCATCGAGGGCGACAGCTACGACCAGCTGATGGAGGTGGTGGCAAACTGCCAGAAGGTGGCCGCTCGAGCCGGTTCCAAGCATGTACAGGCTTATGTGAAAATCAATTACCGGCCGGAGGGAGAAGTGCTGACCATTGAGCGGAAGGTCACCAAGCATCACATCCATGAGTAACAATCGGCAGGGGGTTTTCAATAAAGTGGCGCCCGCCTGTCTGCTGGCGATGATTCTGCTGCTGTGGCAGCTGGCATCCTCTGCCGGATGGATGCCGCGATACATGCTGCCGTCGCCGGTGGATGTGGTCAAGGCCATGGCAAGCGACGCTCCGCTTTTGGCGCAGCACGCAAAAACCACCTTGGCAGAGGGTTTTTTAGGACTGGGATGCAGCGTCCTCATGGCCTTTGTGACGGCGGCGCTGATGGATCGCTATCTGTTCTTGCAGAAAGCCGTCTATCCGCTGTTGGTGGTGACTCAGACCGTCCCCACTGTGGCCATCGCTCCCCTGCTGGTTTTGTGGCTGGGTTACGGTATCGCGCCCAAGGTGGTTTTGGTGATTCTCACCTGCTATTTTCCGCTGACCATCAGTCTTTTGACGGGTTTTGCCAATGCGGATGAGGACGCGGTGAACCTGATGCGCGCCATGGGAGCCACCCGGCGTCAGATCTTTTGGCACATTAAGCTGAAATCCTCCATGGATCAGTTCTTTTCCGGGCTGCGGATGGCCGTTTCCTACGCCATCGTGGGAGCCGTGATTTCTGAATGGCTGGGAGGACTGAACGGACTGGGCGTATATATGACCCGGGTAAAAAAATCTTACGCTTTTGATAAAATGTTTGCCGTGATTTTTCTGATTTCCGCAATCAGCCTCATCCTGATGAAGCTGGTAGTTCTTTTGGAAAAGAAGACGATGCCCTGGAAATATCTGAAAGAAAAGGACAGGGAAGAACAATAGGAGAACGATGATGAAGAAAAAAGCAATGGCGCTGACATTGGCTGTCGCGATGCTTCTCAGCCTTGCAGGCTGTGGTGGGAGTCAGGACGATGGACAGAACGGAGGCGCTTCGGAAAAAATTACGTTTGTATTGGATTGGACGCCCAACACGAACCACACGGGACTGTATGCGGCGCTTGCCAACGGCTACTATGAAGAACAGGGTCTGAACGTGGAAATCGTTCAGCCGGTGGAGGATGGCGCGGCCATGATGGTTGCCTCGGGAACGGCTCAGTTCGGCATCGCCTGTCAGGATACTATGGCGCCTTCCCTCATAGGTGACGATGCTCTGCCCATTCAGGCGGTGGCCGCCATTTTGCAGCATAACACCTCCGGCATCATTTCCCTGAAGGAAACGGGAATCGACCGGCCGGCCAATATGGCAGGCCACAATTACGCCACCTGGCAGATGCCGGTGGAACAGGCCATGATCAAGACCATCATGGAGGGAGACGGCGGCGTCTTTGAGGATGTGGCGATGATTCCCAGCACGGCCTATGACGTGATTACCGCGCTTCAAAGCGGCATCGACGCCGTTTGGGTGTTCTACGGATGGGATGGGGTGGCTACCTCATTAAAGGGAATGGAGACCAACTGGCTGGATTTCGGGCAGCTGAACCCGGCCTTCGACTACTACACACCGGTGATCATAGGGAACAATACGTTTTTAGAGGAAAACGGTGAGACGGCGAAGAAGTTCCTGGCGGCCACCGCCAAAGGGTACGAGTTTGCCATAGAGCATCCCCAGGAAGCGGCGGACATCTTGCTGAAAGCGGCGCCGGAGCTGGATGAGGAAATCGTCAGAGCGAGTCAGCAGTGGCTGTGCGATCAGTACAAGGCGGAAGAGGAGCGTTGGGGATACATCGATCCCGCCCGCTGGAACCGGTTTTATCAGTGGCTGACGGATAACGAACTCATGGAAGAACCCATCGCCCCGGGAACAGGTTTTACCAATGACTATCTGCCGGAGTAAAGAGGACGCCGCGCAGGCAAACCGCGCTGTGCGAGGAAGCTGCGTTGTTCAGGCAAGCTGTGCTGCACAGATGGCCGACGGCGACCGGGCGGCTGACATCGCGCCTGCTCGCCTTGCAGCTTGCCACATCACCAAGCGCTTTGGCGGCGTTACCGTGCTTGCGGATGTTTCCATCCATCTGCATGAGCGAGAGATCGTCAGTCTGTTGGGAGTCAGCGGCGGCGGAAAAACCACGCTGTTTAACGTGATTTCGGGACTGATGAAGCCGGAAAGCGGCCAGGTATTTCTGGACGGTGAGGACGTGACGGGACAGGCGGGCAACATCAGCTATATGCTGCAAAAGGATTTGCTTTTGCCCTACAATACGGTGCTGGATAACGTGGCGCTGCCCCTCCTGATTCGCGGCGTGAAAAAAGAGGCGGCCAGAGCCGAGGCGGCGGCGCACTTTCAGGAGTTTGGACTGGCGGGAACGGAGCATCGCTATCCCAGTCAGCTGTCCGGCGGCATGCGCCAGCGGGCGGCGCTTTTGCGCACGTATCTGTTTTCCGATCGGGTAGCCCTGTTGGACGAGCCGTTCAGCGCGCTGGACACCCTGACCAAGGCAGAACTGCACCGGTGGTATCTGGCGGTTATGGATCGCATCCACCTGTCCACGCTGTTCATCACCCACGATATCGACGAGGCTATTTTACTGTCGGATCGTGTGTACATCCTGGCGGGACGCCCCGGAAAAATCGTGGCGGAAATTCCCATCGAGAGGGAACGCCCCAGAGATCGCAGTTTTACGCTGAGCGAAGAGTTTCTCGATTACAAGCGACGAATCTTGCAGGCCATGGAGAAAAAATAAGGCTGCGCGTCAAAAAATATCAAGAAAGGAGCGCCGAATTCCTTGACGCTCCTTTTAAATTGTGATATTATAACTAAGCATGCTTCCGTGGCTCAGCTGGTAGAGCAACGCATTCGTAATGCGTGGGTCGCCGGTTCGAGTCCGGCCGGGAGCTCCACAAAAGAACCCCTTTTGCCTGTCAGGGTAAGAGGGGTTTTTTCTTAAAACAATTCTGCACGACCAAGCAGTAGATCTATCAGATTGCAATGAAAAATTCCATTGTCATCATAGAAGCTATGAGGAATATCCATGCGGACAATGATTTTTTTGAAAAAGTCTTTTGTCAACATGAGAGGCGCGAGTTCAGAGGATTCTTTTTTATCAGTATCCATCCGAAAGGATGACTGGATATAGATTTTTTTATCGGCATCATTGACAACGAAGTCGATTTCCTTTTGCACATTTGCACCGCCGGTACGGTCAGTCACGACACCAACATCAACGGAATAACCTCGACGCAGAAATTCATTGTAGATGATGTTTTCCATCATGTGGCCGGGATCGTATTGACGATAATTCAATCGGGCATTACGAAGGCCAATATCCGCGTAGTAGTATTTGTTGGGATACTTGAAATAGGTCTTGCCTTTTACATCATAACGTTTTGCCATAGAAACAAGGAAGGAATCGATAATGTACTGCATATAGTTTGAAACCAGTGTGGAGTTAACTTTTTCGTTTTTTATGCTGGTCAGCGCATTGGCAATATTCGTGGGATTGGTCAGAGAACTGATCTGTGAAGCGAGGAAATCTAGGATATCATTCAGAATATCCTCCCGTTCAATTCCATTACGCTCTACAATATCCTTTACATACAAGTCACTGTACAGAGAAGATAAATAATCTTTTTTGTCTTTTTCATCTGCCAACGACAGCAGACGCGGCATACCGCCATAAAGCATATAGATATCCAGAGCTTTTTTCTCGTCACCACCCACATGAGAATAGAACTCCTCAAAGGACAGGGGAAATACATGGATTTGGGTGGCACGGCCGCGGAACTCTGTGGCAATGTCCTTTGACAAGCCTTTTGAGTTACTGCCGGTTACATATACATCCAAATTCTTATATGCCTTGAGTTCATTCAGCATATCATAGATGGAAACCTCAATTCCACCGTTTTCTTTATCGATTATTTTTGTGGTAAGTTGAACCTCGTCAATGAAAAGATAGAATTTATCTTCTTTTTTTTCCGTGATAAAGGCCTCGATATATTCGCAAAGTGTGATTGGATTTCTAAACTTATAGTAACGTCTCTGATCCAATTCTATTTTTATAATGTGGTCTTCCTGTACTCCCTGTGAGAGAAGGTATTCGTAGAACAAATCAAAAAGCAATACGGATTTTCCACAGCGGCGGATGCCGGTGATTACTTTGACTTCACCGTTCCACATGTTATGAATCATGCGATTCAAATAAAAGTCTCGTTTTATCATCTTAGTTACCTCGTACTTGCGACGATTGCGTCTCTACTTTCTTGTATAGTATACCTTGAATTTCTCAAATTATCAATAGTGCTGCAAAAGAAACACAATAAAATTACGGCATTTACGTCGTAAGTACCAGGTAAGAAATTAAATTTCGGCCGGGAGTTCCACAAAAGAACCCCTATCCATCGATGAGGATGGATAGGGGTTTTTCTATGCGAAGGACGCGGCGCTTATTCATTGAGATAGCGCATGACCATTTCCGCCTGCATCTGTACGCCGATGGCAAGCGACGCTTCGTCTATCACAAAGCGGGGATGGTGGTGTTCATAGACGCTTCCCGCCTCTTCACTGCGGGTTCCGATGAAGTAATAAACGCCGGGGATGCGGTTGGAAAATTCCGCGAAGTCATCGCCTAACATGACGCTGATATTGTCGGTGAGGATGTTTTCCTGACCTACCACGTTTTCGGCAGCGCTTCTGGCCAATCTGGTCATGGCCTTATCGTTGCTCAGCAGAGAGTTTCCGCATTTGAACTCGATATCGCAGGTGCAGCGATAGGCGGCGCAAACCGCTGTGCAAAGCTGGCGGAAACGGTCTCGGACAGCCTGATCTCCATCGTGAAGGCATCGAATGGAGCCTTCCATTTCCAGAGTTTCCGGCACGGTGATTTCCTTGATGCCGCTGTGGATTTTACAGACGGAGATGACCGTGGGTTTGGTGGAATCCAGTTCCAGCGTATGAAGCGTTTTGATGGCGGTCAATACGTGACCCGCCGCGTCGATGGGATTGACGGCGGTATGGGGCGCGCCTCCGTGACCGGGATGGCCGTGAATGGTCAGCTTGAAATAGTAGCTGGAGGCCATGATAGGCCCGGGGATCAGTCCGATGGTTCCGGTGGGAAGGGGCGACCACAGGTGAAATCCGCAGACAGCGTCCGGTTTGGGATTTTCCAGTGCGCCGGCCTGAATCATCAATTCGGCTCCCGCATCTTCTTCGTTAGGCTGAAATAAAAAGACCACCGTTCCGTGAAGCTCATCACGATGCCTGGCCAGCAATCGGGCAGTGGTCAGATGCAGAGCCATGTGGCCGTCGTGACCGCAGGCGTGCATTGTTCCGGGATACTCCGAGGCAAAGGGAAGACCGGTTTCTTCTTCCACAGGCAGAGCGTCAATGTCGCAGCGCAGCAGGATGGTCTTTCCCGGATGGTCGCCTTTCAATACGCCGATGATGCCGGTTTGCATACAGCGGCGAACCTCCAGTCCCAAATCCTTTAAATAACCTTCGATGACACCGGAGGTCCACACCTCGTGAAGACCCAGTTCAGGGTGTCTGTGAAACTTGCGGCGGAGCGTAATCATGTCCTGCTCCAGCTCTTTGACTTCGCGTTTGATGTCCAACTATCATCATCCTTTCTTTCTCGCCGCGAACGCGTATCCGCGGCACAGTATGGTATGCTTTCAATTTACGCCCTGGATTTTTGTTCGTCAATCTTTTTTTCCATTTTTCGCCCTGTTTTTTCAGAGAAAAACGCTCCGCTGGGGATTTCGGTTTCCCGGGCGGAGCGTCCTTTATAGATATCTCTTTTTGCGTGGCTGTGATTTTCGTGTTTCTGCGCTGTTGCAGTTTTCGCAGTTTGGCGTAGTTGTGGTTTTTGTACGGCAATTCACGCGCCTATTCGGAAACGGTGTTCTGTGCAGCGGCACCATACTTTGGCGGCTGATTTAGAATCTTCATGAATTCTTCGCCGGTGATCGTTTCTTTTTCCAGCAGGTATTCCGCCAGCTCATGGAGCTTCGCTTCGTTTTCTTTCAGGATGACCAGCGCCTTCTGATGGGCGTCCTTCACCATGGAAATCACCTCCTGATCGATTTTAGCGGAGGTTTCTGCGGAGCAGGCCAGGGAGGTGTCGCCGCCCAGATACTGACCGGACACGGTTTCCAGCGCGACCATGTCGAACTGATCGCTCATGCCGTAGCGGGCAACCATGGCGCGTGCCAGCTTGGTGGCCTGCTCGATGTCGTTGGAGGCACCGGAGGTGACGGAGTGGAACACCAGCTCCTCTGCGGCGCGGCCGCCGGTGAAGGTCATGATCTTTTCAAAGGCTTCTTCTCTGGAAAGGAGAACCTTTTCTCCCTCCTCCACCTGCATAGTATAACCCAAAGCGCCGGAGGTTCTGGGGATGATGGTGATCTTGTGAACCGGCGCGCTGTTTTTGTTCTTTGCAGCTACCAGCGCGTGGCCGATTTCGTGATAGGCGATGATGTTTCTCTCTCTGGTGGAAATCACGGCGTTCTTGCGCTGATATCCGGCGATGACCGTCTCCACGGATTCCTCCAGGTCAGCCTGCGCTACCTGAGAACGGTGATCTCTAACGGCGCGTAAAGCGGCTTCGTTGACGATGTTGGCCAGGTCGGCGCCGGAGGCTCCGGCAGTGGCGCGGGCGATGGCGCTGAAATCCACCTGGGGGTCGTATTTTATATTTTCAGCGTGAACCTTTAAAATGGCTTCGCGTCCTTTCAGGTCGGGCAGCTCCACCGGAATTCTGCGGTCGAAGCGGCCGGGGCGCAGCAGCGCTTTATCCAGGGTTTCGGGACGGTTGCTGGCGGCCAGGATGACGATGCCCTTTCCGGCGTCAAAGCCGTCCATCTCTGTGAGCAGTTGATTCAGGGTCTGTTCCCGCTCGTCGTTTCCGCCGATGCCCTGCTGGTCGCGCTTCTTACCGATGGCGTCGATTTCGTCAATAAAGATGATGCAGGGCGCTTTTTTCTCCGCCTGAGCGAACAGGTCGCGAACCCGGGCGGCGCCCATGCCCACGAACATTTCCACGAATTCGGAACCGGAGGTGGAGAAGAAGGGAACCTTTGCCTCTCCGGCCAGCGCCTTGGCCAGAAGGGTCTTACCCGTTCCCGGAGGACCTACCAAAAGGGCGCCCTTGGGCATCTTCGCGCCCACTTCCTTATAGCGGCCGGGGTTGTGGAGGAAGTCCACGATTTCCGTCAGAGCCTCTTTGGCCTCGTCCTGACCGGCCACATCGGCGAAGGTCTTGCCGCCGGTACTGGCTTCGTAGACCTTGGCGTTGCTCTTACCCATGCCGCCCATCATGGCGCCGGGTCCGCCCATGTTTCCCATGCGCTTGGCCATCATCCTACTGAGCATCTGGCCTAAGAATACGAACAGGAGAATGGGCAGAACGTAATTGCTGACGAATTTGGCCAGAGCCGACGGCTCCGGATCTTTCACGCGGCCGAAGGTGACGCCGGCATCGCGCAGGGTGGATACCAACGCCGGATCGTTCATGTTTCCGGTGGTGTAGACCTTAATGTTGGGATTTTCCAAATTCTCCACCGCTGAATCGGTGGGGGAGAAGTAGATGGTGTCAGTGGTGATTTCCACGACCTGTACCTGGCCTTTGTCCACCATATCCAGGAAAGCGTCGTAGGTGGTAGCTTCAATGGTGCTGTGGGCTTCGTTGATCATGGGAGCGATGAACAGGTTGAAACAGAGCACCAGCAGCATGACGATGGTATAGTAATAAAAAATCGACTTTCTGGGTTTCTGCGGACGCCGGGGGCCGCCCGGATTGCCGCCCGCACCGCCCATGCCGTTGGGCGGGTTTCCCATTCCATTGGAACCGCCGCGATAGTCGTAGCCGCCCGGATCTCTCAGGCCGCTGTTTTGATTGTTCTGGTTTTGGTTCATATTGTTTGTCATTGTTAAGAAGTTCCTCCTATGTTATTTGCTGTGGCAATCGCAGTCGTTGCAGGCGGCCAGGAGACTGTTCAGCTTCGTCAGACCGGCCAGTATGATTTCGCGATCCTCCGGAGATACGGATGCCAGGTTGTTCAGATACTGCTCGTCGATCTTTTTTTCCAGCCGGCACAGGTGATCCCGGCAGGTTTCTGTCAGGGTGATCCACACGATGCGCTGATCCTGCGTGTCGCGGGTTCGGCTGATGAGGCCGTCACGCTCCAGTCGCCGGCAGATGGAAGACAGGTTGCTGTTGGTCATGTGCAGCTTGCAGGCAACCTCTGAGATTTTTCCCCGACCGCAGCGGTGCAGGTGCAGGAGAACCATGGCCTGGGGTGTGGTCAGGCCGAAAGCCTCGTAAAACTGCCGCATGTAGGATTCCATCTGCGCGCTGGTGCTGTGCAGCAGCGTCCCCACGGTAAATTTGAATTCGGTTTGGATGTTTTGACTCATATAGATGTCCTCTTCCAATTGATGTTAACTAAAATTATTTTGCGATAAAATATTTCTTGTATTAAATAATACCCCCTCCTTGTGAAAAGTAACAGGTAACTGTGTGTAGATTTGATGAAGAATGGGGTTTGCAGTCCCGGAGGGAAAACGATATAATGAAATTGTATTATTGTAGAGAAAAGGAAGACAAGACGATGAGACTGATTTTTATCCGGCATCCCAAGACGGAGGCCAATGAAAAACGACTGGTGTACGGCCGTACGGACGCGCTGTATTCGACCGTGGGCGAGGCGACGATTCCCGTCATCGTAGAGGCGCTTCACAAAATCCATATCGATGAAATCTACGCCAGTCCGCTGACCAGAACACGCCTGTTGGCTGAACGGATCGCCGGCGATCACGCGGTTGCCAAAGAGGATATTCGCATGGACGATCGAATTTTGGAAATGAATTTCGGCCGGTTTGAAAACATGACCATCGCTCAATTAGAGGAGACGTATCCGGAAGAATATCACGCCTATTTGCAGGATTTTAACGGTTATCAGGTTCCCGAGGGAGAGTCTTACCACCAGCTGAACCAAAGGGTCGGCGATTTTTTGGAAGAGATTTACCGGCGGCATGAAAAGGAAGGGACGACGGAACAGACCATCGTGGTGGTAGCTCATTCCATGGTGATTCACGCGGCGCTTTCGCACTTGCTGCACCTGGATTTAAACGATGTCTGGCACATCAAAATTGAGCCGGGTTCCCTGGTGGATCTGGACTGGCGCTGCGACTTTGCCATGCTGCAGCAGTTGACGGGGTCGTTGAATGTGCGGGAAATCCTGCAGCCGTAAGGTGGATTGCTCGTTGAAAACCTTGATTTTTGGGCAAAATACGGATATAGTATTATCGTATACCACGGCTGGCTTCCATTCGGCCGGCGTGAAAGGAGAAACAAAGACATGACAAAAAAACCGTATTACATCACAACACCGATTTACTATCCCAGCTCCAATCTGCACATCGGGCATACCTACTGCACCGTCATGGCTGACGCCATGGCCAGATTCAAGAGACTGGAAGGATATGATGTTCGCTTCCTCACCGGGACCGATGAACACGGCCAGAAGATCCAGAAGCTGGCCGACGCCAAGGGAGTGACGCCTCAGGCTTACGTGGACGAGGTGGTGGACGGCATCAAAAAGCTGTGGGCGACCATGGAGATTTCCTATGACGATTTCATCCGCACTACCGAGGATCGCCACGTGCGCCGCGTTCAGGAGATCTTCAAGAAGATGTACGAAAAGGGCGACATCTACAAGGGTCATTACGAAGGACTGTACTGCACGCCCTGCGAGGCCTTCTGGACAGAAACCCAGGCGGTGGACGGCAAGTGCCCCGACTGCGGCCGTCCCGTGGAAAAGGCCAAAGAAGAAGCGTATTTCTTCCGTCTTTCCAAATATCAGGATCGCCTCATCGATCTGTTTGAAAACAATCCCCAGTTTTTACAGCCGGAATCCCGGCGCAACGAGATGCTGGCCTTCGTAAAACAGGGATTGGACGACCTGTGCATTTCCCGCACCAGCTTTGACTGGGGAATCCCCGTTCCCATGGATGAAAAGCACGTCATCTACGTGTGGCTGGACGCGCTGTCCAACTATGCCACCGCCCTGGGTTATCCGGAAAAGACCGATGATTTATATGCGAAATACTGGCCGGCGGACGTCCATCTGGTGGGCAAGGAAATCGTTCGGTTCCACACCGTCATCTGGCCGGCGATGCTCATGTCCTTAGAAGAACCCCTGCCTAAGCAGGTGTTGGGTCACGGTTGGATTCTTTTAGAGGGCGGAAAGATGTCCAAGTCCAGAGGAAACTGCGTGGATCCGGTGAAACTGATCGACCGTTACGGCGTGGATGCGCTGAAATATTTCCTTTTGCGGGAATACACCTTCGGACAGGACGGCGTTTTCACCAATGAAGTGATGCTGAACCGCATGAATTACGATCTGGCCAACGACCTGGGCAATCTGGTGAGCCGCACGGTGAGCATGATCGAAAAATACAATGACGGCGTCGTCTGCGGCGCAGGCGCGGAGGAAGGTCCCGATGCGGAACTGAAAGCCGTCTGCACCGGCGCGTCCGCTAAGGTTTCCGCCTATATGGACAAGTTCAGCTTCAGCCAGGCGCTGGAGGAGATCTGGATCGCCATTCGGAGAACCAATAAATACATCGATGAAACCATGCCCTGGGCGTTGGCAAAGGATCCCGCAAAGAAGGATCGCCTGGATACGGTCATGCACAATCTGGCCGAGGCGCTGCGCATCGTATCGATTCTGATCTATCCGTTTATGCACACCACTTCGGAAAAGATCAGAACCCAACTGGGAATCGACGATCAGGAGATTCGCTGGGAGGACACGTTTGTATTCGATTGCCTTTCCGGAAACACCGTGAAGAAGGGGGAAGCTATCTTCCCCAGAATGGACGTGGAAAAGGAGCTGGCTGCGCTGGAAGAGATGAAACAGCAGCAGATGGCGCAGGCGGCGGCCGGACAGACGGCCTGCGGCGAATGCGATGCGAACGACGTACCGGAGATTCCCTATAAAGAAGCCATCGACTTTGAGGATTTTGAGAAGATCGACTTTCGGGTGGGCGAAATTCTGTCCTGTGAAAAGCATCCCAAGGCTGACAAGCTGCTGGTATTCCAGGTGAAGATCGGCAAGGAAACCCGTCAGATCATCTCCGGCGTGGCGGAGTACTTCAAGCCCGAGGAGACCATCGGCAAGAAGGCGCTGGTGGTCTGCAATCTGAAACCCAGAAAGCTGCGGGGTCTGGAATCCAACGGCATGCTGATGTTTGCGAAAAACGGCGACCGCATGGAATTTATGACTACCGTTGCAGGAAACGGCGAAGTGGTTTCTTAGGCTGAAAGGAGAGAGCATGAGCGAGAAGATCTTGTTTGATTCTCACGCCCATATTAACGAAGAGCGGTTTTCTGAAAACCGCTCTCAATTATGTGAGGAGATTCAGGCGTCCCCATTGAAATACGTCATGGATATCGGCTTCGATCTGGAAAGCTCCCATCAGGCGGTGAAGGATGCGGCGCAGTACGATTTCTGCTACGGAGCGGTGGGTGTACACCCTCACGACACCGAAGATATGGACGAGGCGCAGTTGCTGCTGCTGCGGGGACTTGCGAAAAAACCCAAGATACAGGCCATCGGCGAGATCGGGTTGGATTTTCACTACGACAATTCCCCACGGGAGGAACAGCGCTACTGGTTTCGCCGTCAGATTCAACTGGCGCTGGAACTTGCCATGCCCATTGTGATTCACTCTCGGGAGGCGGATCAGGAGGTACTTTCCATTCTGAAGGAGGAAGGGGCGTTTTCTAAGGCCAGGACCGATTGCTTTGCACCCCAGCCTGACGGTGCGCCGGATGCGAGAGTTTTGCTCCACTGCTTTTCCGGAAGCAAAGAGTTGGGCCGCCAGTACGTAGCTTTGGGAGCAACCCTGTCCATCGCGGGGCCCGTGACGTATAAAAACGCCAGAAAGACCGTGGAGGTGGTGGAGGCCATCGACCTGTCCAGACTGCTGGTAGAGACGGATTCCCCCTATCTGACGCCGGAACCCATGCGAAGAGAGCATCGCGAAAACATTCCGCTCTATGTGGAATACACGGCGCGAAAGGTGGCGGAAATCAAGGGTCTGACCTTTGAGGAAGTGGCTCTGGCTACCATGGCCAATGCCAAGCGGTTTTTCAATATCGAGGATTGATAAAAAGAGAATTGACAAAAATAAAAGAAAGCGGGTAGAAGATACCCGCTTTGCTATTGATAAAAGGAATGAATTGTACGGATTATTTGTTCTTGGTGATGCGGATTTCACAGACATCGTCGCCGTTGGCGATGGTCTTTCCCAGCGCGAATTCGAAGTGCGGATATGTACTGATGATACCGCGGTCACCGTCCATGGCGATGTCGCACAGCATGGGCAGTTCTTCTTCGGGGAAGCCCAGCTTCTGCCATGCAGCTACCAGCGGGCAGTAGTGGAAATCGATGGACAGCTTGTCATCGCTCTTTTCCAAAATTTCCATTTCAAAGGTATTGATAACGTCCTCGTTGGCGAAGGAAGCTGCGAATTCTTTCAGATCGTCGGTCTTGGGAAACTTGGTATTGCCGTGGAACACGCCGCAGCGCT
Source organism: uncultured Clostridia bacterium (assembly GCA_947426455.1). GTDB lineage: Bacteria > Bacillota > Clostridia > Peptostreptococcales > Anaerovoracaceae > RGIG446. Next base: position 12,035 of record CANEEC010000002.1, on the reverse strand, counting down.
TGATGGCGTCATGGGCGAAGGATACGTCCAGTCCACGCTTTTTCGCTTCGTCGATCAGCAGGGCAAACCAGGCGGCGCGATGCTCGAAATCGGCTCTCTGCAAATCAGTACGAGGGTTGGTTTTGGTAGGCTGATTTTTAATCATAGTCGTAATCTCCTTTTTCTTTCTTGATATTTTTCCGTATATCATATATTATAACACATATGTCAAGAGCCGCCTTTTTTTGTATTCGCAGCGCGAAAAATATGATAAAATAAATGCGGCAAAGAAAAAGGAGAGTCGAAAGCGGCGCGAAAAACAGGATGGCGCTGCTTCTTTGGAAAGGATAAAGGGATGAGAGAGATTGCATTGGTAGTGATGGCCGCTGGAATCGGTTCCCGATACGGCGGTGGAATTAAACAGCTGGAAGCCGTCGGCCCCTGCGGTGAAATCATCATGGACTATTCCATCTACGATGCGCTGGAGGCGGGTTTTCACAAAGTGGTCTTTGTGATTCGGCGCGATTTGGAACGGGATTTTAAAGAAATCATCGGCAACCGCATGGAACGGGTCTGCCATGTGGAATACGCCTATCAGGAAAAAGACGACCTTCCGGCAGGGTTTTCTCTTCCGGCGGATCGCACGAAACCCTGGGGAACGGGACAGGCTATTTTGGCCTGCCGTCATTTGATTCGCGAGCCGTTTGCCGTCATCAATGCCGACGACTATTATGGGAAACAGGCCTTTCGACGGGTTTACGAATATCTGTCGGGAGATCCTGCCCCCAATGATTACTGCATGGCCGGTTTTGTCCTGAAAAATACGCTCAGCGACTACGGCACGGTTACCCGGGGCATCTGCGAGGTGGATGAAGCGGGATATCTAAAGAGGGTGAATGAAACGAGGAACATTAAAAAGGTTCCCGGCGGCGCTGCGGCGCAAGAGGCTGACGGAAGACTGCGCCCTCTGAATGTGGAGAACTGCGTTTCCATGAACATGTGGGGATTGACGCCGCAGTTTATGGAGGTGCTGCAGGAGGGATTTCCGCGGTTCTTAAAGGAACGGGGTACGGAGCCGGGGGCGGAGTACCTGTTGCCTGACATCATCGACGAGAGAATTCGCAGCGGACAGGCGCGCGTGAAATTGCTGCAGACGCCGGATCAGTGGTTCGGTATCACCTATCAAGAGGACAAGCAGGCGGTGGTGGACGCCATTGCCGCATTGACGGCCGGCGGGGCATACCCCAGGAGGCTGTTTTAGGGAAGAGAAAGGGAAATGGGAAAATTATGCAAGGATTCAGCCAAGTAATCGCAGGGTATTTACAACCGGAGCTGGCGCTCTTGGTGGTTTCCATGGTTCCGTTTATCGAACTGCGGGGCGGCGTTTTGCTGGGGGCGGCTTTGGGGATGCCTTGGCCGGAAGCGCTGGCCATCTGTATTATCGGGAATGTCATACCGGTGCCTTTTATCATTTTGTTCGGACGATGGGTGTTGAATTTCTTAGAGCAGACGAAACTGATGGGGAATTTGATTCGCCGGTACAAGAAAAAAGTTTTGGACAAAGCGGATTTGATTCACAAGTACGGGCCGTGGGGTCTGATGCTTTTTGTAGGGATTCCCCTGCCGGGTACGGGGGTCTGGTCGGGAAGCGTGCTGGCGCTTTTGATGGATTTGCGCCTGCGCTCGGCCATTCCGGCGATTTTGCTGGGAGTTCTCATGGCCGGTCTCATTATGACCGTAGGCTCTCACGGATTTTTAAGCATTTTTCAAATGGTGTGATGCGATGCCGTTACCTTGCAACTCGCGCCCGCCACGCCGGCGTATCGGCATAATATGGGCGGTGGGCGCATAAGATAATAAGTTCGAAAAAGTTCGAAACTCTCTCGACGGGTTTCGACATTTTTTTTGTTCGATCTTTGGTATAGTGAAGGTGCAGAAGGGAGAACGAAAAGACGATGGACAAGAATATCTGGCTGAAATGGGGAATTTCCGGACTTCTGGCGTTGGTATCGGGTCGCGTCGCGTTGTTTGGCGCCATGTATCCGTGTCCGGCGGCGCTGCTTTCGGTAACGGTGAGGGAGAAATACAGCGGATGGAAGGTGGCGCTGTTATGCGCCCTGGGCCTGTGGCTGGGACGTCGCCAAAGCCTGGCGGTGTGGGCAGACATTGCCGCCGTGGCCGCCGTGTGGCTGGCAATGCTCCTGCTGCGCAGCCGAAAACCAGCGGCGGTGAGCCGGGCGCTGGTGGGCGCCGTGGTCTTTTCGGCGACGAAGGCCGCGGTGCTGCAGCGGCTTCACATGATGTACCGTTACGGAATCGGGGGAATGGCTGCGGAGGCGGCGCTGATCGTGGCCTTTACGTATATCTTTTTTAAGCTGTATGCCTTCCTTCAGTTGGGAAAGCTGCCGTTGGCGCAACCCGAGGGGATTTTCGTTCTGATGACCGCGGCCGCGGTACTGCTTCAGGGGATTGCGGTACCGGTAGCGCAGCTTTTACCGGAGTCGCTGGGGAGGCTTTCTCTGTTAAAGACGGGCATGTTTCTTCTGACGCTGTGGGTGGGTTACATCGGCGGCGTAAAGGAGGGAGCGGTAGCAGGTGTCACGGGGGGAACGCTTTTGTCGGGTATGGGCTTCGGCGCGCCTGTGCTGACCAGCGTCCTGGCCTGCGGGGGCATGGGCGTCGGACTTTGCAAAAATGAATCGTCGGTTCTGGCAGCCTTCGTTTTTTCGTCGGTAACACTGTTTTTCAGCCTGGTGCAGGGCAGCGCTTTGCTGTATGTACCGGTCTACGTCCCGCTTTTAGCTTCAGTATTGTTCGTCTTTACCCCGAAAAAGGGGGTGGAGCGAATTCGAGCGGCGTTTCCCGCGGAAGAACAGCGAAGCGGCTACAATCTGGCGGCAAAGCAGCACGTGCTGCGCACGCTGGAAAATTACCAGAACACCTTTCAATATCTGTCCAGAGCCTATATTTTACAGAGGGAATCCTTCCACGAGGAACATTACGTCAGAAGCGGCCGGATGATCATGGCGTATCAGTTCAAAGGCATGGCCGACGCGGTGGACAAGCTGGCGGCGGAGATTCGGATGCCGGCGGCGCTGGCGTCCCAAAAGCCGGTGAGGTTTCGGTTGACGGTGGGCAAGACCGGCTTTGCCAGGGACGGTCAGGCGTCGGGGGACAGCGTATACTGCGGAGAAACCCAAAAGGGACGGTATGCGGTGGCGCTCAGCGACGGCATGGGAAACGGCCGGAGAGCCGCAGAGGAGAGCAACCTGACGGTGCAGACCATTCATCGTCTGTTGGCGGCGGGGTTTCAACCGGAGTTGGCGCTTCGCATTATGAACTCCATCCTGTTATACCGGGCCGGAGACGAGATTTATTCCACGTTGGATTTAGCGTTGTTCGATCTGTGTTCCGGAGAGCTTCAACTGTATAAGATCGGCGGTTCGGTCACGTTCATCAAACGGGGCGATCAGGTGGAGGTGGTGAAGATTCCGGCGCTGCCCATGGGCATTGTGGGGGATATTACCGTGCCCTCCGTCACCTATCGGCTGAAGCCGGGCGATCAGGTGATCCTGTTGTCCGACGGCGTAGCGGAAGCCGGGCGAAGTCAGGGAATCCAATGGCTGACGGAGGCCATCGCTCAGTTGAAATCCACCGATCCACAGACGCTTTCCGACCTTTTGATCAACAAGGCGGTGGAACGCTGTGGAATCAAAGAAAAGGACGACATGACCGCAGTGGTAGTTGTGGTGCATTAAAGAAGTCGACTTACATACTCATACATCTCTTTTCAAAAAGGACGTTGTCCATTGCGGCGGCGTTCTTTTTGTTTTTTGCGCAGAGGCGCGTGGAAGGGCCAGATGAGCATATCGTTTGTCCATAAGTGGAAATCAAAAACAGACGAAGCCAGCGATATGTTTTTGTAGTGAAAACACAAAAATATGGTTTTTCTTTTGATGGAGTGTGATATAATGAAATTGCATATTCGCCGCGCGAAAAGCGGGAAGCGCAGACAAAGCCGCGGCTTTAAAAATAGGAGAAATGTATGGATCTTCTGCATCGCGTACAAAATTTGATAGAAGAAAAACGGATGCTCGAAAGGGGTGACGGCGTTATCGTGGGATGCTCCGGCGGTGCGGATTCTCTGTGCCTGCTGGATCTTTTCCTGCGGCTGCGAATGTCCATGGAGCTGACGGTTCGCGTCGTCCACCTGGAACACGGATTCCGAGGCCGAGAATCCGAGGCGGACGCTCGCTTTGTGGAAGATTTCTGTGCGCGGCATGGTGTGGAATGCAGTACGTATCGCGAAAACGTATCGCAGCAGGCCAGGAACGCCGGCATTTCCCAGGAAACGGCGGGACGGGAGGCGCGGTACCGGCGATTTTTTGAAGAGAAAGAAATGCTGCAGCGGCGGATGGAAGTCGAAGCGACGAGGCAAAATAGAGAATGCGCGCCCCGGGTGAAGATCGCCACGGCGCATAACCGCAACGATCAGGCGGAGACCGTGCTGATGCGCATTATGCGAGGCACGGGACTGGAAGGTTTGAAGGGCATGGAACTCGTCAGAGGCGACGGCCTCATTCGACCGCTTCTGACTACGGATCGCGCAGAGATCGAAGCATACTGCGCGCAGCGGGGGCTGCAGCCGCGGCAGGATCGTACGAATTTGGAGACGAATTACACCAGGAATCGCATCCGGCTGGAGCTGATTCCTTATATGAAAGAGCATTTCAATGAAAACGTGGAGGAAGCGCTGTGCCGCCTGGGAAGGATCGCAGAAGAAGATCAGGCGGTGATTTTGGCACAGGCCCGAGACTTGCAGGACGCGTGTGAGGGAAAGCGCCGGGCGCTGGCGGAGCTTTCCGACGGACTGCGCCATCAGGTGGTGCGGTTGGCCCTGGAGGATCGGGGACTGACAGCGGATGTATCGGCGGTGCATTTGGAGCAGATCGACAGTCTTCTGAAAAGCGAAGCGGCTTCCGGCACGATCTGCCTGCCCCGGGGATATAGGGTGAGCGTAGCCTACGATCAGGTATTCTGGGAAATCCCCGACGGCCGGGCGACGTTCCCACAGGGACGGCTTACCAGCCGCCAGGTTTCCCGGAGCGAAATCGATTCGATAGAAGAACTGAAACGGCTGCCAAAGCATCGGCGGTGCTTCGACGGCGATAAAATTCGAAAAGCGTTGGAAAAGGCGGGGCAGGAGGAGCTGACGCTGCGGTTTCGGCAGCCGGGCGACTTCATTCGCCCGCTGGGCAGCGCGGGACGGAAAAAGCTGCAGGACTGGCTGGTGGATCGGAAGATTCCCAGGAGGCAGCGGGACAGTTTGCCTGTGGTCTGCATCGGAAACGAAGTCGTCTGGATCGTGGGTCATCAGATCAGCGAAAATTACAAGGTGGATATCCATTCAAAGAAACTTATTTTTGTTGAATTTCACCAATAAATGTGGTATAATTTTCCGCATATATCACAGTGATTGCACAAAAACAATCCGGGGTATGGAGGAGAGCGTTTATTTAGGAGGATAGTTCATTGAACGAAAACAATAAAGACCGAAACAACAAAGGACCCCAGAGGCCGCCGAAGGGTCGGGCCATGCGCAACATCATGGTATACCTTCTGATCATCCTGATGGTCGCTGGCATGGCGTATTTTTACAAGGACATGGAGCCGGTGAAAGAAGTCAGGCAGGTGGATTTTTCCAGGCTGATCGAGGAATTGGAAGCCGGAAATATGACGGAACTGAAAATGAATTACAACTCTCTCAATGTGACCGGAGAGCTTCGGGACGGTTCCCGCATCAGCGCCTATGCGCCCAGCACCATGGAGTTGATGATGATCAGCGAGCAGTACGCCTTCCCGCAGATGAAGGAAGGAACCCTGGAGATGGAAAGCGTCAAACCCAATTCCTGGGGATGGCTCTTAAACCTGCTGCCTACGCTGCTGATGATCGGATTTATGATCTTTTTCTGGATGTCCTTTATGGGCAGTCAGGCAGGCGGCGGCGGAAAGGGCGTTATGAACTTCGGCAAGAGCCGCGCCCGCATGGTGAGAGAAGAAGATATGAAGCGGGTTACCTTTGCCGACGTGGCCGGTTTGGAGGAAGAAAAAGAAGAATTGGCCGAAATCGTGGACTTTTTGAAGAACCCGAAAAAGTATGTGAAGCTGGGAGCCAGAATCCCCAAAGGCGTATTGCTGGTGGGGCCTCCGGGTACAGGTAAGACCTATCTGTCTAAAGCGGTGGCGGGAGAAGCCGGCGTACCCTTCTTCTCCATTTCCGGCTCCGACTTTGTGGAAATGTTCGTGGGCGTGGGCGCCTCCCGCGTTCGTGATCTGTTCGATCAGGCGAAGAAAAACGCGCCCTGTCTGGTGTTTATCGATGAAATCGACGCCGTGGGGCGCAGGAGAGGCGCCGGCATCGGCGGCGGCAACGACGAACGGGAGCAGACGCTGAATCAGCTTCTGGTGGAGATGGACGGCTTCGGCGTCAATGAGGGCATCATCATTTTGGCGGCAACCAACCGTCCGGACGTACTGGATCCTGCGATCCTGCGTCCCGGCCGCTTCGACCGCCAGGTGACCATCGGCGTTCCCGACGTGAAGGGTCGCGAAGCGATTTTCCAGGTGCATTCCAAGAACAAGCCGCTGGATGACGAGGTGAATCCTGAGATTTTGGCGCGAAGAACGCCCGGTTTTACTCCGGCGGACATTGAAAATCTCATGAACGAAGCGGCGCTTCTGACGGCGCGAAGAAACGGCAAAAAGATTCACATGGCCGAAATCGAAGAAGCCATCACCAGAGTGATCGTAGGGCCGCAGAAGCGCAGCCGGGTGATCAGCGAAGCAGAGCGTCGCCTGACGGCGTTTCACGAAGCGGGTCACGCTGTGATTGCCGCCTGTCTGCCTCACACCGATCCGGTGCATCAGGTGACCATCATGCCCCGGGGCGGAGCCGGCGGTTTTACCATGACCCTGCCCAAGGAAGATAAATACTACACCACCAAGACCGATATGGAAGAACAGCTGATTCATCTGTTGGGCGGAAGGGTTGCGGAAAAGCTGGTTCTGGGAGACATCAGCACCGGCGCTTCCAACGATCTGGAACGGGCGACGTCCATCGCCAGAGATATGGTGACGCGCTACGGTATGAGCGAGGCTGTGGGACCTGTGAATTTCAGCAACGGCGATGAAGTATTTCTGGGCAGAGATTACGGAACGAGACAGAATTATTCGGAGGAGCTGGCTGCCAAGATCGACGAAGAAATGCGCAGAATTCTGGACGATGCCTTTGTCAAGGCGGAACAGCTGCTGCGGGAACACATGGAACAGCTGCACCTGATCGCGGAGACGCTGCTTGAGGTGGAAACGCTGGACGGTGAGCAATTCCAGGGACTGTTTGAGGGAACCATGACCACGGCGGATGTGGTTCAGCAGCTGAAGGAAATCAGCGATAAAAATAAGAAGATCGCCGAAAGCGAAATGGCGGAGCCGAAGCTTTCCGAGGCCGAAAAGGATGCTTTGCATCAGCTGATGGAAGAACTGGATGTGCAGCTGACAGAGGAAAATCAGAAACAAGGCGGGGAAGAAGAACCCCGAAAATAATGCGGAGGTGAAATACAGTGGCAGAGACGTTTGCTAACAGTTTAATCAACAATAGTATTTTTCATCTTCTGAACTTTGAAAAGTACAGCAGCTTCCAGGCGGCTGCCAGGGAAGCGGCCATCAACAACAATTTTCAGCTGGTGTTGTTTTCTTCGGATTTCAACACGGTATTCAGCGTAGAGACGAAGCACAACGTCAGCATTGAAGAAGCGGTACACTATCGTCTGGCGGCCAATGTGGAGCAGAACCAAAAGGGCGCCAGAGTGGATGTGAACGGCCTTCTGACCTACTGGGGTCCCATCAACATCAGCGGGGAACGCCATTACCTGATGTTAGCGGATAATGACGCTTCCTATTCTCAGGAGGAAATTTCCAAGCTGGCGGAGATCATCGAGCTGGCCATGGGCCTGTGGAATTACCGGCCGGAAAGGGACATTACGGCGGAGTTCATCAAAGCGCTGCGCCGCGGCAACCGTTCTTTGGCCTACAGCCTGAAGAACGAGTCGGACTTTGCCGATGAGAAGATTGCCGGCGTGTATTTTGTCCCCGGAATTCCCGGAGAGGAAGGAATTCGCATCCTGTCCGACTTTGAGAGCAAATACGGAATTCGCCACATCAACATTGCGGAAAGCGACGAATTCTGCGGCGTTCTCTTTGAAAAGGAACAGACGGAAAAGGACGAAAAATCGTACAGTGAGACGCGCTGGAAGGAAATCGCGCGGAAGATGAGCGAAGCGGGCGCGAAAATGACCTTCTACGTCAGCGAATTAAACGGTATCGAGGACGCCTGCAATGCGTTTCAGATCATCAACGAAACAGAGCCTTTCATTCAGCTGATCTTCCCCTATAAGAAGTCCTTCTCCAAATACGAGCTGGCCATGGCGTCCAACTGCGTCAATATCTGTCTGAACGGCGGATCGGTGAAGAAGAACTATCTGGATCTGTTGAAACCCTTTAAGCATACCGGCGAAGGAAAGATCAAACAGTTGATGGAAACGCTGGAGACGTTCATTTTGGACGCGGGCATGTCCACGGCAAAAACCTCCCGGCTCATGGAGATTCACTCCAATACGGTACAGTACCGCCTGAAACGGATCAAGGAAATTTTAGGAGTGGATATCACCGAAAACACCATTGTGCCGGGGTTGATGATGGCTCTGGCCATCGCGCGGATCGAAAAGAAGGTAAAGAGCTTTTAGGGCGAGGCATCAATCGGTTTTAACCAATGAGGAATGGAGCAAAGAAACATATGTTATTGGCATTTGACGTAGGAAATACCAACATTGTATTAGGCGTATTCAAAGATGGAAAGCTGATTCAGAACTGGCGTATGGAAACCGACACGGGAAAAAGCGCCGATGAGTACGGAATGATCGTCAATCAGCTGTTTCGCTATGAGGGACTGCGGACGGAGGACGTAAAGGACGTAATCATCTCTACCGTTGTACCTCCGGTACTGTTTACCTTACAGCATTTGTCCACCAAGTATTTCCACCGTCGCGCCATCGTCATCGGTCCCGGAATCAAAACGGGACTGGTGGTGAAATACGACAATCCTAAACAGGTGGGCGCGGATCGCATCGTCAATGCGGTGGCGGCCTTTGCCAAGTACGGAGGCCCCCTGATCATCATCGATTTCGGAACGGCAACCACGTTTTGCGCCGTGTCGGATAAGGCGGAATATCTGGGGGGCACCATCGCTCCCGGGATCAAGATTTCCTCCGACGCGCTGTTTGAAAAGACGGCCAAGCTGCCGCGAGTGGAACTGGAGGCTCCCGGTCAGGCCATCTGCAAAAACACCATCGAAAGCATGCAGTCCGGACTGGTTTACGGTTACATGGGTCTGGTGGAGCATATCGTGGCGAAGATGCGGGTGGAGCTGAAAGAAACCTATCACATCCAGCAGGAACCGAAGGTGGTTGCCACCGGCGGTCTGGCCACTATGATCGAGCAGGGCGTGGATTGTATCGACTGTGTGGATAAGATGCTGACGCTGGAGGGTTTGCGGATCATCTATGAAAAAAATCGTCCTCAAAACCTGGGAAGGGGCAAGAAGGAGTGCGAGTAGACGTGAAGCCGAAGCTTTCCATTGGAGACGTAAGTTTGGACAATCCCTTTTTTCTGGCTCCCTTGGCCGGAGTGACCGACAGCGCTTTTCGCAGCATCTGCAAGGAGCAGGGCGCCGCGCTGGTCTATTCGGAAATGATCAGCGCTAAGGGGTTGTATTACAACGATAAAAATACGGAGTACCTGTTGTCCTTTCGGGAGCAGGAGGTCCCCATCGTGTACCAGATCTTCGGCTCGGAGCCGGAGATGATCGCTTTTGCAGCGGAGCATTTACGGGGACGCGGCAACTGCATGATCGATATCAACATGGGTTGCCCCGTGCCCAAGGTGGTAAAAAACGGAGAAGGCTCTGCTCTGCTGAAGCGTCCGGCGCTGGCGCAGGAACTGGTTTCCGCGGCGGTGAAGCATGCGGGAAAACCGGTGACGGTGAAAACCCGGATCGGCTGGGACGATGATTCCATCGCAGTGGTGGAGTTTGCCAGAGCCATGGAAGAGGCGGGAGCCAGCGCCGTGGCTGTTCACGGCAGAACTCGGGAGCAATTTTATACAGGCAGGGCGGACTGGTCTAAAATCCGTCAGGTGAAGGAGGCGCTGTCCATTCCGGTGATCGGAAACGGCGACATCTTCTGCGGGGAAGATGCCATACGAATGATGGAAGAAACGGGTTGCGACTTCGTGATGATTGCCAGAGGAGCCATGGGCAATCCCTGGATCTTTCGGGAGGCTGTGGCTTTATGGGAAGGAAGGACGCCGCCGTCGGTCAGCCGCCAGGAGAAGCGGCAGGCGGCGGGGAAGCATTTCGACCGGCTTGTAGCCGATAAGGGTGAATATGCGGCGGTTCGGGAAATGCGAAAACACGTGGGATGGTACACCAAGGGAATGAGCGGCGCGAGTAAGCTGCGGGGACGGGTTAACACCATCACCGATGCAAAGGAATTACGCAGCGTCATCGCATCGTTATAAACAGGGAATGAAATAGAGTTGAGAGCGATATAGTTAGGTAGGGTAGTAAAAATAATGATAGAAGTTACGCTGAGAGTGATCTCTGTATTTTTAATCGTCCTCATGGGTTTTATTGCGTATAAAAAGGGCATGGTAGATCGGAGCGGTTCCAAGGTTTTGTCCAAGGTGATGATGAACATCGCCTCTCCGTGCCTGACGTTGTATACGGTGTCGTCACACAAGATCGATCCTGAGACATGGAACATGGTGAAAATCGCCCTGCTTGCCACGGCGGTGTATCACGTAGCCGCCGCGGTGATCAATTACGGACTGATCAAGGGATTGCGGCCGAAGGCGGATGAGTTTGGAATCTACTGGGCGGAGCTGACCTTTTCCAACAGCGGTTTTCTGTGCTTTCCCATCTGTCTGGCGGTGTTTGGCGAGGAAGCTTTTTTCTACGCGGCGATTTCCAACCTGTTGGCCTGCATCTTCATGTACACTCTGGCCATTGCGCAGGTGTGCTATACGCCCGGCGCATCCGGCGGAGAAAACGGCTCCGTCCGCTGGAAGGAGCAGCTGAAAAATCTGCTGAGCATTCCCACGGTGGCGGCGTTTGTGGGACTTTTGATGTTCGCTACGGACACGCAGCTTCCGGAGTTTATGATGGATACCTGCCAGACGGTGGGAAATATGCTGGTTCCGCTGTCCATGCTGGTCATCGGCATCCAGCTGGGGGACAGCAAGCTGGGCAACATGCTGACCAATCTGCGCTACATGGGATTTTCGGCGCTGCGGCTGCTTTTATGGCCGGTGATTACCTTTGGCGTCTGCACGCTGTGTTCCGTTCCGCCGATGATTACCACGGTGCTTACGCTGACCCAGGCCATGCCTGGAGGTTCCCTGCCTGTGGTATTTGCGGAGCAGTACGGAAAAAACAGCAAGGTAGGAGCGGAGCTGGTGTTTATCTCCACGCTGCTTTCCATTGTCACCATTCCGGTGGCCTGCATTCTGCTGACCTGTTATCTGTCGGCGGGGGCTGTTTAGAGGATGCCGTTTGCAGGTGTTGTTTGGGCGCCGTTTTGAGGCGCTTGCCGTATGAAAGATAATTTTTGAGGGAGAATAGAGCGAAAGAATTGACAAGGCGCATTCTTTCGGGTAAAATTCATTGGATATCATAAAGAAAAGGAGAAGTTTCAATGGCTGATGAAATCCTGCTGACCCGAGAGGGGTACGATAAAATTGTAAAAGAACACGAGGAACTGGTGTCTGTTCGCAGAGCGGAAGTTGCCGAGCGAATCAAAGAGGCCATTTCCTATGGCGATATTTCGGAAAATGCGGAATACGATTCCGCGAAAAACGAACAGGCGGAGCTGGAGGAGAGGATCCTGAAGCTGGAAAACATGATGCGCAAGGGTAAGATCATCGAAGAAGAAGAACTCACCGGC
>CANEEC010000001.1 GCA_947426455.1 uncultured Clostridia bacterium | reverse complement strand
TACCAGAATCGGGCGGTCATCTTCCCTTGAGTTTCGGGAGAATAGGACTCATCTGCGTAGGTGATGCCGTGATACATCAGTCCAAATCCCAGTTCGGACAGTTCATCGTAGGCTCCTGTCCCCTCGCCGAAAACGCAGGGTTCCACATATCCCTGACACTCTCTGGTTCCCAGAAAGATATCCCGACGGCCGCCCTTTTCGATCATCCGTTTGGCGATATTGTGATGCTTGTTCTCATTGCGATCCCGCGCCAGCTCCGGTCGGTTTTCGTTCCACTCAAAATGCGCCCGTACCTGATAGCGGCAATGTTTTAAATAGGTGTAGTAAGCCAAATCATTTTCACGATCTCGGTAATGAATCGGCCGAATACCCTTGACTTCGGTTTGAATCTGATTCATAACCCGAACCGCGTCGATATACCAGATAAGAGTAGGCTTCCAGTACACAGAAGACAAAATGCCCTTCAACGCCTCATAGGTAGGCACCTGATAACTGCATTTTTCTCCTCCCACGCGCATGATGGGATCGGAAAAAAGAGCGTAATCCCCTGAGACCTGAAACTCCACAATGTTTGGATACTGCATCATATCACCTCCATAAAAATTCAATATTAGGTTCGTCGATGAAAAAACCGGTTTGTTCATTGTAATGTCCACTGAGTCCCAAGGCGCCACCCTGTAGGGGAATCAGAGCGTATTCAAAATTCAATCGTTCTATTTGATACTGATACAGAGAAATTGTATAGGGTTTCGCTTCTTCCAGCAGCCTCTGCAAATAGACCGGATCGCGTTCTGCTCTTTCACTGTTAAGATCTTGGATCAATTCCGTTCCCGATCCGTAGGGAACGACCACATCCGTGGTATTTTCTTCGAAAACCTGGAATAAAGAGCCGGCCAAACGAAAGGCCTGTCGGAAGTAATACGGCTGTTCTTCTGCATAATCATCATTCAACGACAGGAGAGAAAACAAAGACGACGGACGACCTTTCACGCCGTAATCATGGTGCCCGTGCGGCTGTCTGTGATATAGTGTGCGGTAGTAGTACCCAATCGCTTCGTTCGAATCCAACCTGTTATCATACGTCTCGGGATGAAGCGCAAATTCCCCTAAAAGTCCCTGGGTCGCACCCTGTCCGATCCGAATATCCGGCAGATATGCCAGGGATTCCTTTTGGCACTGCACCAGATATACCGGAGCCAAAACTCCTGCTCCGGCTTCACCACCGCGGTTGCAGCGACCTGCCGCTTGGACTACACTGTCCATCCCGCAGGCAAAGCGAACGACGCAACCAAAAGAAATGTCTACTCCGGCCTCAATCACTTGGGTGGAAACGCAGACAACTTTTTGCCCGCTCTGTTTCAAGGTAGTTCGAAGTTCATCTAAGACGATCCGGCGATGAGCCGTACACATAGCCGCAGAAAGAGAAAAGAGCGCAAAATCGCCATCTTGCAGCAGATGATATAGAGATTCTGCCTGATCTTTTTTATTGCAGACGATCAACAAGCTGCCGACGCTTTCCAGCTTGTCCAAAGCAAAATCAGCGATCTGCTCCAGGGACATCGTTCCGGCATCTTGTATATTCGTCCGACGAAAAGCTTCCCACAGTGTAGATTCATAAGGAACCATTTCCGGGATCGGACCGTGCAGTGGATGTTCGATTTGTTCTGTACAGGGTTGGGTGGCGGAACAAAGAACGATGGTAACTCCGCAGACTTCTGATAGAAAGTTCATCGCCAGTGAAAATAAAGAAAGCATTTTGCTGGGAACCGTCTGAACTTCGTCAATGATAATGATGCTGTTGCATAGAGAATGAAACCGCCGAATCGCCGTCGTTTTCCCAGAAAACATGGTATTCAACAGCTGAACCAGCGTAGTAATGATAATGGGAGAATCCCAATTTTCGACTAAAAGTTCTTTCTCATCCAATTGGCGGCCGTTTTCTTCCGTGTGCACCAGATTGGAATGATGTTCTAAAATAAGACTGTCATCTTGAATATAATCGCGGATCACTGCCGCATTTTGCTCCAAAATACTGAGCAGCGGCGAAGTAAAAATGATTCGCTGTTTTCGATGCCGATGGGCATGAGCCAGGGCAAACCGCAAGCCGGACAAAGTTTTTCCCCCGCCGGTGGGAACATTGAGACGGAAGACCCCACACGACCGTTCTGCCGCCTGACGACATTGATCGGAAATGGTTCTTCTCGCTCGATCGATGGGAAAATCCTGGGGAAGCTGAGCCAATCGATCTTCCATTTGCCTCAGGTGTATGTACCACAGCCGATCCAGCGCTTCACCGCGCAATTCTGCGGGAAACACCGTCCCACGCATAAATTCCGCCGTATCCCTTCGATCTCCCTCGATCACCGCAGAAAGCAGCAACCGCGCCAACAAACCGGAATAAAAGGCCGTTTCTTGGTCATATCGTTCATCGCAGACTTCATCACCGGTCATAGATAAAATCCGCTTTAAAATCGAAGTCAATTCGGCTTGCGCCTCATGAAATTGACGATCCAATTCCTCTTGCCCGGCACAATAACGAAGAAAATTTTCTACCGCTTCTTCGTAGGCGATCCCTTCCTTTTCTCGCCGATATTGAAAGCCGCTTTTTCCATGTTCGTCTACACAGTCGAATAAACCGTGATGTTCACCTACGGCCAATGCCAAAAGTTCGCTGGCTATCGCAGAAAAATCTTCGGCATTTTCCCGAAAAAAATGCTCCAAAAGAAACCGTACACCGGCAAAGGTATGATTGACACTTCCTCTTTTTCCGGTTTGATTGACCAGATAATTTTGAAAGTCCTCCGTGTACTTTCCCATGTCGTGAAGCAGTCCTGCCAAATATCCGGAAGCGGAAAGCGATACCGACTCAAGTGATTGTGCGGCATATTTTGCGGTACTGTGGCAATGTTCGCCGACCGTCTGTACTGCATCTACATGCCCGAATGAATCTCTTCTGATGTGCGCCAAATAGTCTTTCATGCTGTAACCTTCTGTTCTTTCTGATGGTAAATCAACAATCGTGAAAATTGCAATCGTATGTGAATCGAGTCAGTACATCTATTCTTCCATTTATTTCATTATAACCAGAGCAAGCGGCGGTTTTTTGCATTTATATATCGCTTGTCAGCGCACATTTAGTACACACGAAAAAAATAAGCTTTTTTGAGCGTCTTTTCCCCAATCAGCCACATTTACCCGGCGTAATTCCGATCCACCTCGATAACCGCATTGTATTTGGGGTCGTATTCCTTTAAGCGGCCGGCTATCATCGCTTTCAGCTGACCGTCGGACTTTTCGCATCCTGGAGAGATCACGATATCAAACACCAGATTATGATGGGTGTATCCGCTCACCACCCGCAGATCGTGGGTGCTGAGAATCTCCGGTATCTCTTCCACAATTTCCTTCAACTGCTGTTTCACCGTTTGCGTCAGCGGATCCTTGGTATCCACCGGATCCATATGCGCCACCAGATGAATTCGCAGCTGCGAGCTGATTTCCTTTTCAATATTATCCACCATGTCGTGGCTCTTCATCAGATTTTCGTTGGCGTCCACCTCCACGTGAACCGAGGCAAACACTCTGCCCGGGCCGTAGTCGTGAACCACCAGATCGTGAAGTCCCAGAATTCCTTCGTGTTCCATGACACGAGACTGGATCTCTCCCACCAGCGTAGGATCCGGCGCCAGGCCTAACAGGGGATCAGAGGTCTCTTTGATCAGAGAAATTCCCGACCAAACGATAAACAGCGCCACCAACACGCCCATAAAGCCGTCTAACTGATATCCGGTCAGCTTGCCGATAAAAAGGCTGATCAGAACCGCAGTGGTGGAAATCACATCGTTGCGGCTGTCCGCACCGGTGGCCTTCAACGTGGCCGAATCGATGGCTTCGCCCATTTTCATGTTGAACCGCGCCTGCCACAGTTTCATCAAAATAGAAACGACCAGAACGCCCACCGCCAGTAAGCTGAACTGCAAGGCGTCGGGATGTAAAATCTTTTCCACGGAGGCCTTCAGCATCTGCCCTCCCAGCATGATGATCAAAAACGATACGATCAGTCCCGTTATGTATTCGATTCTGGCGTGGCCGTAGGGATGATCTTCATCCGCCGGCTTAGCCGCCATCCGAAATCCGATCAGCGTAATCAGCGATGAGGAAGCATCCGTCAAGTTGTTGATTCCATCAGCTAAAATGGAGATGCTGGAAAAGACCAAACCCACCGCAATCTTCATGGCGCTGACGGCGGTATTGGAGACGATACCCACCACGCCGGCCAGCTTTCCGTAAGCCTCTCGAACTTGGGGGTCTTCCGTTTTATCGTAATCCTTTATAAATTTTTTTATCAGGAAATTCTGCATTCTGTTCCTCACTTTATAGACGATTTTTTTCAAGTTTTTTTTGCAAAATATTCTTTATATTATACCTCAAAATATCTCAATTGTAAATGTGACCTCCTTGTGATACGATAAGAAAAAGAAGGGATCCATTTCTCTGTGAAAATCAGAAAGGACAGTGACCTATGCCTGAAATTCAACTGGATGTATTAAAAGAAACCTTTCCGCTCCTTCAGCCTATGATAAAAGCGGAGGAAGTATTCTGGATCAATCCCGCCATAGCAGGTAGTTCCGACAGCATCCCGCACGGCGGCAGCTCCTGCGGAGGCCGTGACAGCGGCAACATTTGGAAAAGCGCCGGCGCATCGCAAAGCGCCTATGGCTCTCAACCTACCGCCGAAGATGTGGAAGCTGTAGAACAGCGGCTGCAGCGGTTTCGTCCCTATTTAAAAAAGGCCTTTCCCGAAACGGCGGCGGCCGGCGGCTTAGTGGAATCACCGCTGAAAGAAATCCCGGCTATGCACCGGGTGTTGGCCGCAGGAGCCGATAAACCGGTACGCGGACGGCTGCTTTTGAAGTGCGACAGCATGCTTCCCATCTCCGGTTCCATCAAGGCCAGGGGCGGGTTTCATGAGATTTTAAAACTTGCGGAAACCATTGCGCTGCGAGAGGGAATGTTAAAACTGACCGACGACTACTCCATTCTGACGGAACCCCGCTTCCGCCAACTGTTTTCCAGATACAGCGTAGCCGTAGGTTCCACCGGAAATCTGGGACTTTCCATTGGCATCATGAGCGCTCAGCTGGGATTTCGAGTGACCATTCACATGTCCGCCGACGCCCGCCAGTGGAAAAAGGACATGCTGCGGGAAAAGGGCGCCATCGTTGTGGAATACCCCGATGACTACCAGAAGGCGGTAGCCGAAGGCAGAAAAGCCGCTGCTGACGATCCCATGTGCCACTTTGTGGACGACGAAGGTTCTCTCGACCTGTTTTTAGGATATGCTACGGCGGCAAAGCGGTTGGACGAACAACTGCGCCAGTTGAATGCGACCGTGGATGAAACCCATCCTCTGTTCGTCTACCTGCCCTGTGGTGTAGGCGGCGGCCCCGGGGGCGTGGCCTTCGGTCTAAAACTGCTTTACGGCGATAACGTCCACTGTTTCTTCGCCGAACCCACCCACGCTCCCTGCATGACGCTGGGAATGATGACCGGGTTGCACAACGAAATTTCCTGCGGCGACATCGGTCTGGATGGAAAGACAGCGGCGGATGGCCTGGCCGTGGGGCGCGCTTCTCGTCTGGTGGGCAAACTCATGGAAGATAAATTAGACGGCGCATTCACCGTGGAGGACGATACCCTGTACCGACTTTTGGCACAGTTAGCCGATAGTGAAGACATCTATATCGAGCCTTCCGCCTGCGCCGGTTTTCCCGGTGTCATGCGCCTCCTGGATCAAAGAGAATACTTGGATGCCTGCGACCTGAGCCGGCATATGGACTGCGCCACCCACGTCGTCTGGGCAACCGGCGGTTCCATGGTTCCTGAGGCTGAAATGAACCGCTACTACGAAAAGGGCAAACGACTGTAACGCCATACGGTCAGTGCCACTAACCGCGTTATCCGCGGCGGGTTGCTCTGCGCGCCATTCATCCGCGCAGCGAACTGCGAACTCATTTAAAACACAAGCATTAAAAAAGGACTGTCATTGGACAGTCCTTTTTATGCATGGTTTGTTTTTCACTCAACTACGTTGATTTACGATTCAAATAAAATTTATTTTTCGTAGAAAATCTTGAAGTTGGGGTCTACCTGACCGATACCCATGTAGCGAGCTTTGTAGTCCTTGACCAGTTCGAAGAATCTTCCAGAGATGATGAGCAGTACGAACAGGTTTACGAAGGTAGGCACAGCGGACGAGAAGTCAGCCATTACCCACAGTTCAGCAGGAGTACCGCCGCCCAGTACGGTGATGCAGGTGATGATGTAACCCATGAACGGGCTGATCAGCTTCTGTACAAACAGAATGTTCTTCTGGAAGTTACCAGTGAACGCATGAGTTAACAGCGTCTTGTAGTATATGAACCAGCCGGTACCTGTGGTCAGCGCGAAGAAGAAGATGGACAGCGCGATGGCCATACGAGCGAAGGAACCGATGCTCGCTTCCAGAGCGGTCAGGGTCAGTTCTGCACCCAGCAGACCGGAATGCCAGTAACCAGTGGTGATTACCAGGATACCAGTAGCGGAGCATACAACGATGGTGTCTACGAATACTTCGAACGCACCCATCAGACCCTGCTTAATCGGATGGTCTACCTCAGCAGTAGCGTGTACCATGGGGGAAGTACCCCAGCCAGCTTCGTTGGAGTATACGCAGCGAGCGAAACCTAATCTCAGAGCCTGAGATACGGTAGCGCCGGCGAAACCGCCGACAGCAGCCTGTGTGGTGAACGCACCCTTGAAGATGCTTGCGAAAGCACCGGGGATTGCACCTGCATTCAGGAACAGAGTTACGATAACGCAGCCGATGTAGAATACGCACATGATAGGAACTAAGTAAGAAGCTACTTTACCTACGCTCTTCAGACCACCCCAGATGATGATCCAGTTTACGATGGACAGCACCAGACCGGGGATCAGGTAGGAGATACCGAAGGTAGAACCAACAGCTTCAGAAGTGGTGTAGTTCTGCAGAGTCAGGAAGAATGTAATAAAGATACCGCCGCCGAACACGGTGCACAGGAGCTTACAGAGGCCCTTGCTCCAGCCCTTTTCCTCATGCAGACCCTTCATGATGTAATAGGTAGGACCACCGATATGGTCACCCTTTTCATCAACTTCTCTGTAGTGAACAGCCAGGGATACCTCGGCCATCTTTGTAACCATGGCCAGAATAGCGGCAACCCACATCCAGAACAGAGCGCCGGGACCACCAGTAGCAATCGCGGTACCTACACCGGAGATGTTGGCTACACCTACGGAACCACCGATAGCTACGGATACAGCTTCGAATGTGGACAGCTTTTCGCCGGCACCATCGCTGTCGTTTGCTTCTTTACTGAAGGGGTACTTCAGGATTTTGGGAAGCAGACGAATCTGGATAAATCCAGTGCGAATGGATGCGTAAACGCCAAAGCCGACGCACAGCACCAGCAGGGGCAGACCCCACAGGATGTTGGTTGTAAACCATTCAAATTTTGCAAACATGTTTAAACCTCCTTGTTAAACAAGCTGACACGATTATTCGCGTCAATAAGCGTTCTATAAATAAGATCTTACACACAGACCCATGCAATCTCATGCTTTCAAATAGAAATTGTTACTTATTTATAAAACGTTTACACTGCTATCATAGCGTAATCCGCCAGATTTCGCAAACATTTTTTTAACAATCACTTAACATTTTTTGATTTCCCACTTAAGTTTTTGCTTATAGAGCCAACTTATTTTTTATCGAATTTATTAATTTTGCAATCCTTTTATCCATGTATTTTACATATTCATTGTGATTTCTTCGGTTATTTCTCCTTTTTGAAGGTATTTTTGCGTAAAAAAATACCGCCGAAAAGTTGTATTTTACCGCTTCACGGCAAGAATTTTTTATTTTATCGTCTATTTGCGATAGGCTTTATTTCCCCTGTTCTGTCCGGATTTCTTCCCAAAGCTTCTGAAAACCGGGAAGCGCTTTTACGATCATATCGTACTCCACGCAGTAGGAAATCCTCACATAGCCGGGGCCGCCGAAGGCGGAACCGGGCCCCAGAATCAGCCGGTACTTCTGCGCTCTTTCATAGAATTCCCAATCGTCTGCAATGGGAGTTTTCACAAACAAATAAAATGCTCCCTGAGGCTTCATACATTGATAGCCGATGCGGGTCAGACCCTCGTACAGCGCATTTCTGTTTTTTTCATATCCTTTTACGTCCACCTCCGCGTCCAGGCATCTGCCCACCGCCTTCTGAATCAGCGACGGTGCATTGACGAAACCCAGGGTACGGTTCATGGTGTTGCAAGCGCCGTAAATCTCCCGATAACCGTCCAGACTGCTGGGGAGAATGAGAAAGCCGATGCGTTCTCCCGGCAGGGACAGGGACTTGCTGAAGGAGTTGGCCACCACAGCGTTCTTATAAATGTTGGGCAAATAGGGAACCTCCACACCGTCATAGGCGATATAGCGATACGGTTCATCGGACACCAGATAGATAGGCAGTCCGTATTCCCTCTCTTTTCTTTCCATAATATCGGCGATCTTTTTCAAAATGTCCCTGGAATAGACCGCTCCCGTAGGGTTGTTGGGGGAATTGATCAGCACGATTCGCGTTTTTTCATTGATTTTGGATTCGAACTCTGCCAGCCGCGGCTGAAAATTTTCATCGGTGCCGCACAGCACCAGCTCCGCGTCCACATTCATGGCATAACATTTGTATTCGCTGAAATACGGCGCAAAGGTGATGACCTGATCCCCCGGATTCATCAGCACCTGAAACATCAGATTCAGACCGCCGGCAGCCCCCACGGTCATGACCACATTATCCGCGGTAAACGCCGTTTGAAACAGTCTGTTTTCATGATCGGCCACCGCTTTGCGCACGTCGGCATAGCCGTAGCTTCCGGTGTAGCTGTGCAGCGCCATGGGTTTTTGCGTCTGCAGCTCGTCAATAATCGCCCGCTTTACTTCTTCCGGCGGCTCTTCGCTGGGATTGCCAATGCTGAAATTATATACATTCTCTGCGCCGAATTTCTCGGTCAGAGCCACCGCGTCAGAAAACATCCGGCTGATGCCCCTGCCCTCTTCGATCTCCGCCATTGCCTTTTTCGAAATCATATCCGTCACATCTCTTTCCTAATAAAATTTCGCCGTGCCTTCTGATGTAATACTTCAATGTAACCCTGAGGCCGGCGAAATAGCTTACGGTTTATTATAGCACCGGTTTATTGTGCAATCAACCCAATTTTTTTAAAAATTTACCGTTTTTTATGACAAAAATCCCGCCGGATCCATGCCGTAAATCTGCACTACCTCAAGCAGCGGGCTTTCCAATAGGTCTCTGGGCGTCACCAGCCTGCCCCCATCAGAATCCAAATCGTATCCCAGCGCCCGATAACAGCACCAAATCATGTGGGCGCACTGGGTTCCCTTCACCGTATCCGCCGCATCATCGGCACTTTCCGTTTTTTCAGGCAGCTCCCACGGCTTTCCCAAAAGACCGGCGCTGAGCCGATAGGGGACGTCGCAGAAATAGTCCTTCGCCAGCGCGGCCGCCTGTGCGCCGACTGTCTGCGTATTCGCCGTTTGTTTGCCGCCGTTACCGGCAATCGCTTCGCTCCCGTCAGCCGACACGCTTTTGGCAGCCGATACGTCTTCTTTCAGCCTCAGCACGGCAAAAGCCGGATAGCTGCGCCAGCGATCTGAGGATCGCAGCCTGGATCTGACCCCCACGGTGACGGATTCCAGCGTCCGATCTTTGGAAGCGCCGGAGGCCGCTGTTTCCACCACGATGGCGGCATGGCCGTTGCGCCAGCCGTAGCAGTGAGAACACAGGGTGACCAGAATGTCTCCCTCCTGCAAAGGCGCCAGCTGCGGAATTCGGACTTTTTTATATTCTTCCTGTAAAGCCGCTGCCGAAACCCGCGCGCCGGCCGGGTTACCCTCTGCATCTTGCGCCGGCTCCGCCAGATATTCCCCCGACACGAAGATATTGTAGCGTTTGCACACCACGGTCACTTCTCGAAAAAAATCCTCCTGATATTGGAACAGTTCCTCCCGGCGTCCCTCCGCCCACAGCCGGTCCACCGCGGCGGCCCCCAGACCGGTCTGATAAAACAGGGTTTGATAGTCCTTGAGGGTGAGTCCCGCACCTGTGCGCCCATCTCCTTGCGTCGATTCCATTTTTTCCACAATGGGATGTAAGTCGGCCTTTTCATATTCCGGCCGATAGTGGACGTGTCCCTCCCCAAAGGACGTCCACAGAAGCAATCCGTGCCACAGCGCTAAAAGCGCCGCGACTGCCGTTAGCCCCCGCAGCCATTTTACGGTTTTCGCGCACTGCCGCAGAGCTTCTTCGCACCGCCACACAGCTTCTTCGCACTGTTGTGAGGTTTTCCTGCACCGTTCTCCGACATTTCTCCACAATTGTGTCCCCGCATACAACCGCGCTGCTGCATATAGTCGCGCCCTTTTATATGGCTGTACGCTCCCGTTCCACTGCCGCTTTTGATTGTTTCCCCTTACGATGTTCAAATGATTTTCCATATATCTAAGGGTTTCCGAAACTTCAAAATCTATGCCGGCGAATCACACGCAAAAAGAGGGACGCGCCACAATCCTGCGCGATCCCTCTTTGCTTTTGATCGTGTATCACGTCATGCGAAGGAATTTCTTTCCATGACGCCGGAAATTTCTTTCGTGGCCACAAAATCCGTTGCTGCGGCCATCCCCTGCGCCGAAAAAATGATTCTACGCTTTGTACGTGGTCTTGCCGCCCATGATGGTTTCACAGATGGCGATGTCCTTGATGTCGTTTTCATCGACGGCAAAGACGTCCTTGGCTAAAACGACCATATCGGCCTTGAAACCCTCTTTCAGCTTTCCTAAGGAATCCTCCTGGAATGTGGACTTGGCGCCGTGAGTGGTGAACATTTCCACCGCTTCGTACACGCTGACCTTCTGCTCCGGCAGCCAGCCGCCCTTGGGGGAACCGTTCAGCTTCTGGCGAGTCACGGCACAATAGATATTATCCATGATATCGAAGCTTTCCACCGGCGAGTCGGAACCACCCACGGTCAAAATGCCCAACTCGTTCATGGTCTTCCAGGCGTAGGTTTCCTGCATCCATTCTTTCCCCACACGAGCCTCGGTGACATCCATATCGGTGGCTACGAAGATGGGCTGAATGTAAGCCACAACTTCATCTTTCGCCATGCGCTCCAGAATTTCCCTGGTAGTCAGCTGGGCGTGAACGATGCCGTGACGGCGATCGGTTCCGGGACACTGGCGATTGGCTTCTTCGAAGGCCTCAAGCGTTACCTCCATGGCTTTGTCGCCGATGCAGTGTACGGCAATCTGGATGTTTTCCTTCTGCGCCAATACGGCGAAGCGGTTCATCTGCTCCTGTGTAAAGATCAGCAGGCCGCGGGCGTCCTTCGTGCCCACGTAGGGTTGTCTGGACAACGCCGCCGTCCGTGCGCCCAAAGAACCATCCAACAACAGCTTCAGGGGTCCGATCTTAAAGACGTCGCCCTGCCCGGTGCGATAGCCTTCCGCTACGAATTCTTCAAAGGCTTCGTTTTCCGTAAACAGGCACTGCTCATAGATGCGCACCGGCATTTCGCCTCTGGCCTCCAGATTTTTATACGCCTGAATCACCGTGCGCCAAGGAGCTGCGGGAATCGCTTTCAGGTCGTCGGTCTGACAGCAGGTGATACCGCATTCCGCTAATTTTTCCATACCGAACTTCAGAAGCTTTTCCACTTCTTCTACATGACGCTCTTCCATTACCTTATAAAACAACTTTACCGCGCCCTCGTTCAGTTCACCGGTAGCCGGATGGATTCTGTCAGCCATCATCTCCTCCGCCTCCGGCAAAGCGACGATCTTTTCCATACCGATGGTGTTGGTAATGCCGGCATGGCCGCAGGCGCGAACCACCAGAATGGGGATGTCCTTGGAAACGCTGTCCAGTTCTTCTCTGGTGGGATAGCGCTTTTCACCGGTGAACTTCTGGTCGTTCCAGCCGCGGCCGAACAGCCACTTGGCGTCAGGTTCTTCCGCCAGCCGTTTTTTCAGTCGTTCCAGGAT
The DNA here is from genome assembly GCA_947426455.1 of uncultured Clostridia bacterium. GTDB lineage: Bacteria > Bacillota > Clostridia > Peptostreptococcales > Anaerovoracaceae > RGIG446. The sequence goes on along the minus strand of CANEEC010000001.1, from coordinate 69,004 downwards.
GTCCTCGACGCTGACGGCGTCCATCAACAAGATGTTCGCGTTGGAAAAAGCGTAGCTTCCCAGATGCATATGGCCTTCATTAAAACCCGGCAAAACGGCCTTTCCCTTTAAATCCACCTTCTCTTTCGCTTCCAAAGCTGCCGCTTCTTCATCGCTTCCCACAAAGCAGATCTTTCCGTCTTTGATGCCGATGGCCTGCGCTTCCGGCTTTCCTTCATCCATGGTATGCACGATTCCATTGAACAATAAACGATCCAGCATAATTATCCTCCTTTGTCACAGTGCGACGCATTTTGTACCCGCATAACCCTTGCGGCAACGCCGTAGGTCAGTGTTTGAAATTATTATACCGAATTTTCTGTCACATGAAAAGAGATTTCCCAATTTCCCGGATCTTTTTTTGTATTTTGTACCTGGGTCGCTAAAAAAGAGCTGCGGCGCCGCAGCTCTTTTCTTTCAATGTCAAACCTCTATGCCCGATAGGTGGTCTTGCCTCTCATGATGGTTTCGCAGATGGCCACATCCTTGATTTTTTCCTCCGGAATTTCAAAGATATCCTCTGCTACGACAACCATATCGGCTTCGTAACCCTTCTTCAGCTTTCCTAAGCTGTCCTCCTGGAAGCATGCCTTGGCGCCGTGGGTCGTAAACATTTCCACCGCTTCGTAAAGGCTGACCTTTTCATGAGGAAGCCAGCCGCCTTCCGGAAAGCCGTTCAGCTTCTGGCGGGTGACAGCAAAATACAGATTGTCCATCACGTCAAAGCTCTCCACGGGAGCGTCGGAACCACCGACGGTGAGAATGCCCAGCTTGTTCATGGTCTTCCAGGCGTAGGTTTCCTGCATCCATTCTTTACCGACTCTGGCTTCGGTCACGTCCATATCGGTGGCCACGAAGACCGGCTGAATGTAAGCGATGGCTTCGTCTTTCGCCATGCGTTCCAGAATCGCTTTTGTGGTCAGCTGAGCGTGGACGATGCCGTGACGGCGATCTTTGCCGGGATATTGACGGTTCGCCTCTTCAAAGGCGGCAAGCGTTACCTCCATGGCTCTGTCACCGATGCAGTGTACCGCGATCTGGATGTTTTCCTTCTGTGCTAAAGTGGCAAATTGGTTCATTTCCTCCTGGCTGATGACCAAAAGTCCGTAATTATCCTTAGAACCGATATAAGGCTTGGTCAGCGCCGCCGTTTTCGCGCCCAGAGAGCCGTCCAACAGCAGCTTCAGCGGCCCTACCTTGAAGATATCTCCCTGACCGGTGCGATATCCTTCATCGACGAATTCTTCAAACTCCGGATAGTGGAGGAACAAACACTGCTCATAAATGCGCACCGGCATTTCCCCTCTGGCCTCCAGGTTTTTATACGCCTGAATCACCGTGCGCCATGGCGCCGCAGGAATTCCTTTCAGGTCGTCGGTCTGACAGCAGGTGATGCCGCATTCCGCCAGCTTGTTCATTCCAAACTTCAACAGTTCTTCCACATCCTCTACCGTGCGTTCGTCGATAGCCTTGTAAAACAGCTTTACCGCAGCCTCATCCACCTCGCCGGTTTCAGGATGAATGCGGTTTCCCATCATTTCCTCCGCTTCCGGGAGTTTTACGATGCGATCCATAGCCACAGAATTGACCACAGCGGCGTGTCCGCAGGCGCGCACCGCCATGATGGGAATTTGGTCGGAAACGGTATCCAGTTCTTCCCGCGTGGGATAACGCTTGTCTTCGGTAAAGCTCTGATCGTTAAAACCCCGGGCGTACATCCACTTCATGTCCGGCGTTTCCGCAAGACGTTTTTTCATCCGCTCCAGGCATTCCTCCACGCTCTTGGTTTCAAACAGCTTTACGTTCATGTTGGCAAAGGCGTAGGTGCCCAGGTGCATATGGCCTTCATTAAATCCGGGCAAAGCCAGCTTGCCGTTCAGGTTTACCTTTTCAGCCGCTTCCAGGGATGCCGCCTGCTCATCGCTTCCTACGAAGCAGATCTTCCCGTCCTTCATGCCAATGGCCTGAGCCACCGGGTTTTCTTCGTCCATGGTACGGATGATTCCGTTGAAAAACAAACGATCTAACATGATGCTTCCTCCTTTTACTTCTGCAACACCGTTGACTCCGTCGACTCTTGCGCCGTCTTTCGCCGCCGCACACGTTTCGCCGGCAATTGTTACTCTATCTCTCTTAATTAAAATGCAATACCCGTGCCAGCGGATCGCCTCTTCGTAAATCGTTGAAAATACAGAGTTTCGGCCATCCCGTGGTGTCGATGAATTCTAATTCTTTAGAAACCGGCAAAAATGCGTTTCGTTTTGCACAGCAAGGAAACATTGATATTTCAGTGGATTGCTCTATTCTAAAACTTTGGAAGTCGCTTCTTTTCCCGCTTCTAATATTTTAGAACTCGCTGTGACTCTACACGGCTGTAGGATGATATCCCAACGCGTATCGCTGAATTTCTACGGCATGTTTCATTTCCTCTGCACGATCAGCCGCCAATTCGTGAACCAGCCACACAGGCCGGATTTCCTCTGCAAGCCTCCGCACCGCCGGCGAAGTAAAGGGGCGGTGAGTATCGATCTTCTGTATGTATTGATAAGAAAAACAGAATTTTTCAATGTAATCCTTCGGCAGATCCGGCGGCAGATGACCGCTGTTTGCCGCAGCGAATTCCCCGCTGAGGGACTGGTGCAGATGCAATCCCTTCACGTATTTCCCAAGCTCACCATGAGCGCGGTACTGCCTGATGACGTAGTCCACCGCTTCCTCCTGTGTCCGCAGCGTCCAGTCGGTGTTCATCAAATGTCCCGTATCCAGCATGATACCCTTATTAGGATAGGAAATCCCGGAAAGCAGCCGCCCTGTCACAGCCGGATCGGTGAAGGAAAACCCCGGCCACCACAGGTTCTCTAAAAGCAGGGTCACGCCTAAGTCCTCCGCGCCGTACACTTGATTTATCACCTCCGCCACGGCGTCGATTACCTGAACGTCCGTGTGATTCCAGCGGTGAGTGTAGGTTTCTTCAATGGAAACATCCGACGCATGAAACACCGTGTATTGCGCCCCCAAAGCCAGCGCCTGCTGTAAATCAAAGCGATAGCGCGCGATCAGATCCTCCGCGCCCCTACCGCGATAGAAACTCTCCCATTGATCGCCGAAGCGCTCTGAAAGCGCCGCCGTATTCCCCCGGTAATAGTCCAGCCAATCGTTGAAAAACGTCAAGTGATAGCCGTTGACGATATTCTTTGGCACGGATCGCGTCACCGGCTCGCCGCCCCAGACCCACTCGATTCCGTGGCAGTCTGTTTCCTGAAGCAACCGGCTGAGTCCCTCGGCTCCTCCGTAGCGACCAATCATGAAATTGTCGTAGGGCATGCTGATCAGCTGGTACATGTAGTTTTCCTTTGATTTCCGGCTTTGCAAAGTCGTGGGGTCGTTTGCTCCGCCGCTTACGCAATGTTGAATATGGTGCAATCATTCCTTCCTTGCGGCAACGCCGCAGGGCAGTGGTTGGAATTATTATACCACACAGCGCCGAAAAGAGGAACAAGAGTCGATGCCCGCGTCGCGTTCGCTTTATCCACACTGCGCCATCCGCTTTGACTGCGTTCCATTCCCCGCGGCCGCGCGCTTATCCCTTTTTGCAAAAAATAAAAAAATTTTTTTCTTTTATTTTCGTTATTTCCATCAAACACGCGACTATTTTATCGTCTATCGCCACTTGCCCGCATTTCCTTTTCATTGTCTCCGAAAAAGAAATAGAAAACACGTTTTTACATTTTCCTCTTGACACATTTGCCATCTTGACTTCTCTAAAACAAAAGGGGTATTATAGTATTGCTCGCTTCAAAAGCTACAATATATTGTATTTTTAAAAAAAACATCTACTAATTGTGTGAATTGTGCGAAATCACAGTGCAATATGCAAAGCGTCTGTTTTCCCATGTTTCACACTATTGTCTGGAGGATAGAAATGTTAAAGCATATCCGCAAGCGCAACGGCGAAGTCGTAGATTTTAACAGCGATAAGATCAAACAGGCCATCAAAAAAGCCGGAGAGGCCACCGACGCCGGTTTTTCTCAGGAAGAATTAAACCAGCTCACCGCCATGGTGGTCACCCTCATCCCTCAGGATGAAGTTCCCACCGTGGAGCAGATTCAGGATCTCGTAGAAACCGTTTTGATTAAAGAGGGTTTTGCAAAGACGGCCAAGGCTTACATTCTGTATCGCGCAGAGCATACCATGATTCGTCAGACGGAAGCCGATCTAATGGATATCTATAAGGAGCTGACTTTCGCTTCCGCCAAGGACGCCGATATCAAGCGGGAAAACGCCAACATCGACGGCGACACCTCCATGGGAACCATGCTGAAATACGGCTCTGAGGGTTCCAAATACTTCATCGACAACTACATCCTGCCCAAGGATATCGCCGCCGCTCACATCAACGGTGACATTCACATCCACGACAAGGATTTCTATATGCTGACCTGCACCTGCTGCCAGATCGACCTGTTAAAGCTGTTCAAAGACGGTTTTTCCACCGGTCACGGCTATCTGAGGGAGCCCAACGGCATCATCAGCTATTCCGCTTTGGCCTGCATCGCCATTCAGGCCAACCAAAACGAAATGCACGGCGGTCAGTCCATCCCCAACTTCGACTATTCCATGGCGCCAGGCGTAGCAAAAACCTATGCGAAAGAATACGCTAAAGCCTTGGGACGCTATTTACAGGTGGTTCTCCATCAACCCATGGAAGCAATCGCACAGAAGGCCAAAGACCTTTGCTCCGAAGCCGGGATTCCTGCCATGGGAAATGCCAGCGCTTACGGCGAAACCGTGGGACGGCTGCTATCCAGAGACTTCCCGTCGCTGACGGAGGAGCAGCTTCACGACGCCGTGGCCATGGCTTCCGAAATCGCCTTTGCGGAGACGGACAAAGCCACCTATCAGGCCATGGAGGCGCTGATTCACAACCTGAACACCATGAACTCCCGCGCCGGCGCCCAGGTTCCCTTCAGTTCCCTGAACTACGGAACCGATACCTCTCCCGAGGGACGTCTGGTCATCAAAAACCTTTTGAAGGCCACCGACGCCGGTCTGGGAAACGGCGAAACGCCCATTTTTCCGGTACAGATTTTCAAGGTGAAAGAAGGTATCAGCTACAATCCGGAGGATCCCAATTACGATTTGTTCCAGCTGGCCATCCAGACGTCGGCCAAACGGTTGTTCCCCAATTTCAGCTTCCTGGACGCGCCCTTCAATGCGCAGTACTATCGCCCGGGCGACTACAACAGCGAGGTGTCCTACATGGGATGCCGTACCCGAGTGATGGGCAACCGCTACGACCCCGAAAACGAGGTAACCTGCGGCCGCGGAAACCTGAGCTTCACCTCCATCAACCTGCCCAGAATCGGCATCAAGGCAGAGGGAGATATTCAGAAGTTCTACCAACTGCTGGATGAGCAGATCGATCTCGTCATTCGCCAGCTGCTGCACCGCTACAAGATTCAGGCGGCAAAGAAATGCCTGAACTACCCATTCCTCATGGGACAGGGCATCTGGATTCAGTCCGATACCCTGGGACCAGACGATACCGTAGGCGAAGTTCTGAAGCATGGAACCCTGTCCGTAGGCTTCATCGGTCTTGCCGAAACCCTGGTGGCTCTCACGGGCAAACACCACGGCGAAAGCGAAGAAAGTCAGAAGCTGGGACTGGAAATCATCGGCCACATGCGAAGCCGCATGGATGAAGAATCAGAAAAAACCGGTCTGAATTTCACCCTGCTGGCCACGCCCGCCGAAGGCCTGTCCGGCCGTTTCGTACGCATCGACCGCAAGATTTACGGCGAACGCAAAGGAATCACCGATCGCGATTACTACACCAATTCCTTCCACGTTCCCGTTTACTATCCCATCGGCGCATATCATAAGATCCTCACGGAGGCTCCCTATCACGCGCTGACCAACGCCGGACACATCAGCTACGTAGAACTGGACGGCGACACCTGTAAAAATCCCCAGGCCTTCGAAGCCGTGGTTCGCTGCATGAAGGAAGCCGGCGTCGGCTACGGTTCGGTGAACCATCCGGTGGACAGAGACCCTGTCTGCGGCTATACCGGCGTCATCGACGACGTTTGCCCCCGCTGCGGCCGAAGAGAGGGCGAAGGCGTCAGCCTGGAAAAACTGAAAGAACTGCGTAAGAAATATCCCAATATGCCGCGCTTCTGCGGCTGTGAATAATCGCAACCCATGAAAGGAGACCATTATCATGACCCCTATGAACGCAACCAACACCGTTTCTGTAAAATCCGAAGAAAAAATGCTGGGAGAAGGCGTAAAGTTTGAACGCATCCGCCGCATCACCGGCTATCTGGTAGGCACCACCGATCGTTTCAACAACGCCAAGCAAGCCGAGGAAAAGGACCGCGTCAAGCATGGAATGTAACTCTTTTCCACTGCTTCGTATCAGCGGCGTGGTAGAGGAGTCCATCGTAGACGGACCGGGATTTCGATACGTGATCTTTACCCAGGGCTGCCCTCACGGCTGCCCCGGCTGTCACAATCCCCAGACTCACGATTTTAACGGCGGAACGCTGATCGATCCCCTGAGCCTGCTTTCGGAGATCGACAAAAATCCTTTGCTTTCCGGCGTCACGTTTTCCGGCGGAGAACCCTTCGTCCAGCCAGAGGCTTTATTACCTCTGGCGCAAAAGATCAAAGAACGGGGACTTCACCTGCTGATATTCAGCGGCTACACCTACGAACAGCTGATGGAGCTGTCCCGGAAGAATCAGGCCGTCAGCCGACTGTTGCAGCTTTGCGATACCTTAATTGACGGCCCTTATCTTGAAGCAGAGCGCGACCTGACCCTGCAATTTCGCGGAAGCGCCAACCAGCGCATCCTGCAGCTGCAGAACGGCCAGATCATATAAGGAGGATTTTCTATGGGAAATACACAAAGCGCTGCCGTTTTATTCTTTGACGCAGCGTTGGCATTGTTTGCCTTTTTCGTGGTAGCGCCTATGATTTTAAACGCCATATCCATGTTTACGGTGCAGAAGCGCTTCGGCGAAACCATGATTCAAGAGGGCGTCATCGACCGGGAGACCTTTGACAGGATGCACACGCAAAAGCGCAACGCCGGCGTACTGATCTCTTTCGTAGTCTTTGCCGCGTTGGCCGCGGCCTGCGTGAAAAACGGCTCCTTAGGGATGCTCTGCGGGGGAATCCCCCTGTTGGGCGGTTTTCTAAAATATCGGAGATTGCTGGAATACAACAATCTAACCGTCCAGAAGTTCCGCAACACCTACCGGAGCGTCATGGATGAGAAAAAGTACAATCGTTTCGTGGATAAAAACTTTTAGCGAACGCTGACAAAAACCACGAGCGGTCGCAAGCGGCTGCGGACGGCCCCGCCGGTAAAAGTACAGCAGACAAAAGCATCGCAAGCATAAAAGAGGACGTTTGGAAATCCAAACGTCCTCTTTTCGTTCAATGTGTCTGTGACATGATCTTTTCCTTTATTTCCCTATGTAGGCTGCAATTTTGCTATTTTACCGCCTTGATTTCGTTCAGCATTTCTGCGTGCTGCTTTTGAGTGATCGCGCGGATGACCAGCAGAGTACCTATCATCAGAGCGCAGGCGATGATCAGGCAGATCACTACGTTCTGAAGCAGGCCGGCGATAATGAAGGAAACAAAGGACACTGCCGCTACCGTCATTGCGTAGGGCAGCTGTGTAAATACGTGATTTAAGTGGTAGCAGTGAGCGCCGGCAGAAGCCATGATCGTCGTATCGGAGATGGGCGAGCAGTGGTCGCCGCAAACGCCGCCGGCACAAGCCGCAGCCAGACCGATGACGCACAGCGTCGGTTCTACATCGTAGTTGAATACAGAAACAACGATGGGAGCCATAATACCGATAGTTCCCCAGGAAGTACCGGTAGCAAAACCGATAAACGCACCGATAATGAAAATCACGGCGGGCAGGAACTTCTTCAAGGATTCCATGCCGGCCAAAGCGCCGACAACGAAGCTCTCGGAATCCAGTCCATAACGGGTGAACGCGCACAGCGTCCAGGCGAAGGACAGGATCAGAATGGGAGATACCATCTGGATAAAGCCGTTGGGAACAGATTCGAAGGACTTTTCAAAGCTGATGCTCCGACGAACCCAGAAATAAACAAAGGTAAATACCAGACCGATCAGAGCGCCGATGGACAAACCTGTCGCCGCATCCGCGTTGGAGAAGGCTTCTACAACGCTGTGATACGCGTCTCCGGCTTCCGGATCGAAATAACCGCCGGAATAGATCAGACCGATGATGCAGACAACGATCAGAACGATAACGGGCAGAAGCAGGTCGGCAACCGAAGACTTTCCGTTAGCCGGCTTTTCATACTCGTCGTCACCCGCGAAGGGACGTTCCGGAGTGGTGAACAGGTCACCCTTTACCTGAGCGTTGTATTCGTGCTTTAACATAGGACCGTAGTCGATGTTCAGCACAGAGATGGTGACGATCATCAGCAGCGTCAGCAGACAGTAATAGTTGTAAGGAATCTGCTTGATGAACATTTCAATGCCGTTCACGTTATCGGACTGTACGTAACCGGATACGGCAGCCGCCCAGGAAGAAACCGGGGCGATCATGCAGACAGGAGCCGCGGTAGCATCGATGACGTAAGCCAACTTCGCACGGGAAATTTTGTGGCTTTCCGTTACGGGACGCATAACAGCGCCTACGGTCAGGCAGTTGAAATAGTCGTCGATGAAGATCAGGCATCCTAACAGCATGGTCATCAGCTGTGCACCGCAGCGCGTCTTTACGCTACCCTTGGCCCAACGGCCGAAGGCCTCAGAACCGCCGCCCTTGTTCATTAAATCTACGATAATACCTAACATGACCAGAAATGCGATGATACCCATGTTGTAAGAATCGGCTACGGTGGTTACGATGCCGTAGTCGCCGCCCACCAACTGGACGATGGCGTCCCAGGGCGAAAACTGTGTGTACAGTAAAGCGCCTACCAAGCATCCCATGAACAGGGAAGAGTAAACTTCCTTACTGATCAGCGCCAAAGCGATGGCAACGACGGGAGGCAGCAGCGCCCAGCAGGTACCGGTAAAGCCGGTCTCCACGTCTTTGTACATCGTCCCCAGCACCGCCAGCAGCACGACGATAGCGATGAGCGCTACCACGTATGCCGTACGTGTACTTTTTTTAGTCATTTTTTCCTCCTAATAAACAGATACTTCACAGCAACACATTATATTTAATATTTTACCACCTTCTACAAAATTGTCAAACAATTATCAAATTATTTTGTCATTTTACAATACCCTTCTTGTCATTTTAGACTATTTTTTTCGGCAGGAACACAAAAGAGCAAGCATCTTTTCCCGCTTACTCTTTCTTTTGTGTGATTTATTCGTATATTATTTGTTTTCTTCCACCTGTTCCACAAGAAATTCGCACAGCCGTTCGGCCGCCCGTTTTTTCCCTCGAAGCGCCGCCGTTTCGCTCATGTGCCGAATGGTTTCCGGATGGCGAAATAGGGAAAACACCGCCTCCGCCAGAGAAAACGTCTTTGTGACGTAAACGGCCAATCCGTTGTTCAGCATGAACTCCACGTTGCGTTCCTCCTGTCCGGGAATGGGATTGACCATGATGGCCGGAAGCTCCTTGGCCATGGCCTCCGACAGGGTAATGCCACCGGGCTTGGTGATAATGCAGTCCGCCGCGTCCATCATCTCGTGTACATTGTCTACGAAGCCGTAGACATAGACGTCGCTTCGAAGCTTCGCCTTCAGCCTGGTGATCCTTCGGTACATCTTTTTATTGTTGCCGCAGACCACCATGATCTGAAACTCCATCCCCAGCTGATCCAATTCCAAAAGACGTTTGTCGATCTTGCCGTAACCCATGGAACCGCCCATGAGCAGCAGCGTATTTTTTTCCTGCTCCAGACCCAGCAGCTTCCTGGCCTCCGCCTTATCCCTCTTGACTGAAAACTCCGGTCGGATGGGAATTCCAAAGGACAGCAGCTTGCGTGCCGGAATCCCTTTTTTCTTCATTTGGTATTCCAGAAGCATACTGGGGGACACATAGTAATCCACCCAGCCGGTTTCCTCCCACAGCGGATGTGCAGTGAAATCCGTCACAATACCCACCACAATTCCCTGATACTGTCCCCGCTGCTTTAAAATGCTCATCATGATGGAGGACAGCACGTGGGTGCAAATCACCACGTCCGGCTTGGTTTTTTCCAGATGTTCCCGCAGCTCCGCCGCGATAAATGCGTGGGTCAGCCGCAGGGGCGAATATCCCGGCGACGGTTCGTTTTTCTTCACGATCCAGTCGTATGCCTTAGAACTGATTTTCGGCATGTACTTGGTACTGATTAAATATCCCTTGGAAAGCAGACTCTGCAGCAGCGGTTCCGCATAACCGTAAGCATCCAGCATCTCGCAGGAAACGCCCATGCTCTCGAAGCAATCCGATACGGCTTTCCCTACGGCGTGATGTCCCTGTCCCGTGGACACGCTTAATATCAGTGCCTTCATAAAGATATTCCTCCATCTGTCATCAATATGCGAAATATTTTTTCGCCGGCGTCTTTTTCAGCGCCCCGGCCAATGCACAGGCAACCGCCGTTCCCACGGCTCCCTGAATCAGATTCCAGGGAACGCCCACCAGCGGAGCCGCCCAGTTGCCATACATGACGCTTTCTGCCACATAGTAGCCTGCGGCCATAAATGCGGTGGCAAGCGCCATACCGCCGATTCCCCAAACGGAAACAACGGACGCGCTCTTGTCCTCCCCGCCGGAATGTAAGCAGGTACCCACAATGAACGCCATGCCCGCTTTGATCGCCAGCGTCCAGGGCGCCCAGGCGGCGGCGCTTAACAGGATGTCGGCCAGCGCCGCGCCCACGCCGCCGGCAAAGGCGCCGTGCCTGCGCCCCACCAGCATGACGGCGAGAAAAATCATTCCATCGCCCAGATTCACATACCCCGTAGTCATGGGGATGGGAATGGGCAATACCATAATACTCACTGTAACGAGAGCTGTCAATACGCCGGTCAGCACTAAAATCGTGGTTTGATCCCTTTCTTTTGTTTTCATATGGAAACCCCTTTCTTCCTATTGCATTTTATCTGTAATCTCTTATATAATAATAATCACAAATTGTATTCTTTAAAAGATACAATTACATTTATTTTTTCCAGTACAGTTTTGCGATTTTCCCGAAAATTGCATGGTTTTTCGAAAAACTATTTTCAGAAGTTACTTGAAAAGGAACCTAACGATGAATACCTTGACTCCCGTTTTGAATGAAATCTCTGCAACTCCCTTATATCTACAGCTTTACCAATCCATTCGCACCGCCATTTTAGCGGGAGAGATCCGCGCCGGAGAGCGGCTGCCTTCGCTGCGCGCCCTGGCCAAATCCCTGAAGCTCAGCGTCACCACCGTGGAACAGGCCTACAGCCAGCTGTCAGTAGAAGGGTACATCCAGTCGCGTCCCCAGTCCGGCTATTACGCCTGCGACATCTCTTCGGACGCTCTCAGTACACGAGCGATGAATGCAACCGCCTCCCGGGACGCGGCGGTTTCCCATGAAGCGATTTCCCAAGAGGATAGTCCCGCCGGCTGTCACAGTCCGTCAGGGTCGGACTTCGGGCAGCCGCCAGCCTATTATGATCCCGCCTGCTTTGACTTCGTCAAATGGAAGAAGTGCATGAACCGCGTTCTTACCGAATACACCGATTTTCTCTACAGCGAAGGCGATCCCCAGGGTGAATCTCCGCTGCGCTATGAAATTTCCAAATACATTTATCAGGCGCGGGGCGTTCGCTGCCGACCGGAGCAAATCGTCATCGGCGCCGGTACGCAGCAGCTGACCGGCCTTCTCTGCGTCATTTTGGCCAACATGGGAATCGATTACGTGGCTTTCGAGGAACCGGGCTATCTTCCCGTGCGCAGCATCTTCCGCGACCGCGGCTTTAAAATGACCACTGTCCCGGTACAGAAGGACGGCATCCAGATAGAAAGGCTTCCCGCCAATATCCGCTCCACTGCCTACGTCAGTCCCTCCAACCAGTTCCCCACCGGTTCCGTCATGCCTGTCGCTCGATGCTATCAGTTGCTGGAGTGGGCGGAAAAAAACGACAGCATCATCATTGAAGACGACTACAACAGCGAACTGCGCTACTTTGGCCGCGCCGTACCCTCCCTTCAGGGGTTGGACCGCAACGGCCGGGTCATCTATCTGGGATCATTTTCCTCCACGCTGTTTCCGGCCATCAAGATCAGCTACATGGTCCTCTCCCGCCCCATGCTGCGCATCTTTGAGGAACATCTGTCCTCCTACACGCAGACCTGCTCCAAGACGGAACAGCTGACCTTGGCATTATACATGGAAAAGGGATTGTATCAGGCGAACATCAAAAAACTGCGCAACCTCTACGCCCAGAAAATTCAGGTGGCAACCGCCGCTTTAGGGCGGTTCTGCGGCGATGCTGTCACCATTCATTCCAACACCTCCGGACTGCACATGCTCCTGGAGCTTCCGGACTGTAATGAAGAACAGCTGTCCCTGCTGCACCGGCAAGCCGCGGCGGAGGGACTTCCCCTGCTGGCGGTCTTCCCTTCCGGAGAATTTTCCGACCCCCAGTCCCAACGGCTTCTGATTTTCTATTACACCAGAATCCCCTTAGAACAGATGGAAGCCGCCATCCGGCGGTTGGGGGAACTGCTGCCGCAGACGTAATGGCGGCCGATTCCATTTTGGCGGCCAGCGCCGCTTCGGAAAGCCACCGTCCCTATGCACAACAAAAACAAAAGGATACGGCCAAAGCCGTATCCTTGCAAGCGTTTTTATTCATTCGCGTTTATATCCACAGCGGATTTTCCCAGTAGGTCAGTTTCGTTCCCAGACCCTGTTTCAAAGCGTTTTCGTACAGCTTGTTGGCGACGATGATATCCTGCATTCCCATACCCATGGTCATGCAGATAATCCATTTGTCGCCGTCTTCGCGGCCTTTCTTCGCTTTCGTAGCCACATCGGAAAGCTCCCACACGTCCTTTTCCGCTACGTTGTGGTTGACGACCATATCGTACAGCAGCTTGTCATCAAAGGTCATCATCTGCTTGTAATTATCCACGTATTTTTTCGAAGCCAACCCGATCTGTAAATCCATTTCATAGCCGGACATCTGGATGAAGGTAACCTTCTCCTTTTTGATCCACTCCTTGGCCACGATGGGTTTTCCGGCGGTGGTTGCGGTAACTACCACATCCGCGTCCTTTACGGATTCTTCCACCGATGCCGAAGGCACGATCTTGATCTGGTCTTTAAATTCTTCTGCCAGTCCCTGACACTTCTCCACCTTTAAATCGGCCATATAGATGACCTCTAACTGCGGCAGCGCCTCCATCATAGCCATGACCATGGTTCTTCCGATGACGCCCGCTCCCACAAGACACGCGCTCTTGGCGTCTTTGGGCGCCAGATATTTTGCAGCTACACCGGCTACGGCGGAGGTTCTCATGGCCGTAATAATCGTTCCGTCCATGATGGCCTTGGGCATAACGGTATGAGGATCGCTGAGAATGACCACATCCACGCCCAGAGGCAGTCCGTTATTTTCTTTCACGTTGTTCTTCGACTCGGCAGCCCATTTGAATCCGACGATGCCCTCGTCTCCTTCTTCTTCGCTTCCAAGCCAGGTGGGCATGGAGTTGAAGAAACTGGTCCAGTTGTGATTTTCGGGAAGACCCAGCTTTACCTTCGGCGGATTTTTTACCATGCCTTTCCCCATCTTAACGAAGGATTTTTCCACCTCTTCCATAACCATTTTCATGTCCAGCAGGCCGCACTGAATTTCTTCCTCCTGGCTCAGAAATAGAACCTCTGCTTTACTCATTTTTCTTTTCCTCCAAATGTTTTCCGCGTAATCTCACCGAAAATTTGTTAGTCTAACAATCCCTGTGCAGCCGCATCCTCCGTAGCCTCCTGCAGCCACTGGGTATACAGACCGTCAGCTTCCAGCTGGTCTATGATCTCGTTGATTTTTTCCATCAGGGCGTCATTTCCTTTGGCAGTTCCTACTACGTTGCCGATTTCTTCATTATTGAACAGGAATTCGGGAATCGCCAGCTGCGGATAATTTTCTACGTAAGACTTGGCTACGTCCACAGGTGTGGTCATACCGTCCACCTTGCCTTCCATCAGCATCAGAAGACCGTCGTTCATCTGAGAGATGGCCGTCGCCTGTACATCGGGAATCTGTGTCGTGGTCATTTCCCACTGGGTGGTTCCGTTCTGTGCCGCAATCTTCAGACCGGTGAAATCCTCTGCGGTCTTGTACTGATCCGCATCCTCCGCCTTGACCAAAACCGTCTGTGCGTGAGCGGAGTCCATGTTGTAATATGTGGACAGGTTCATCTTTTCAGCACGATCTTCTGTCCAGGACAGGCAGCTGGTGGAGATGTCTGTATTTCCGCTCTGTACGGCGGCCAGACAGGATTCAAAGCTCATCTGCTCAATCTGCAATTTCACTCCCAGCTGATCCGCAATGTATTGCGCCAGCTTGATGTCGCTGCCCTTGACCTCACCGGTGGTCAGATCCAGATATTCGTAGGGCGCATAGTCGGGACTGATGGCGCAGGTAATCACTCCAGCATCCAGCACATCCTGTAAAGAAGTATCTGCGGAACTGTCGTTGTTTCCGTCGTTTCCGCCGTTTTCATCAGAGTTTCCACCGCATCCTGCCATGGCGGTCATCGCCATCAGCAGAACCAGAATGCAAGCAAGCCATTTTTTCATATTCATCGTCTTCATTTTCCATTCTCCTTTTATTCATATAAAAAATGATTTCGTTAACCGATGAATCCACTATAGCATTTGTTTCTGCATAAGTCAAGCATATTTATTCAAAAAATCCGGTATTTTTTTAAAATAATTCTTTTTATATTCATATTATTCATTTATATATGCATAAATTCGCTTCGAGGGGCGTCTCTGTGCAGCGGCTCCCGAAAAGCGACCGTCCGCCTGCGATACTACGCGGTCAGCGCTTCTCCCGCGTATCCAAACAGCATCGCCGCGTCATGGTTTCCGCACGCTGCCGCCGCGCCGCTAAATTCCCATTTCCGGATTCAGGCTGCGCATTGCCAAAATGGTTCGGCTAATCAGGTCATCCAGTTCCCACGCAAGCATGTCCGCGCCCTGCCGAATCACCTCGCGGGAGCAGCCCGCCGCAAAGTTCAGCGTCTTAAACTTCTTTTTTACCGATTTCAGTTCCAGGTCGTCCACGCTCTTGGAGGGTCTCATGATGGCCACCGCGCCGATGAGACCGGTCAGCTCGTCCACGGCAAACAGAATTTTTTCCATGAGGTGTTCCGGCTTGATGTCCACCGTCAGGCCGTACCCGTGGCTGCAGGTTGCGTGAATGATTCGCTCATCCAGATCCAGTTCCCGCATCAATTCCTGCTGCTTCACGCAGTGCTGATCCGGATACTGTTCAAAGTCCAGGTCGTGGAGCATCCCCACCGCCTTCCAGAATTCCACCTGCTCCGGGTCGTATTCCTGCGCAAAGTATCCCATGACGCCGGAAACGATTTCTCCGTGCTTCAGATGGAACTCGTCCTGATTGAATTTCTTTAAAATTTCCCGTGCTTCTTCTACGCTTGGCACGTAACTCATATGTTTATCACTCCTTTTACAACTGTTTCGTTTTTATTGACTTCTTCCTATTTTATCCAGCATGTCCCAGCATCCCCACAGGTACATAATACCCAGGGCGCGGTCGTACAGGCCGTATCCGGGACGGCACTGTTCACCCCACAGGTGACGGCCGTGGTCGGGACGGATATACCCCTGATAACCGCAGTCGTGATACGCCTTCATAATGTCCAGAATCCCCGTATCGCCGTCGCAGTCCCGATGGGACGCTTCCGTAAAATCGCCGCCCGGAAAATGCTTTACATTGCGTACATGGGCAAAGGCAATCCGACGGTGATAGGTACGGATGATATCCGCCACATCATTTTGGGGATCGGCGCTCAAAGAGCCGGAACAGAGGCAGAGACAGTTATATTCGTCATCCACCATGGCGAGAAACCTGCCGATGGATGCCTTGTCCACCAGCAGCCGGGGAAGACCGAAGATATCCCAGGGCGGATCGTCCGGATGAATGGCCAGTTTTATGTCCGTCTCATGGCAGACGGGCATGAGGGCGGCTACAAAGTATCTGAGGTTTTCCCAAAGCTTTTCTTTTGTCACGGGGCGGTAGGCTTCAAACAGCTCGTCCAGCCTGGCCATGCGTTCCGGTTCCCACCCGGGAAACGTCATACCCTGAAGATGGTTTAAAATGTAGTCGGCCATTTCTTTATAATCCTGCCGAATTTTGGATTTTTCGTAAAACAGGGCGGTGGAACCGTCCTCCATAGGATGAAACAAATCGGTGCGCGTCCAGTCGAAAATGGGCATGAAATTGTAAGTGACCACTTTGACTCCGAACTTCGCTAAATTGCGCAGCGTCTTTTTGTAATTTTCAATGTATTGATCGCGACTGGGAAGTCCGATTTTAATATCGTCGTGTACGTTGACGCTCTCCACCACATCCATGTGAAACCCCGCGCCCTGGATCTGCCGGCGGACTTCTTCGATTTCCTCCGCCTCCCAGACTTCTCCCGGCTGTTTTTGGTGCAGCGCCCATACCAACCCGCTGACTCCGGGAATCTGTTTGATCTGCTGGGGCGTAATGCTGTCGTTACCGGCGCCGTACCAGCGAAACGTCATTTGCATCAAAGACCCTCCTTTCTCCAAACGTAATTCCGCAAACTTCATCTCATGTAAATTATATGCAATCTGCTGAGGATAAGCAACCGGCAAAAAGAACGGCTACCCATCATAATTCTACTTGCCAATCCTCCCTTATACAGATTATAATTATTTATTAGGTAGCATTACAGGAGGATTTCCATATGAACAAGACAAAAGACAAATATAAATTTACCATTCATACCAAGGTCACGCCGGAAATTTACCGGAATTTCGCCAAATTTGAGACCTTCACACTGAGAAAGCGCTGGATATTCCCGCTGTTTATCGCCTGCAACTTCCTGTTGCTGGCCGGCATTTTTTACATGGCCAAGAACGGCCTTGTGTCCAACATTTTAGCGGTTGTTTCCGTGATCTTCGGTATCGGCATTCCCATCATCTATTTCAGAACCTTTACCCGCATCATACGGGATAACACCCACAACGCGCCCTACGATGCCGTCATCGACAGCTACATGGTCAGCCTTACCGACGAGGGTGTGGAGTTCTACAGCGAAACGGAACAGGCGGAATGCACCTGGGAACAGCTTTTCGCTGCCTATTGCCTGTCCAACTGCATCGTTTTGTGTCCGGCAAAGGGTAACTACTTTTTGGTTACAGAGCCGGACCCCAAGCGTTTTCAAACCATTTGGGATTACATCTGCGACCGCAGTGGGCACAAAGCCAAGGATCGCCGCTCTGCCATCGCATAGCGGCTTTTCTATATGCAACGATCACAGGAGGCATCGATTATGAACGAAATTCTTCAGACACTTTCACAAATCGGCATCGTTCCGGTCATCGCCATCGACGATGCGAAAAAAGCCGTTCCCCTGGCAAAAGCGTTAGCCGAAGGCGGTTTGCCGGCGGCGGAAATCACTTTCCGCACCGATGCCGCTGAGGAAGCCATGCGCGCCATTACCGCAGAAGTTCCCGACATGCTGGTAGGAGCCGGTACCGTGTTGACCAAAGAGCAGCTGGATCGGGCGTTAAGCGCCGGAGCGAAATTCATCGTCACTCCGGGTTACGATCCGGACATGGTAAAATACGGTCTGTCCCAGGGCGCCGTAATGCTGCCCGGCACCGCTACCGGCGGCGAAATGCAGCAGGCCATGGCTTTAGGTCTGGAAATGGTGAAGTTCTTCCCTGCGGAGCAAAACGGCGGCGTAGCCAAGCTGAAAGCGTTGGCAGGCCCTTACCGGACATTGAAATGGATGCCCACCGGCGGCGTCAATACGAAAAATTTGACGGAATATATGGCTTTTGACCAAGTCGCTGCCTGCGGCGGCACCTGGATGGTGAAAAAGGATTTCATCGAAGGTCAGCGTTGGGAGGAAATCACCCGCATCTGCAAGGAAGCCGTCAAAACCATGCTGGGCTTTTCTCTGCACCATGTGGGAATCAACTGTGCCAGCGAAGAAGAGGCTGCGGCCACCGCAAAGACGCTGTGCGCCCTGTTCGATCTGGACTACAAACCCGGCAACTCTTCCATTTACGCCGGAAGCTCCGTGGAATGTACGAAACAGCCCTACTTAGGTGACATGGGTCATCTGGCCATCGGCACCTACAATGTAGACCGCGCCATCTATCATCTGAGCCGCCGCGGCGTGGAATTCGACCACTCCACCCGCAAGACCGACGGTAAGGGAAATACAAAGGCCATCTATCTGAAAGGGCAAGTTGGCGGATTTGCCATTCATTTAGTGAAGAAATAATCCACCGCCAGAAAAGAATCAAAACAACAGAAAAGGAGACTGATTTCATGGGTAAAATCATTACATTTGGTGAAATTATGCTGCGCCTGGCGCCCAATGGTTACTATCGTTTCTTCCAAAGCGACCAGCTGCAGGCCACCTTCGGCGGCGGCGAAGCCAACGTGGCCGTGTCGCTGGCCAATTACGGCATGGATGTGGCCTACGTTACCAAGCTGCCCACTCACGCCATCGGACAGGCAGCCGTAAATTCTCTGCGTTCCTTCGGCGTGGATACCTCCATGATCGCCCGGGGCGGCGACCGCGTAGGTATCTACTATCTGGAAAAGGGCGCTTCTCAGCGGGGTTCCGTGTGCATCTACGACAGAGCCTACTCCGCTATTCAAGAAGCTAGCCGTGAGGATTTTGACTGGAATCGCATCTTTGAAGGCGCTGAATGGTTCCATTTCACCGGCATCACTCCGGCTCTCGGCCCCAATCTGGTGGAAATCTGCAGGGATGCCTGTCAGGCGGCAAAGGCGCGGGGCGTTAAAATTTCCTGCGACCTGAACTACCGCGGCAAGCTGTGGAGCCGCGCCGAAGCCCGGGAGGCCATGACCGACCTCTGTCAATACGTGGACGTGTGCATTTCCAACGAAGAAGATGCGAAAGACGTGTTCGGCATCGAAGCGGAAAACACCGATATCACCGGCGGCAAGCTGGATCATGAAGCCTACAGATCCGTGGCCAAACAGCTGATGGATCGGTTCGGCTTTGAGAAGGTTGCCATCACCCTGCGCACCTCCATTTCCGCCAGCGATAACGACTGGGCGGGTATGCTGTACGACGGCAAAGACTACTGCTTCTCCAAGTCCTACCACCTGCACATCGTAGACCGGGTAGGCGGCGGCGATTCCTTCGGCGGCGGCCTGATCTACTCTCTGTTAAACGGAAAGTCCACTCAGGAGGCCATTGAATTTGCCGTGGCGGCTTCGGCGCTGAAGCACAGCGTAGAGGGTGATTTCAACCGGGTCACTGTGGCCGAGGTGGAAAAGCTGGCTGGCGGCGACGGCTCCGGCCGCGTGCAAAGATAATGTTTCATGGCGCGGCGTAGGTTTTCCTGCGTGTTTGCGCCATGTATTTTTTTAGGAGGCTCTCATGCTGCGTTTAAGCTATGAAACTCTGAAAAATCAGGGTTTTGACCAATATCTTCTGGAGGATGCCCCCGAACGTGTCCTACAGTTCGGCGATGGAAATTTCCTCCGCGCCTTCGTGGATCACTTCATCGACCGGATGAACGAGACCGCAGGCTTTGACGGCAAGGTGGTGGTGGTTCAACCCGCCGCCCCCAAGCTCAATCCCAAGCTGAACCAGCAGGACGGCCTGTATACGCTGCTGCTGCGCGGACGGGAAGGAGGACGGCCGGTGAGCTACCGCCGGGTCATCTCCTGCGTCTCCCGCTGCCTCAACGCCAATGAGCAGTGGGACGCCCTTTTGGAATGCGCGGAAAATCCCCAGCTTCGGTTCTTAGTTTCTAACACCACCGAAGCGGGCATCGTCTTTGACCCCGACTGCAAAAAGGACGACGCGCCGCCCAAGAGTTTCCCGGGAAAACTGACCCTGTTTTTATACCGGCGATACCGGCTGGGACTTGCCGGCTTTGTCATTCTGCCCTGCGAGCTGATTCACAAAAACGGCGCGGCTCTGAAGCAGTGCATTCTCCAATACGCTGATTTATGGGGCTTAGAGCCGGAATTTTGCACTTGGCTGGAGAAGGAAAACACTTTCTGCAATACGCTGGTAGACCGTATCGTTACCGGCTATCCCAGGGAGGAAGCTGACGCTCTCTGCCAGCAGTGGGGGTATGAAGACCAGATGATCGATACCGCAGAAGTATTCGGCGCCTGGATCATCGAAGGCCCTGATTCCCTCTCCGAAGAATTGCCCTTTGCCGCTGCCGGACTTCCCGTAACCATGGTGAAGGACTGCGCTCTTTATGAAGAGCGCAAGGTGCGCATTTTAAACGGCGCTCACACGTCCATGGTATTGGGAGCGTATCTGTGCGGTCAGAACATCGTGCGCGGCTGCATGGAAGATGAAACCATCCGCGGCTTTATGAACAAAACCATCTATGAAGAAATCATTCCCACGTTGGATCTTCCCGCATCTCAGCTGACGGACTTCGCCGCGGCAGTGGCACAACGATTCAACAATCCCTACATCGATCATTCCCTGCTTGCCATCGCTTTGAACTCCACCGCCAAGTGGAAAACCCGAGTGATGCCAAGCCTTTTGGAGTACGTCAAGCGCAGGGAAAGCCTGCCGCGCTGCCTCACCTTCTCCTTCGCGGCCTACGTGGCCTTTTACCACAACGCCAAGGAGCGGGGCGACGGCTGTCTCATAGGGTATCGCGGCGGCAAACCCTATCAGGTAAAGGACGATGACTGGGTCATGGACTTCTACTATTCTCATAAGGACGACGACCCCCGCCAGTTGTTCCACGCAGTGGTAAATAACCATTCCATGTGGGGCGACGCTCTGTCTTTCCTTCCCGGCTTTGAGGAAGCGGCTTTGGCCGCATTCCTGCGCATGGAATCCGCAGGAATGGCGCAGGCCATGAAGGAGTGCCTATAAATATGGCGAGGGAAGGCGATGCGGTCAGATTTCCTGCTGCGGCAGGAAGAAGGCCGCACCCCGTGTCTGAAGCAGGAGCAGAGAAACAGATAGCAGCAGATTTGCATGCTGCATGGGATCTTCCAGTGAAATCCCACAGTCATCCTTCATGCGGCGAAGGCGGTAGAGTACCGTATTGCGATGGGTAAACAGCGCCTCGCAGGTTTCCTTGAGAGAATGACCGCAAATCAGGTAGCGGTACAGCGTCTCGCAGTACAGGCTGCCTTTTTTCGTATCGTTAGCGGCAAGCGCCTGTACCTTTTCATCGATCAGGTCTGTGCGCTCTTTATATTTGCACAACAGGATCAGTGTACTGAGCGCGGATGCACGGAAAACAACGCCGTCGCTGTCTTCAGAGGCTTCCGCCAGAATATCCAGTCCCTCCTTCACACAACGATATAGCTGCGGTAGGCCAAAGAGATTGCCAAGGGGCGGAGAAATCACTATTTTGAGGTGAAATTCTTCTGCAAGACTGTGCAGTGCATACCGATTATGCGCTTCGTGCAGAAACATCAGCACGTTCCCGCGATACAAAAACGGGTGCGACTCATAGAAACGGTACATTAACTCATCCTTCAGGCGGTTGCCGTCCAGATACAGGCTGTGGTAACCCTTCAGATCAATCAGTGCAAAGGCCTTGGGATGAAAGTCCGCAAGATAAGTGGTAGAGGCCTGCAGCCGAAAATATGGTTCAGCGGAAAAACAACCATCCAGCAGACTCTCCAGAACCTCCTCTGCGGTTTCAAAAAGCCGCCCCTGTCGATTGACCTCCATAAAAAGCTGTTTAGCCAATACCGATTCAACGGCATCATAGGCAGCTTCCTCCAGAGTATGCAGATGTCCATCCACATCGACACATATCAGATATCCGAGACGGAGATTCGCAGTGCACAGCGGTGCAACACGCCGCGGGTAGGGACTGTCTGCAAGCGTCATATAAGCCGCACGTCCGGCACAAATCTCCTCATTGGTACTGAACATAGCACTGGCTTCATAGGTGATCTCACCCCGACTGACAGCATGTACAAAAACCTTGTCATGAAAATCCGCAGGCGCGTGGTGCGCCACAATGTGAAAGGTTTCATCCACAATCATCAGCGGGCAGCCGAGAATCCCAGCACTGTCAATCGCAAGTTGGTTGAAGTCGTCCTGCTTGAAAAAGTCCGCTAATAAGGTTTGTAACTCCATGCTATTTCCTTTCCTCCGCCGGCCATAGCGAACAAGTCTCGCTTCTTTCTGTCGGCAATCCCCTCTGTCGTATTTTATTGTGCTAAACGCACAAATAAGAATAAAATCATTATACCGACATAACATTGCAAAAGCAAGGAAATCGGATTAAATTGTAGATGTAAAGAGAAAGGAGAAGGAATGGATTCCCCGTGGGAAAAGATTAGAAGATCAATGATATAAAGGGAGAGGGTGCAAAGATATGGAAACGAAAAGAAACGTAAACATTTGGAAAACACTGCAGAAGGTGCCGGCAGGTACCATGTTTGTACCGCTGATTATCGGTGCAATTATCACAACAATTTGTGAAGGCTTTCTGGATCTTAATTTATGGGACACGTTGGGGAACCCAATGAAGGATATGTTCTCCTCCTCCGGTCAGATGCTGATCATCGGTTTGATGCTGTTCTGTACCGGTACGCAGCTGAAAATGTCCGATATCAAGGATGCTATGCATCGTGGTATGCGGCTAATTATCGTCAGGCTGGGTATCGCCTATGTCTTATGCGCACTGTTTTATCTGGCGTTCAGCTATGAAGGCTTTTTCGGAATTTCCTTCCTCGCCTTTGTCTGCGCAGTAACCAGCGCAAACGCGGCTCTTTACATGGGTATCATTTCTCCGTTCGGTGACAAAGCGGATAAAGCAAGCTTCGGAATCATGCTGATTTGCTCTATGCCCCTGCTGCCGCTGCTGTTCTTGGGTTTTTATGGAGAAGCGGGTTTTGGTGAAGCACAGATTATGCAGATTATTTCTCTAATCATTCCGTTCATCTTAGGTATGGTTTTGGGCAATCTGGATATGGATATCCGCAAAATATTCGCAGGCGGCAACGCAATCATCCTGCCGTTCCTGGGTTTTGAATTCGGCTCCACCATCAATCTGATCGATGCGTTTAAAATGATTCCCCAGGGGCTCCTGCTGAGCGTACTTTACTTCATCATCGTGATTACGCCGTCCTACATTTTTGAAAGAACAGCTCTGCACAGACCGGGTTATGCCTCCTTTGCAAGCGGTTCTCTGGCGGGCGTCGCTCTGGTCATTCCTTCTATGGCTGCGGCTTCCAACACGATGTTTGAACCCTATGTAGACTCTGCGGTTGCAGTGCTTGCCTTCGTACTTGCGATTACGAACATTCTATGTCCGTTCATGGTTAAGTACATTCTGACCAGACACCCCGCCGATGAACAGCCAAAGCAGAAGGAGAACCGTCATAACCATCCGGCGGCAGCCATGAAATAAGCGGGGAAAGAAAACAATCAAAACAGAACCATATGAAATGAGGTGTTATTATGAAAACTTTAGTGCAGGCATCGACCTTGAATGCGCTTATGTTAGGTAATTTTGACGAGACCGTCAATGTGAAGGATTTCCTGCATCATGCAAATACCGGCATCGGTACTTATACCGGGCTGGATGGCGAGGCAATTTTTGAAGACGGCGTAGCTTACAAGGCAACGGCGGATGGTAAAGTTGTCACCATGAAACCGGAGGACGGGATAGCGTTTGGTACGGTTGCACAGTTTGATGAAAGCGTTCCGGAAATAGAGTTCAAGGATATCAAAGATTTGGAAGCGCTCAAAAAAGCGTTGGAACCACTTGTCAAGGATAATAAGAATGTGTTCTATATGATCAAGGCCTGCGGCAATTTTAAAACCATGCATGTCCGCAGTTGTTTCCCCAGCGAAAAGCCATATCCGACCTTATCAGAGGTAGCACGAAATCAGAGGGAATTTCACCATTCCCATACCTGGGGCAGTGTAATCGCGGTATTTTGTCCGGCCTATGTCAACGGCATAAACCTGCCTGGCTGGCATTTCCACTATCTGAGTGGGGATAAAACCCAGGGCGGTCATATCTTAGGACTATCCGCCGACAAAATCAGCGTTAAAATCAACAAGATCGAACGCTTTGACTTGACGCTACCGCGGAACCCGGAATTCGCAAAACGAGATCTTTGTGAGGATCTGAGCGCAAAGACAGAAGCAGTGGAAGGTTCCAAAAAGTAAAATGTAGAAAAAAGCAATCTCCATGACTTAGCGACGCAGTTTCGCCAAAAATATAAAGACCTTGCAGCTCCGAAGAGTTGACAAGGCCTTTTTTGTTTTATCGTCCTTTATGTATTCATCTGCGGTTACCGGAAGATCAGCGCTGTAAAAGCGCCTACAATCGTCCAGGACAGATAAGTAAACTGTTTCAGATATATGGTGAACCGATTGATAGCCAGCATGGGCATCACCAAATTGAACAACGGCGTAACGCCGATGATGATAAAAATGATGATGGGAAACAGATATATCATTTTCTGATTGTTCTTTGTGAGACGCGGGTTGAAGATGGTTCCCAGCGTCACCCCTACGGCAAAGTACACGATGTACGTAGCGATGGAGGCTAAAAACAGCAGATTCCCCGATGCGCCCGCATAGATGTTCAGCTGCGCGTCGAGAAAAGCGCCCACGATCATACAAACCACAATCAAAAGCGTTCTCAATACCAATGCCATAGCCGCTTATACCTCTGCGATAACCTCGATCTCAATGAGAACGTCCTTGGGCAGACGCGCTACCTCGATGGCAGAGCGAGAAGGATATTGCCCTTCGGTAAAGAAGGTGGCGTAGATGGCGTTCATCTTGGCAAAATCGTTCATATCCTTCATGAATACGGTGGTCTTGATTACCTTATCCATGGAACTTCCCGCAGCCTCCACGATAGCCTTCACATTTTTCAAAGACTGGGTCGCCTGAGCCTCAATGCCCTCAGGGATGTTTCCGGTCTCCGGATCCGCCGGAAGCTGACCGGAGGCAAACAGCAGGCCTCCTACAATGTTTGCCTGAGCGTAAGGGCCGATGGCCGCCGGTGCGTTTTTCGTTGCAACTGGTTTTTTCATGACATGATCCTCCTTAACATTCTATGGTTCTTCTTCGGGAAGTGTCTCCGGCGATACGGACAGCACTACCCTGTATTTTTCTACCTGGCTGATCTGGATTTGGGACGCATCGGGAAGCGTCATCACTCCGTTGACCAGAAGCAGGTTTTCACTGATATAATCGGTATCCAGAATTTCTCCGTCCACCGTCACCTCGCTGTAGGGGGTGAAATTTTCTCCCTGTACGTACCATTTGCCGGCAGAAGAAAAGACGTTGGTCACCACGATATCCCGAATTCCCATCTTCAGATCCGTAGGCTTCGGCATTCCCTTTTCTCCGTAGATATATCGCTGGCCGTACAGCATGTCATACTGAAGCGCCTTTAAGTTGGAAATGTAGCTGGTGCGCTCCTGCTGGGTCTGGTGGAACTGAATCATGGTTCCCGCGTGGATGCCCAGCTGGTCGAACAGCTCCGCAGACAACTGATAGGCGTACAGATCCTGGTCTTTCTGTCTCATGCGGAAATTGCTCCAGACCACGTATTCCGTCTGGAACAGGTCGCGATTCGTAAGCTCATTTTTTTCGATGTCCAGATTGGGCAGATGATCTCCGTAAAAGACCACCACGGTGGGCTCGTCCCACCGGCTCAGCGCATCGGTGAGTTCGCCGATGAACTGATCCATTTCGTGAACCTGCTGGACGTAGTATTCAAACTGATTCAACCGTTCCTGACTGACGGTGGGGTCGTTGCTTTGGATCTGAATTTCCGGCTCGTCATACACCTTTTTCGTGGGATACTTGCCGTGACCCTGCACCGATACGGTGTAGACGTAATCCCTTCCTTCGGTGGACTGCAGCGCCGTCATAATTTCGTCGGTCAGCACCTCGTCTCGCGCCCAGTTCTTCGGAGTTTTGGTCACGTTCAACATGTATTCCAGCGATGTGAAATCGTCGAAGCCCAGATTGGCATAGATTTCGTTCCGTCCGTAGAATACGCCCCGATGGTTATGCAGCGCGTGGGTGGCGTATCCCAGCTCTTTCAGGCTATAGGCCGTCGTTTCCACCGTAGTCTTTTTCAGGATGGTCTCGAAAGGATATTCGCCCGGGCCGAAGAAACGAATTCTCATTCCCGTCAGAATTTCCATTTCCGTGTTGGAGGTTCCGGCTCCCACCACAGGCACTGTAAGGAAACCGTCGCTTCCGCGACGTTTGATCCTGCGCCAGTTTGGCAGGGGATCCTCCGAACATTCCAGCCATTTGATGTACTGGGGATCCATAAAGGATTCCAACTGCACGTACACAATATTGGGAAGGCGATTGGGCGCCTCCGAATCCCAGTCTCTCTCTTCTTCGATGTTATCCAAAACGCCCAGCATCCGCTCCTGGGAATAGTTAGAGGGCCTGGTTACGCCCCGATTCAGCCAGGTGCTGCCAAAGCAATAGGCAAACCCGTATTTCTGATAAGCGTCGCCCAGATTGTTGAATACGTTGGAAAGTTCTCCCTGCCGCAGCGCCGCCTCCGTTCCGCCAAGCGCCGCGGCAACGCAGATCGCCGTGATCAGCGCGCCCTTCCACAGGCTTCTCTTTTCCACCTTTGGCGCTTTACAGAAGACGATGACCAGTATGACCACCGTGGCGATAATTCCTCCTGCCATGGCGTAAAGCTCCGTATTGGAAAAGTAGTTGGGCAAAACGCCCAGTCCCGTCTGCACCACATCGAAATCGTTGATGGTAAACGGCGTGATGCGCTGGGTTAAAATAACGCCGTTGACGGTTCCTCCAATGATCCAGACCAGCGACATAAACGTCACATAGAAGATTCGCCGCCGAAATAAAAATCCCGGCGCCAAAGTGGCCAGTACGATCAGCAGATTGATGCCGAAGGCCACAGGACGATTGCCGATGAAATTCCACAACCCCCCTAAACTTTTCTGATTCCAGATCTCCATATATAACGTCAAACCCACCGCCAGCGCCATGATGCGGCACAGCGGGTAATTCCACAGTTGTTTTCGTTTTTTCTCCTGTATTTCGTTTTGCTTTTCGTTTTCTTTTGTTATCTCCAATGTTGTTTCCCCGTAATTCTCTTTTCCCTAATCGGTTGTTACTGCTTTGCAATCTCGTTGGCGATGGATGCAAACTCCCCCATGGTCAGCGTCTCCGCCCGACGATTTGCCTCAACTCCCGCGGCCTCTAACATGACCGCTATTTCTTCTTTGGTTTTCCCTCGAACACCGGTCAGCGCGTTGAGCAGCGTCTTTCGCCGCTGGCCGAAACCGGCTTTGACCGCTTCGAAGAACAGTCTCTCGTCCGTGAGTTCCACCGGCCGTTGGGTTCGCCGATCCAGACGAATCACCGCGGAATCCACCTTGGGCTGCGGATGAAATACCTCCTTCGGTACCGTCATCACATAGGTGACTTCACAGTGGTACTGCACCGCCACCGACAGCGCGCCGTAGATGCGGGAACCAGGCGGCGCCTGGATACGTTCCGCCACTTCCTTTTGCAGCATAATGGTAATGCTGTCGCAGGGAACCTGTTCTTCCAACAGCTTCATGATGATGGGCGTGGTGATATAGTATGGCAGATTGCCGATGATTTTTATCCCTTTCGCCGGACGATCGCCAATCATCCGATGCTCTGCAATCAGCTGTGTCACATCGGTTTTCAGGATATCCTGATTGACCACCGTCACATTGGAATATTCCGCCAAGGTTTCTTTTAAAATGGGAATCAGGTGCTTGTCCACTTCCACCGCCACCACTTTGCCGGCAGCCTCCGCGGCCTGCGCGGTAAGGACGCCGATGCCGGGGCCGATTTCGATGACCAGGTCTTCTTCCCCCGCGCCGCAGCTTTCTACAATATTGGCTACGATGTTGCCATCGGTGAGAAAATTCTGTCCCAAGCTCTTTGACAGATGGAATTTATGCTTTTGTTTTATTTTTCGGATTGTAGTTGGCGCATACAGCTTGTCCATGCGGCAGTCAACTCCTCTCTCGTCACTGCATATTCATTCAGCCGCTTTAAAAACAGCTTTCCGTTTCCGTAGCCGATGCCAAGGGTTCGTCCCACCAGATTCCTCAATTCAGCGGAATGTTCTTTTCCCATCAGCTCCATGGCGAATAAATCGCTTTGGTCGAAGGTTCGACGCCCCTCCACAGCGGTGGCTCTTGCCTTGCTCAGCGCGTCGGCGATATCTTCGGGTTGTGCGTTCTCAATGCCGATGTCCCCGTCCTTCCAGGCCTCCGCCTGGGTGAGGTAAGCCTGTTTGGCCTTCGGGAACTTGTCCGTGATCCGCTTCCGAATCTGTTCCCCCGCAAAGTCGGGATCGGTGAACACGATGATTCCCCGCTCCTCATAAGCCTTTTCGATCAGCTGCCAGGTGCTTTTGGCAATTCCAAAACCGTGGGTGGCGATGGTGGACGCTTCCACAGCCCGGCGTACCGCCTGTTCATCGTCCCGTCCCTCCACCACGATCACTTCTTTGATCATCTATGTGGTCTCCTCTTTTTTATCGTTTTCCGTTTCACTTTCGCTGGATTTATTTTTCTGTGTTTCGTCTATATTATTTTCTTCTGCGCTGTTTTCATCTGCGTCGGTTTCGTCTTTTTTCGTTTCATCGGGAGGCAGAATGTAAACCGTCTCTCCCGGGCGTATCATGTGCAGCTGTTCTCTGGCTTCCTGCTCCACGGATTCTTCGCTTTCCACGTTTTCCAATTCCAGCTCCAGCCGCTCCTTTTCCTCCTGCTTCACCTGAAGCTCCGCCTGCGCTTTTGCCTCGCGCTGCCGCAGCGTGTGAAGGTTCCACACGGTATAGGTCACCACGCCCACGATAAGAGCAAAGATCAAAAAATAGATCAGCCTCCGGCGGTATCCTCTGGCGCGCCTGCGCTGAGAAGCTATGCCCTTTTCCGATTTTGCCTGCTTTTCTTCCCTTTTCTCTTTTTCTTCTTTTCTCTTTTTCCGCCGCTGCTTTCTGGCATCATCGATGTCGATGACGTTGTTTTCCCTTTCTTTTTTAAAGGCGCGGCTTCGTCTCATCTTTCTCATATCCGTGTTCCCCGACGGTTCCCCTGAAATGCCGTTTCTTCGAATGATACCCTATCATTATACCTCACTCATTCGGGTTCTGTCCACTAAATACCATCCCTATAAAACTTACAATTTGCCGACAAAAAGCGTATTTCCACAGAAAAAAACCACCGGCCATCGCCGCTACCCCGTGAAAGCTGAGAGCGCCATAGGCGCAGTAATACAAAAATTCCGCAGCGATAAAACCACTTGCTACCCAAAACAGCACCTCCAGCAGCCAGGCGGTCAGGGCATGCAGCTTCCATCGCTTCACCGTACACAGATCCACCGTTCGGGCAAGTCCGATGACCATGCCGCACAGGGTCATCACCACCACCTCTAAAATCTGTTGGCATACCTGGGGACTGAACATCTCCCAGCCTAAAATCCACTGACGCATGGCTACTTCAGCAGCCGGGACAGCAGGTTTTTCTCCCGGTTCTTCTTTTGGGTGTAGACCGCCGACTGTACGCTGCCCGAAAGCACTGCCTTTCCCGTTTCCAGATCCAGCTGCTGCATGTGCAAATTTTCTCCCTTGACCATCAACCCGCCCTGAGACAGAGTGAACAGTACGGTATCTTCGCTGAAGCTGGCCACGTCGCTGACGTCCGTTACCACCAGGGATTCCCGGTTATCGATGTATACCGTATGATTTCGGCCATTGACTTCCGACTTTCTTTCTTCCATGACGACCTCCTTTTTCCAATAAGCGCTGGTACAGTATATGCGCCGAAAGCGGCGCGGTTGCCCGTTCTCATGAAAAAAAGCGTCCGCCATGGCGAACGCTTTGGGTTGTCGCAGATGATATGGCGCGTCCCTACGCTTCCGCCACCTTGACGAAGGCGGCGATATCGCTCACGGGCGCGTCGGTCAGTTCCTTTGCAACGGCTTCCCAGAAGGCGAAGCCGTTGTCGCTGTTGGTAAAAATGGACAGAGCGTTTTTCTCCTTCCAATCCAGCAGGGACAGGGATTTGAATCCGGTGTTGTCGCCCCAGTGCCACAGGATTGCAGGGTCTTTTTTCGTTAAACCCCAACCCAGGCCCCAGGGAATTTCCGGCGTAGCCCAGTTCTGGGGACGGTGCATTTCGGCGAACTGCTCTTCGCTTAGGCCTCCCCGCTGTTCGGCCACGTATTTCAGGAAGTGAATCATCTCGAAAGCGTTGGAATACAGCGACCAGGCCGCGTTGGGTTCCGGTGCGACCCCCTCCAGATCCACCCGATCTCTCACTTTGATGGACGCTCCTTCGCCGTCGTAGCCGTTGGAGAAGGCCGCTCCGATGGCAGGTGTCCAGAAAGCCGCCGAACGGTTCATTCCCAGCGGTTTCAGAAAGGTCTCTTTCAGAAGATCGTCCAATCCCTTACCGGTAAGCTGTTCCACCATGTGCTGAAGGAGATAATATCCCTCGCCGGAATAACTGTAGCTTGTCATGGGTTGAAATAAGAATTTCAAGGGTTGTTCTTCCCAGTTGGGAAGGCCTGAGCCGTGACACAGGCAGTGGCGCGGCGTTATGCTCGCAAACAGAGGATCGTCGGACCAGGGTTTGGCCTGATAGACGTCCATAATGGGTTGATCCAGATTCAACTGACCGCGCTGCGCCATTCCCATGACCATGGTTCCAAACAGCGTTTTAGTCAGAGAAGCCGCTTCAAATAGCGTGTCCTCCGTTACGGGATCGCCTGCCGGATTTTTTACGCCCAGCGCCTTTTTGTAGACGATGTTTCCCTGTTCCATGATGGCCACAGTGATGCCGGGAACCTTCCACCGTTCCATCCCCTTTTGCAGCAGCCGCGTAACAGATTCTTCGCAGTTCCGATAGGTATCTTTGATTTGCATGAGAGGCCTCCTTTTCTTTGCCGCCATTGGATATCAGTCGTGAATATCAGTCGATTCCCCGCTTGCCGCGGCGAATGGCCAGAGGAAGGGAAATGGACACTTTGGTGCCCTTGCCCTCCTGACTTTCGATGGTGATGGTGCCGTGGTGTTCCTCCACGATCTGCTTGGCAATGGACAACCCTAACCCCGTGCCGCCCATGGCGCGGGAACGCGCTTTGTCCACCCGGTAAAACCGCTCAAATACCCGGGGAATGTCGGCTTCCGAGATGCCGATGCCGCTGTCGGAAACGATAACCCTTACGTTGCCGTCGCCCTCCAGCATGTCGATATCGATGCGGCCGCCCTCGTTGGTATATTTGATGGCATTGCTCAAGATATTCAAAATTACCTGCTCAATTCTGTCTTTATCAATATTCACCAGAATTTTTGCATCTTCGTCAAACAACACGTTCAAATGCTGTTGTTTTTGACGGGCGGAAAGCTCGATCTTGGGAATCACCGACTTCACCAAAGCGGTGAGGTTGCTCTCCTTCATGCTCCACCGCTCTCGCTGGTGGTCGATTCTGGACAGTTGGAGAAGATCCTTCACCAGACGGTTCATCCGGTCGGCCTCCGTATCGATGATGTTCAAGAAGCTGACCGCCGTCTCCCGGTCGTCCACCGCGCCGTCCAACAGGGTTTCCGTATAGCTCTTTACCGTGGTCAGCGGCGTTTTCAGCTCGTGGGATACATTGGCCACGAAGTCGGTCTGCATGTTTTCCAGCTTCTGACGCTCCGTGATGTCCTGAATCAGTATGATGACGCCCATGTCCTGACCGCTTTCGTTTTTAAACCGGTCGTATCTCATGGCAAACACATTGCCCCGAAAATCGAAGGTGTCCTGCGCGCCGCCGGTTTTGGAGCCTTCCAGCAACGCCTCTAAGGACAGGTGTTTGCCGCATTTTTCCATGATCTGGTCGTAGGTATGGCCTTCCAAATCCTCCGGCAGGATGTCCAGCATCTGCATGGCCGCCGGATTGATGTGCATAAACCGCCCCGAAAGCTCCACGGCCAGCAGGCCGTCCGCCATGTATTTTAAGATGGTTTCCAGCTTGGATTTTTCGTTGCTCATCTCCGACAGGGTGAAGTCCAGCTTCTCCCGAAGCAGATTGAACATCTCCGCCAGGCGCCCGATTTCGTCCTCGGATTTTACGGTAACCTCCTGACTGAAATCCCCGTAAGACATTCGCTCCGCCTGCCGCGTTACGTCGTTGATGGGGTCGGTGATGCTCTTGGAGGTCAAAATTCCCAGCACCGCCGTGATCACCAGCGCCAACATCATGGCGCAGATGAAGATATATTTGGATTGGGATGAGAAATCGTAGATATCCGACAGGTCGGCGCGGATGTAAACGGCACCTCTGCACTGTCCTTCTCCGTCGCTGCCGAAGGGATAGACCAGATGCTTCACCGGGATGTTGCCCGTCAAAACGCCGTCAGCCTCCGCCACGGAACCGCCGATGATAGCCGTGGTCAAAATGCTGGTATTCAATACCTCAGAGGCATTTTCTCCCGTGAGATTTTCGTTGGTGGAAGCCACGATGGTAAAATTGTCGTCCACGATGGACAGTTCCTCCGAAAATCCGAACTCCCATGTATCGATGATGGTCTCCTGAATTTCCTCCTGATGGTTCAGCAGGTTATCGTATTCCGAAAGCGTCCTCAGAAAGCTCCCCTTCTCCACGGTGGAAGTCAGCTTGTTTCGCAGAGAATCCATCTGATAGGTTTCCAGACTGTTGGTGATGAACACCGCCACCACAACCATGGCGATAAACACCAGCAGAAAGCAGATCAATACGATCCGCCACCGCATGGAACCCGGCCAACTGTGTTTTCCCTGCATCTGCTACGGCCTCCTGAAATAATATCCGATTCCCCGCTTTGTCATAATGTACTTCGGCTCGCTGGAATCGTCCTCTAACTTTTCTCTCAGGCGTCGCACCGTCACGTCCACCGTGCGGATATCGCCGTAATATTCGTAACCCCAGACCTCTTCCAGAAGCTGTTCTCTGGAAAACACTTTGTTTTCCCTCTCTGCCAGATATTTCAGCAGTTCAAATTCCCGCAGGGTCAGTTCCAGCGCCCGTCCGTTCTTTCTGACCTCATAGCGGTTTAAGTCGATGGCCAGGTTACCGAATTCCCGCACGTTTTCCGGCGCGTCGGCCTGATCGGTCATAAATTCGGAGCGGCGGATGTTTGCCTTGATTCTGGCGATCAGTTCCCTCATTCCAAAGGGTTTTGTGATGTAATCGTCAGCTCCCAGTTCAAGACCCAACACCTTATCCACCTCTTCTTCTTTTGCGGTGAGCATCAGAATGGGAACAGTGCTGGTCTCTCTGACTTTTTTGCAGACGGAAAAGCCGTCCAGCACGGGCAGCATCACATCCAGCAAAATCAAATCCGGCTCGGAAGCGATGGCCTTCGTCAAGCCGTCCTGACCGTCGTAGGCGGTTTCCACCGAAAATCCTTCTTTCGTTAAATTGAATTTTATGATATCAGAAATGGATTTTTCATCTTCGATAATCAATACTTTCTTCTGATCCATAGTTCCTCCTTCATATCCCCTTTGATGATTGTTACACCCGCGAAAGAATGGCTTTTTCGCCGTTGTTTCCTTGAAATTTAAGTATATCAGAAATCCTTGCCGCCGTCAAAACGTCAAAGGTTATTTTACCCGATTGACGATGGGCTGACCGTTGAAATAGCGTTCCAGATTGGCCACGCCCAGTTCCACCAGCTTTTCCACCGTGGTGTGGAAGCTGTGACCTCCGGCCACGTGGGGCGTAATGTATGCGCCGGGCGTTTTCCACAGGCGATGGTTCGCAGGCAGCGGTTCGGGGTCGGTGACATCCAGCACCGCCGCGGAGAGCTTACCGCTTTCCAGCGCGTCGCAGAGCGCCTCCGTATCGACGATGGGACCGCGGCCGCCGTTGACGATCATGGCGCCGTCCTTCAGCATGGCGATGGTATCGGCGTTGATCAGGTGACGGGTCTGGTCTGTCAACGGTGCGGAGATGACCACGATATCCGTGGTTTTCAGAACTTCCGCCCAGGGCATGGAATCGTATTCATAGAGCCGGTCAAAGCCTTCCAGTTCTTTCGTCACCCTGCGCTTCAAACCGGCAACATGCGCGCCGAAGGCACGAAGCCGCTTTGCGGTTTCCGTACCGATGTCGCCGGCGCCGATGATCAGCACGTTTGCGCCGTAAAGTCCGGTGACGGTTCCCAGGCTCTTCCAAATCTCTCCCTCCTGCTGACGGTGATAGCCATACAGGTTTTTCTGCACCGCCAGAATTCCGGCAATCATATGTTCCGCCAAGGCAATGCCGTAAGCGCCGGAGGCATTTGCTAGCATGGTATCCTCTTTCAAAACTCCGTCGGCCAGATAATTGTCATAACCCGCCGATTCCAGCTGAACAAAGCGCAGATGCTCGCAGTTGGCAAGCCTGGCCGGAGGCAGGTTGCCGAAGATGACCTCGGCTTCTTTCAAAAGCTCATCGCTGATCTCTTCACCGCTTTGAAAACACATAATTTCGCGATCCCCGCACGCGCCCTGCAATCTCTGAATATCCTGGGACTGCAAAGGGACAACCGATAAAATAATTCCGCTCATGGTATTACCCTCCCTGATTATTTTTCATGTGCATTCATTATACCATATCCTTCCGATCTTGGCGCCGTTGGCGCAATGTTGGATATGGTGCAATAGTTCCTTCCTTGCGGCAACGCCGCAAATTAATAGTTGGAACTATTATATCACAATTTTGTTTCGCCGCATACAATGAATCAACTTTCATTGTTTCGGAGGAAACCCTCATGCAAATTCATCCTCGTCTTTATAAGAAAATGAACGCCGGAATTCAAACTCGCTTTCCGGTGATTTTATACTATCGCCGGGACGCGGCAGAAATTCGCCAATACATCAGCCGCCGCCACGGGCGGATCAAGTACCATCTGCCCTTTATCAACGCCATGGCCATGGAGCTTCCGGCGGAAACCATCGCCGACATCTCCAAAGAGCGCATGGTGCAGTGGATTACCGATGACGCCGCCGTCAGTAAGGTAGCAGCTAACCACGGCTCCGCACCGACCGGCAAAAGCTTTGAAGCCGCCGGCGAAATCCGTACGGCCGCCGGCAAAACGGCAGCCGATCCGTGGCTGGTGGATTCTTACTTCGACCCCTTCTCCGGTTTTTACGGTTCTGTTCAGCGCGGCGGTCTGGGCGGACGTCGCCGTGCGGTTCCCATCGCCGCCGCCGTCATCGATACGGGCGTCGCACTGCATCGGGATCTTCTTTTTCCCGTCAGTCGTCTGCGCGCCTTTTACGATCTCATCGGCCACAAGTCCGAACCTTACGACGATGACGGCCACGGAACCCACATCTCCGGCATCCTCTGCGGACTGAGCGGCGACCCCGATCACCGCGCCGTTTTCCCCGCCGGCCCTGCGTTGGTAGCGGTGAAAGCCTTGGATCATCAGGGAAACGGAAACGCTTCCGACATTTTGGCCGCCATGCAGTGGGTATTGAATAACAGCCGTTATTACAACATTCGCACGGTGAATCTGTCACTGGGCGTCACGGCGGAGGAGGAATACGACAACGATCCTCTGGTACGGGGCGTGGAGGCTCTGACCCGCTACGGCCTCACCGTGGTGGCGGCCGCCGGAAACAGCGGTCCCGAACCGGAAACCATCAGCTCTCCGGGAATCTGCCAAAGCGCCATCACCGTAGGCGCCGCGGAGGGCGATCACGTGGCTTCCTTTTCCAGCCGTGGCCCCACACCCCGCGGATTGATCAAACCCGATCTGGTCGCCCCCGGCGTCAGCATTCTGTCACTGGACGCGAAAGACCCCACCGGTTATATCGCTCAGTCGGGAACCTCCATGGCGGCTCCCTTCGTCAGCAGGGCAGCCTGTTCCCTGTATGCCCGCTTTCCCGGAATCGACCCCCTTTCACTGAAGCGCCTTCTCTTTCGCTCTCTGGTTCTCCTTCCCAAAGAGCCGCCGGAGGCACAGGGACACGGACTGCTTTTGGAATAACGCATGAAATAACGCAAAAACCGGCTTACGCCGGTTTTACTGCTTGTACTCTCTTTTACGTCTATTCGTCCACCCGCATGATCTGCAATACCACTTTGGTGATGTTGACCAGATTGTAGACGGCGATGCGTTCTTCCTTTGTGTGTTCCTTTTCCATTCCGCAGGACAGGACGGCTGCGGTCAGTCCCTTGGCGTTATACACATTGCCGTCGGTGGCGCCGCCGCTGTGGGTAACCCATGGTTTTACGCCGGCCTGACGGCATTTTTCCACCAGGAACTGCACGTGAGGATGGTCGTCGGGATAGTCGTAGGCATCGTAATTTTTCCATGCCCTGTATTCCAGCTTCGCCCCCAGTTCGTTACAGGCATCCTCCATGCACTGAACCATGTGGGCGATCTGTGCTTCCAGCTTCTCTTTGTTACGGCTTCTGGTTTCCGCTTCAAACACGCAGTGATCCTGCACCACGTTGGTGGCGCCCACGGTGGACAGCGTTCCGATGTTGGCGGTGGTTTCTTCGTCGATCCTCTGCAGTCTCATGCGGCTGGCGCCGATGACCGCCGCCTGGATGGCGCTGACACCCTTTTCCGGGTCGGAACCGGCGTGGGAACGCTTGCCGAAGATTTCAGCCCGCAGATGGTATTCTCCCGGCGCGCGGGCAACGATTTTGCCCACGTCGTCGCTGGCATCCAAAACGATGGCCTTTTTCGCCTTCAACCTGTCGTATTCCAGGTTTGCCGCACCCAAAAGTCCGTCCTCCTCCCGCACGGTAAACACCGCTTCGATGGGACGGTGGGGAATGTTGTTCTCCTTGATGGTGACCATGGCCTCCACGATGGCGGCAATCCCCGC
The DNA here is from genome assembly GCA_947426455.1 of uncultured Clostridia bacterium. Classification (GTDB taxonomy): domain Bacteria; phylum Bacillota; class Clostridia; order Peptostreptococcales; family Anaerovoracaceae; genus RGIG446. The sequence goes on along the minus strand of CANEEC010000001.1, from coordinate 31,893 downwards.
CTTATCGTCGGCGCCTAAAATGGTGTCGCCGGCGGCCACAATGTAACCGTCTTTGATCACCGGCTCCACGTTCTTTCCCGGAGTGACCGTATCCATGTGAGAACTGAACATCATCGCTTCATAGGACTCATCCCCCGGCAGGAAGCAATACACATTGTTTCCATCGGAGCCGATTCCCGCGCCCGCCTGATCCACATAGACCTGAAATCCCAGATCTTTTAGTTCCTGAGCCAGATAGCGGCTCATTTCTCCTTCGGAGCCGGTCTCGCTTCCGATGCGCACGTAGTTCATAAACCGTTCCACTACTCTTTTTTCGTTGACCATGATTTCATCCTTTCTGCGTTTGTAAAGCGCCTACAAAAATCCACAATAACTGAGCGTAAAGATAAATAAAAACAGAGTGAGGCAGGAACCCAGCGTGGTAGCTAAAATGATGCCCGCCGTCAGGTCTACGTCGCTGTCCATCTGCACCACCATGGCGTAAGCGCCAATGGCCGTAGGAGAAGCAAATACCGCTAAAAGCGATCCCAGATCGATACCGCGGAAGCCGATGAGGATGGCCGCTCCCAGAACCACAAAGGGAACGACAACGATCTTCATGGCCGTTACTAAAATCAGTTGTTTCATGCTTTTGGCCACTTCGCTGTAGCGGAAGGAGGCGCCCAGGACAACCAGCGCCAAAGGCGTTGCCACACCGGCAATGTCCTGTACAGCCTTTTCGGCAAAGACGGGAAGATGCCAGCCGGTCAGCATGAACATCACTCCCAGAACCGCAGCGTCCAGAAACGGATTTTTCAAAATGTTTAAGAAAATTTTCTTCGGATGTAAACCGCCGCCGCGAAATACCTCCAGCACGATCACCGCCAGCACGTTGTAGATGGGAATGACCACGGATACCAGAAGGCTGGGAACGCTTCCCATTCCTTCCCCGAACAGATTCACCACCATGGGAACGCCGAACAGGGTGAAGTTGCTGCGGAAGATGCCCTGAATCATAGCGCCCCGCTTCTGCGGCGTTTTTTCCACGAACATCACCAGCCCGAGGGCACAAAAAAAGACAGCAAAAATCGCCACAGCCGTATAAATCATCAGCTTTGGATGCATGGCGGAAAGGCCGTCGGAAGTGTAGATATTTTTAAAAATCAGAGCCGGAGTAAAGCAGACAAAGGTCAGTTTATTCATCTGCTGTACAGTCTCTTCGCTGAGATATCCCTTTTTCTTAAAGTACATTCCCAAGAAGATGGCGCAAAACATGGGTACTACCGCATTGAACGAAATCCAAAAGCTGCTCATTTATGTTCCTCTCTGTCGCTTCGGAAGGTTCGCCGTTTTTCGACAAAATTCCGTTGACCTTTTCTATTGTACCTTGAATGCCGCGCCTTTGTCCAATACAACCTGACCATGAGTTCATAAAGACCATTTATCAAAAGCGGATCACGGCCGCATGACGAAGGAAATGCGCCTGGCCTCTGCATCCATCCGGCACATGGTTCCCATGGGCAGCGTCATCATGGGTTTTCCGTGGCCGGACTGCACGTTGCAAAGCACCGGAATGTCCAGTCCCTGCAAAATATCGGCAAAGCATTGCAATGCGTCAAACTGTGGCTTCGTATCGTTGGTGATTCGGGTAAACTGCCCCAAAAGTACACCGCGGCATTTCTCCAACAGTCCGGCGTTTCGCAGATGATATCCCCACTTTTCGATTTTGCTCACCGGCTCGCAAACCTCTTCGATAAAGAGGATCGCCCCCTCCGTATCCACCTGATACGGCGTGCCCTCGCTTGCGGAAAGCAGCGACAGATTGCCGCCGATGAGACGGCCTTCGGCCTTGCCGCTCTGCAGCACCTGAATTTCCTCACCCCGCGGATTTTGAAATTCCACCGTTCCCCTGCCGTTGATGACGGAATAAAAAGAGGCTTTCGTCTCGTCGTCGAAGTGTTCCACCATATTGGAGGACACCATAGGGCCGTGAAAGGTCACCAGCTCGCAGCGCGCAGTCAGCGCCAGATGCAGGTTGGTAATATCGCTGTAACCCACGAAAATCTTGGGATGGCGCCGAATCATATCGTAGTCCAGATATTCCATAATGCGGCTGGAACCGTCGCCTCCCCTGACGCAGAAGATCGCGTCCACTTCGTCGTCGGCGAACATTTCATTGACCCATCGTGCCCGAGTCTGGGCGGTACCGGCCATGTAGCCGCCGTAATTTTCCGTGAGATTTTCCGCCGCTTTGACGTTGTAACCCAAATCTGTGACAGCCTTGATACATTCCTGCACCCTCTGAGTCGTCACCGGAGAGCTGGGGCAGATCAACCCCACAGTATCCCCCAATTTCAACATTTTAGGAAAATTCACTGCTCGTTCTCCCTCTCTTAAAACCACATGAGATTGACGATCACCGCCGCCGCCACTAAAGACGCCAGATCGCCCAAAAGACCGGCGGCCACACAGTGTCTCGTCTTGGATAAACCCACCGCGCCGAAGTAGACCGCGATGACGTAAAAGGTGGTTTCCGTAGAACCCAGCGCCACCGAAGCGATGCGGCCGATTTGCGACTGGGTACCGTGGGTGGCCAGCAGATCGGCCATCAACCCTTCGGCAGCTCCGCCGGAGAAAGAGCGCATAATTCCCATGGGCAAAACCTCCGCCGGAAGGCCGATCAGTTCGGTGATGGGCGCTAACAGCTGTGTAACGTAATCCATAGCGCCGGAAGCCCGAAACATACCGATGCTGCACAGCATGGCAGTCAGATAGGGAATGATCATAATGGAAGTGTGAAACCCCTGCTTCGCTCCCTCGGTAAAGGTGGAATACACCGGTACTTTTTTGTAGAGCGCATACAGCGCCACAAAGGCGATCAGAAGGGGAATGGCCCAAACGGAAATGGTTTCTAAAATTGCTGTCATCTCACTTTCCTCCTTATTGCTGTTTCGCTGCATCATCCTTTTGTTCTTCGGCCTTTTCGGTCTTTTCAACCTTTTCCGGCAGGACGATGGGGTTCGTTCCCTCGTAATTTTCGTTCAGCTGCAGCGTATCGGCCGCCATTTCTTCTTCGATGACGTTCTCCCACTTCCAGCGCTTCATATTCTGGAAAATCAACGTGCAGACGACGCCGGTTACCGTAGAAACGGTGGTGGCAATGATCACCGGCGCGATGATTTCAGCGGCGCCCTCTACCTGAACCGCCGAGCGCAGCGCCATCACGGTGACCGGAATCAGCGTAATGGAAGTAGTGGAAATGGCCATCAGCATGCACTGAGCATTGGTGGCAATGTCCTTGGTGGGATTGAGCTTCTGCAATTCCGCCATGGCCTTTAGACCGAAGGGCGTTGCGGCGTTTCCGATGCCTAAGATGTTAGCCGCAAAGTACAGCGCCATAGCGGAGTTTGCGGGATGATCCGGCGGAATCTCCGGAAACAGCTTCCGCATCAGCGGAGAGATCAGCCGTCCCAGCTTTTCACACAGTCCCGCCTTTTCCATCACGTTCATCAATCCGCAGAAAAACGCCATGACGCCGATGAGCCCGAAGGCGATTTCCACCGCTGTTCCCGCAAAGGCGAAAACGCTGTCCAGCACGTCGGAGATGGTTCCGGTGAGCGCGCCGCAGACGACGGAAATCACCACCAGTCCCACCCAAATGTAATTCATCATACTCATTCCCCCCTATATTTCACCTTGTTAACCCCGCGCTTTCTGCGGGGCATATCTTTCTCCATATATATCTAATCGAAATCAGGGAAGTTATGACAATACCACGTAAAAAAGCTCGGACATTTTGTCGTCCGAGCTTCGTTTGTTTGCTATGTATTATCCGATGACTTCTTTCATGACCCGCAGAACGTTTTTCGAAGCGATTTCATCGATCTCATCGTCGGTGAAAGCGCGTTCCATACGCTCCAATAAGAGGGGAAAACCGCTGTAATTTATCAGTTCGCCATTATCTTCAATGCCGTCCAGATCAGAGCCAAAGGCGATGGCCTCCCTGCCGGCTTTGTCTCTCATATACAGGAGATGTTCGATAATCCTGTCAAACGTAGCGGAGGTTCCATCCTCGTTGAGGAAAGCGCGTTCAAAGTTGATACCTACTACGCCGCCGCAGTTTCCCAAAGTCCTCAGCTGGTCATCGGTGAGATTACGCTGGTGATTGCACAGCGCCCGAGCGCAGGAATGAGAAGCCACAAAGGGTTTTTTGCTGTACTTTGCCACGTCGTAGAAGCCTCCCTCCGACATGTGCGCTACGTCGATGATCATTCCCAAGCGGTTCATCTCCTCTACCGTCTGAATGCCAAAGGGTTTCAGACCCTTTGCGTGCAGCGTCGGATCGGCTTTGCAGGGATATCCCATGCAGTTTTCGTAATTCCACATCAGCGTAATCAAGCGGACGCCCATATCGTAAGCTTCCTGCAATCGGCGGATATCGCCATCCACAAATACGCCATCTTCCACGGTCAGAAGGGAGGACAAAAGCCCCTTTCTTCTGTTTTCTTCCATGTCGCTGACCTGATACACGGGGCGGATGATGTGGCTGTACCGCTCCATCTGCTCTGTATAATAGCCGTAGATCCCCTTGAAAATATCATAGGGATCCATGGTCTCCATATCCTCTCTGGGAAGAAACATGGCAAAGAATTGTACCATGCTTTCATGTTCCTTTAAAAACTTCAGCGTTACGGAAAACTCTCCGTCGTAAAAGCTGACCTCCGGTCGTTTCCATCCCAGACACATGGTATCGCAGTGCATGTCGATGATTCTCATTACAACCCCAATCCAAAGCGTTCCTTTACCCGCTTCATGGTCTTTTCTGCAATGGCGCCGGCTCTCTCGCCGCCGTCCTTTAAAATGTCCAAAAGTTCCTGAGAATCACGGATCTCCCTGAACCGTTCCTGAATAGGCATCAGCGCGTCCACCGTGATCTCCACCAAGTCCTTTTTTAATGCGCCGTAACCCTGTCCCTCATACTGGCGTTCCAGTTCTTCGATGGACGTTCCGGAAAAGGCACTGTAGATGGACAGCAGATTGGAAACTCCCGGCTTGTTTTCCGCATCGAAGCGAATGACGCCCTCCGAATCGGTGGTGGCCTTCATGATAGACTTTTTAATTTTAGAGGGTTCGTCCAGCAGGGAAATTCGGCTGTGGGGATTTTCCGCAGACTTGGACATTTTATTATGGGGATCGTCCAGCGCCATGATTCGGGCGCCGCTCTTTACAAATTGACCCTCGGGAACTACGAAGGTTTCGCCGTACTTGTTGTTCACCCGCAGGGCGATGTCTCTGGTCAATTCGATATGCTGCTTTTGATCGTTGCCCACGGGAACGATATCCGTATCGTAAAGCAAAATGTCCGCCGCCATCAGCACCGGATAGGTGAACAGGCCGGCAGGCGCAGATTCCTTCCCCTTGCTCTTCTGTTTAAACTGGGTCATACGGGACAGCTCTCCGGTGTAGGAATTACAGGTTAAAATCCAGGAAAGCTCCGCGTGGCCCGAAACGTCGGACTGAACGAAAATGATGGACTTTTTCGGATCCAATCCCACCGCCAAATACAGCGCCGCCACATCCAGGATGTGCTGCCGGAGCATCTTGGGATCCTGAGGAACCGTAATGGAATGTAAATCCACGATGCAGTAGATAGCATCATTTTCCTCCTGAAGCTGAACAAACTGTTTCAGCGCTCCCAGATAATTTCCAATATGTATGTTTCCTGTGGGCTGTACGCCGGAAAAGACTCGTTTCATTTATATTCACCACCGTTTCCTGCCGCAGCGTCAGCGGCAATTTTATGCTGTGCTAAGACAGATAGGCTGTCTTAAATTTTTCCTTCAGCTTTTTTTCAATGCGGGACACGGTCATCTGGGACGTTCCCTTTACATCGGCAATCTCCTGCTGGGTTTTATTCTCTAAAAACCGCAGACGAAAAATTTCTTTTTCTTTTTCCGACAGTTCGTCGTAAACGCTGCGGATCAAGTCGCCGATTTCAAAATTCTCATACCCTTCTTCTCTGCGGCCAAGGTACTTTGCAAATGCCGAAGAATCTCCTTCCTCGCCGCCTTCCTCGAAGGGTTGGGACAGGGAGTAGGTTCCATAGGAATGGCCGCTTTCCATGGCTTCCAATACCAGTTCTTCGTCCACTCCTAAGATTTCTGCAATCTGTGCCACTGAAGGAGCCTTGCCGGTCTTCTGTTCGATTTCCTCTCGGATTTTCGGAATCTGCGCCGAAATTTCCTTCAGACGGCGGGGTACCTTCACCGCCCATCCCTTGTCGCGGAAATACCGCTTGATCTCCCCAATGATAGTGGGGGTAGCAAAGCTGGTAAACTCGAAACCCTTAGAAGGGTCGAACCGATCCACCGCCATGATCAGCGCCATGCAGCCCACCTGATACAGATCCTCGTATTCTATGCCGCGGTTCAGATATTTCCTGACCAGGATATCTACCACGTACAGATAGTATTCCACGATTTCATTTCTCAGCGCCACATCCCTTGTCCGGCTGTATTCTTCCAAGCTTGCTTTTATATTTTTTTCATCCAGGGACATGTCATCTCTCCTTCATCACTTCCGGTAATACTTTACCATCTGTATCCGGGTTCCTTTTCCCAGCTCGGAAGAGATATCCACTTCATCCATCAGCGTCCGGATGATGAACAGACCCAATCCGCCCTCCTTCGGACAGTTCAGGTCGGGATGACGATACTGTTCCATATCGCAGCCCTCCCCCTGATCCTTTACGATAATGCAAATCCGGTCATCATTGATTTCACAGGAGACTTCATAGGTTCTTGCATCGGTTACGCCGTGACATACCACGTTGGTACAGGCTTCGGAAACGGCTACCTTCATGTCCTCGATGGCTTCCACATCGAAGCCGGCCACATTTGCCAGGGAAGAAATCAACATCCGCACAGTGCTTACGTACTCCGGTTTTCCGGGAATACAAAATTTCAATACATCTGCCATGCTCTAACCTCTTTTCCTCTCAGTCTATAGGAAAATGCGATCCAGATTTGTAATTTTCAGCAGCTTCTCCACATTTTTCACAGGGTTTTTCATCTTCATGGAAACGCCCCGTTCTTCCATGCGTTTATATGTGCCTATGATCACGCCCAGACCTGTGCTGTCAATATAGGAAAGATCTTTGATGTCCATGGTCACAGACGCCATTTTTTCTTTTAGCATGGCCTGCAGCTCACTTTTCAGCTGAGCGGCGTTACTGATGTCGACCTCGCCCTTTAGGATGACCTCCCAGAGTTGATCCGCTTCGTTAAATTTCCGCCCGATCTGTAAAGACATAATCCTCTCCTCCTTGTATTATTCCCTGAATTCGGGCCGCAAAACGCGGGCCGTTCACATTCGTTACCGTTTCTTCTGTCTTTTTTTACCCAATCCCTGTTTTTACTTGGTTTCCATGGAGATCTGCATGTTGTCGTCCGCTTCGGTTTCCTCGTCGTCCTCACGGATCACCTTTGCCATGGCGATGATATTGGCTTCCTCATCTACCCGCATGATCTTTACGCCCTGAGTAGCGCGGCCCAGTCGGGAAATGCCGCTGGCCTTTACGCGAATGATGATGCCGTCGGAATTGATCAAAAGCACTTCATCCTGATCACTGACCACCATAGCGCCGATGAGATAACCGGTCTTATCGAACTTCCCCTTGTCGTAGGTCAGCAGTCCCTTGCCGCCTCTGGCCTGAATTTTATAGTCCTTCACCGGCGTCCTCTTGCCGTAGCCCGCCTGAGTTACCACCAGAAGTTCTTCTTGTTTTTCCGCCAACTCCATAGCAACCACTTCGTCGTCCTTTTCCAAAGTGATGGCTCTCACGCCGCCGGCCAGACGACCCATGGGTCTCACATCGTTTTCGCTGAAACAAATGCACTTGCCGTGCTTCGTTACGATGATCACGTTGGAGGTACCGGTGGTTTCCTTAATGCCGATCAATTCGTCGCCGTCCTTCAGGTTGATGGCAATCAAACCGGCCTTGCGGCTGGTGTCGAACTGCGCCATATCCACCTTCTTGATGACGCCTTGTTTGGTCACAGCGATCAGGTATTTTTCAGATTCGAAGTCCTTCACCGGCATGACGGCCGTAATGCGCTCACGCTGCATCAGGTTCAGGAAGTTCACCGCCGGCATTCCCTTGGCCGTTCTGTGGGCTTCGGGAATTTCGTAGGCCTTGATCCGGTACGCCTTGCCCAGATTGGTGAAGAACATCAGATAATCGTGAGTAGAAGTGATAATCATGTTCTTCACGAAGTCGTTTTCTCTGGTGGTCAATCCGGTAATTCCCTTGCCGCCGCGCTTCTGCGCCTTGTAGGTATCGGCGGGAACCCGCTTCAGATAACCCAGATGAGTCAGAGTGATGGCCACCTGTTCTTCGGCGATCAGATCTTCTTCGTCCAGTTCCTCTGCATCCGCAACGATCTTGGTGCGGCGCTTGTCGCCGTACTTTCTTTTGATCTCCAAAAGTTCGTCTTTGATGACGCCCATCAGCATCTTTTCATCGGCCAAAAGCTGCTTGTAATAAGCGATTTTCTTCAACAGCTCCTGATATTCCTCTTCGATTTTTTCCCGTTCCAGACCCTGCAAGCGACGAAGCTGCATTTCCAGAATGGACTGCGCCTGAAGCTCGGACAACCCAAAGGTGTCCATCAAACGCTGCTTGGCGTCATTGTAGCTGGCACGGATAATGCGAATCACTTCGTCGATGTTGTCGATGGCAATGCGCAAACCCTCTAAAATGTGGGCTCTGGCTTCGGCCTTCTTCAAATCGTATTGCGTTCTTCTGGTGACAACATCCTTTTGATGCTTCAGATATTCGTCCAAAACCTCGTACAGGCTCAGCACCTTGGGACGGCCGTCCACCAGGGCGATCATGATGATGGAAAAGCTCTCCTGCATCTGGGTGTGCTTGTACAGACGGTTTAAAATGATCTGCGCATTGGCGTCCCGCTTCAACTCGATGACGATTCTCATACCCTGACGGTTGGATTCGTCGCGAATGTCAGAAATTCCTTCCAGTCTCTTTTCTTTTACCAGCTCGGCAATCTTTTCGATGAGCCGCGCCTTATTTACCTGATACGGAATTTCCGTAACCACGATCTGCTGACGGCCCCGGTTGGTTTCTTCGATTTCGGCCTTGGATCTGACTAAGATCTTTCCCTGTCCCGTCCGGTAAGCTTCCCGAATGGCGTTCTTTCCCATGATGGTGGCGCCGGTGGGGAAGTCCGGTCCTTTGACGATTTTGATCAGATCTTCCACCGTAGCTTCTTCATCGTCGATGAGCTTTACCGCCGCGTCGATGACCTCGCCCAGATTGTGGGGCGGAATGGAGGTTGCCATACCGACGGCGATTCCGTTGGAGCCGTTGACCAGGAGCTGTGGAAACCGCGCCGGCAACACCTTCGGTTCTTCTTCTTCGCCGTCGAAGTTGGGCATGAAATCCACGGTTTCTTTATCGATATCCCGCAGCATTTCCAAAGCGAAGGGCGTCATTCTGGCCTCGGTGTAACGCATGGCCGCAGCGCCGTCGCCGTCCACGGAACCGAAGTTGCCGTGGCCGTCCACCAGCATGTAGCGAATGGAGAAATCCTGCGCCATACGAACCATAGCGTCGTAGATAGAGCTGTCGCCGTGGGGGTGATATTTACCCATGACTTCACCCACGATACGGGCGGATTTTTTATGAGGCTTGTCCGGCGTTACTCCCAGACCGCTCATACCGTATAAAATTCTTCTGTGCACCGGCTTCAGACCGTCTCTGACGTCCGGCAGGGCACGTCCTACGATGACGCTCATGGCGTAGTCAATGTAGGAGTTTTTCATTTCATCGTGGATCTCATGCTGTATCAGCTTGCTTCGATCCTCTAAAAAGTTTTCCATGTGATTGTTCCTCCTGCATTAAATGTCCAGCGTAGCGTACTGGGCGTTGTCCTCGATAAATTTCTTTCTGGGCGGAACCTTATCACCCATCAGCGTGGTGAAGATTTCGTCAGCCGCCGTAGCGTCGTCCAAAGTAATCTGAATCAGCGTGCGGTTATTGAAATCCATGGTGGTCTCCCACAGCTGGTGGAAGTCCATTTCTCCCAGACCCTTGTATCTCTGAATGGTGGCCTTTCCGGGCTTTTCAGCTAACGTCGCCATGAGCTTTTCCTGCTCCCGCTCGGAATAGGTGTAGTAGACGTCCTTGTTTTTCTTTACCTGGAACAGCGGCGGCTGTGCGGCGTAAACGTGGCCGTTTTCGATCAGCGGCGTCATGTACCTGTAGAAGAACGTCAAAAGCAATGTACGGATATGGGCGCCGTCCACATCGGCATCGGTCATGATGATGATCTTGTGGTAGCGCAGTTTTTCAATGTTGAAATCGTTTCCGATGCCGCAGCCGAAAGCGGTAATCATGTTTTTGATTTCATCGGAGTTTAAAATTCTGTCCAGCCGCGCCTTTTCCACGTTGAGGATCTTACCGCGCAGCGGCAGCACCGCCTGACGGATTCTGTCCCGACCCTGTTTTGCGGAGCCTCCCGCGGAATCTCCCTCCACCAGGAAGATCTCCGACAGCTTGGGATCTTTTTCGGAACAATCGGCCAGCTTGCCGGGAAGGGAAATGCCCTCCAAAGCGCTCTTTCGTCTGGTCAGTTCTCTGGCCTTTCTGGCGGCTTCTCTGGCTCTGGCAGCCTTCAGGCACTTATCGATGATGGCCTTGGACTGCTGCGGATTTTCCTCCAGAAAAGCGGTGAGGTTTTCATTGGTGACGGTCTCCACGAAACCGCGAATCTCGCTGTTGCCCAGCTTCGTCTTGGTCTGTCCTTCAAACTGCGGCTCAGTGAGTTTGACGGAAATAATGGCCGTCAGGCCTTCCCGAACATCTTCGCCGGCCAGACCTTCTTCGTTTTCCTTGATGAATTTATTCTTTCTGGCGTAATCGTTGAACACTCTGGTGAGAGCCGACTTAAAACCCACCATGTGAGTACCGCCCTCGGTGGTGTTGATATTATTGGCATAGGAAAGAATCATCTCGTTATACCGGTCGGTGTACTGCATGGCGATTTCCACCTCGTAGGTGTCGCGCTGCGCTTCGAAATAGATGATATCGGGATGAATGGCTTCCTTGTTTTTATTCTGATGCTTTACAAATTCACGGATACCGCCTTCGTAATGGAACACCTCGGACTTTTTCTTTCCTTCCCGCTCGTCCTTCAGGGTGATTTTGATGCCCTTGTTCAGGAAGGCCATTTCTCTCAGACGATGTTCCAGAGTGTCGTAACTGTATTCGATTTCTTCAAAGATGTCCGGATCGGCCTTGAACGTGGTTCTGGAGCCGGTTTTCTTTCCGCATTCTCCCACGACGGTCAGGTCGCTTGTCACCTTTCCCTTGGAATATGTCTGTTTATAGATAGTTCCGTTTCTCTTGATCTCCACTTCCATGGATTCGGACAGGGCGTTGACAACCGAAGCGCCTACGCCATGCAAACCGCCGGATACTTTGTATCCGCCGCCGCCGAATTTACCGCCGGCATGAAGTACGGTGTGAATGACTTCCACCGCCGGACGCTTCATTTTGGGATGAAGATCCACAGGCATTCCTCGTCCATCGTCCTCTACGGTAATGGAATTATCCTTGTGAATGGTCACATTGATAGATTTGCAAAATCCGGCCAGGGCTTCATCGATACTGTTATCTACGATTTCGTAAACCAGATGATGCAGACCTCTGGGACCTGTGGTTCCAATGTACATGCCGGGGCGTTTTCTGACGGGTTCCAAACCCTCTAACACCTGAATTTGCTCGGCATTGTACTCTTGTTGCTGCTTGATTTCTTCAAATGCCATAGTTTCCTCCATATCGTTACTTACATTATATATCGATCATTTTTCTGTTTTCTCAGAAAATATCAGATAAAAAATCCTCGGTTTCATTCAAAAAAGGAATCTGCCGATACAAAGTCTATTTTACACTAAATTTCGGGTTTTTGAAAGGAATTTTATTCAAATGATTAAAATTATTATTTTTCGTTTTTATCTGTTTTAAATCGGCGTTTTTCCCTTTTATTTTCCGTAAAAACATATTGATATATATCCTTCTGAATTGCAGGGAAATTTCACCACTCTTTTCTTTTTCTTCTTCAACGGATTTTATTTCGGTCAACGTCATTTTTCTGACGATTTTCTCCCTGCGCTGCTTTTCCCGTGTTTTCCTCCGAAAGAAAACAGAAATATTTTTCGTCATTTTTTTCTTTTCGTTCATTTTTTACTCTTTCCATTTTTTATTTCCTTGGGTATAAAATTTTTTTATCCACAACATCTATGGTTATCCACAGTTTTTTTTGAATTCTAACACAAGTTATTATTGAAAAAACAAGGAATTCCTTCATCGCAGATTTTCCTTATTTGCAAGATCGGACTTGCCTGTGGATAACTTTTTTTGTTATGATAAGTACGTTGCAAAGGGATTGCCTTACGCAATGGTTTTTACTATTTATTTCCATAACTACTAAAGGAAGACATACATGAGAAAGAAAGATCTGGAAAAAATTTGGAATTCCATCCAAAGTCATCTGGAAAGCACCATGATCAGCGCGGCCTATCAGGCCTGGATTGCGCCAGTCAAGGTAATCAATATCGACAGAGAAAATAAAATTTTATTTCTCTCCACGGAAGTGGATATGGGAAAATCCATTCTGGAGAATCGATACAAGCAAACCCTGGAAAACAGCGTGGCGGAAATTTTAGGAGAGCCTTACAAAATCACGGTCATGCTGGCGGACGAAATGGACGGCATCCAGGAAGAAGCCAATTACACTCCCTATACTGATGAATTGAATCTCAATCCCAAGTACATATTCAGCACCTTCGTAGTAGGTAAAAACAACGAATTCGCCCACGCGGTTTCTCTGGCCGTGGCCAACAACCCTTCCAAAGCTCACAATCCGCTGTTTTTATACGGAGACGCCGGACTGGGAAAAACCCATCTGATGCACGCCATCGGTCACGCCATTCGCAAGAATTTTCCCAAACTGAAAGTTCTCTACGTGTCCTCAGAAATGTTTACCAACGAACTGATTCGAGCTATCCGTGAAAACCGTCAAATGGAATTTAAGAATAAATACAGAAGCATTGACGTATTTATGCTGGACGATATCCAGTTTATCGAAGGAAAAGACAGTACCCAGGAGGAACTGTTCTATACCTTCAACGATCTGCACATGGCCAACAAGCAGATCATCTTCACCAGCGACAAACCCCCTTCACAGCTGAAGGGTTTGGAGCAGCGACTCACCTCCCGGTTCGGCATGGGCATGGTTGCCAAAATCGAAGAACCGGACTACGAAACGAGAGTGGCGATTCTGACGAAAAAAGCGGAAATTGAAGATATCTATCTCTCCGATATGGCCATGGAGGCCATCCACACCATTGCGCAGAATATTCCTTCCAATATTCGAGAGCTGGAAGGCGCGCTGAACCGCATCATCGCCTACGCCAATTTGACCAATCAGAAAATCACCAAAGAAATGGCGCAGCAGGTACTGCAGGACGTCTTCTCTTCCAAACAGAAAGACGTAACGCCGGAAGAAATCAAACGGACGGTGGCCAAACGCTTCAACGTGAAAATAACGGATTTCGATTCTTCCAAACGTTCCAGAAACATCGCCTATCCCAGACAAATCGCCATGTATCTGTGCCGTGAAATGACAGGACTGTCCCTTCCTAAAATCGGCGAGCTGTTCGGGGGTCGGGATCACACCACCGTTTTACACGCCTGCGAAAAGATTTCCAAAGATCTGGAAAAAGAACCGAATTCGGAGCTTCAACAGACGATCCATTCTCTGAAATCGGAGATGCAGGAGTAACCCCTTTATCCACAGGGGTTTTACACAGAAAAAACAAGTTTTCCACAGGGTTTTGCCTGAATAAAATCCTTTGAATTACTTGTCCACAGAAGTTATCCACATATTCACAGGCACTACTACTACTGCTACTGCAAAAAAATAAAAATAAGGAGGCCGCCTCATGAAATTCACATGCCCACAACAGACATTAGCGAAAGCTCTCAATGTGGTATCCAAAGCTATTACCAACAGAACCACCATTCCCATTTTAAAGGGAATTCTCTTAGAAGCGGAAAACGGCCAGCTGACGCTGACCGCATCTGACCTGGAATTATCCATTGAAACGAAAATTGACGTACAAGTAGCAGAAGCGGGTTCTCTTGTCATCTCCGCTAAATTGTTCAGCGACATTATTCGAAAGCTCCCCTCCGGTATGGTGGAGATCGAAGAAAAAGAAAACAATACGGCGGTTGTGCGCTGCATGAATTCTGAATTCACTATCGTCTGCCAGCCTGCCGACGAGTTTCCCAATACCGGCGACGTGGACGAAACCAACTCTATCCGCCTGGAAAAGGAGTTGTTTAAGGATATGGTGCGCAGAACTTCCTTTGCCGCCAGTGTGGACGAATCCAAGGGAATCATTTTGGGCGTACTGATCGATATTTCGTCAGACCTGGTGCAGATGGTGGCGCTGGACGGATATCGGCTGGCCATCACCAGAGAACATATCCAGGGCGACAGCGCCCAGAAGATGATCATCGCTGCCAGAATCTTAAACGAGGTCAATAAGGTCATTATGGATTCCGGTGACGAACCCAATATGGACATTGTATTAGATCAGAAAAAAGCCATGTTCCTCACCGGCGATACAAAAATCGTAGTTCGCATGCTGGAGGGACAGTTTATCGATTTTAAAAACGTCATTCCCAAAGAGCATCAGACCAGAGTCAGAGTTTCCAGAAGCGAATTTTTGGAGAGCATCGAGCGGGCATCTCTGCTTGCCAGAGACGGAAGAAACAATCTGATTCGCATGGCCATCGACGAAACTTCCATGACGGTGACCTCCCGCTCCGAAGAAGGAAATGTAAAAGAGGAAATCTCCATTGCAAGAGAAGGGCAGAATCTGGAGATCGGTTTCAATTCCAAGTACCTTTTGGATGTTATGAAGGTCATCGACGATGATGAAATCCACATGGAGTTCAATTCCAGCGTCAGTCCCTGTATGATCAAACCGGTAGAAGGCGACGCCTTCGAATATTTAGTACTGCCTGTTAGAATTTCCAATTAAACTATGTATATCAGGCAAATCAGTTTGCTGCAGTTCCGAAACTATGAGAAATTGGATTTGCAGCTTCACAGAAAACTGAATGTGATTACGGGAAACAATGCCCAGGGAAAGACGAACCTGTTAGAGGGAATCTACGTCATGAGTCTGGGAAAATCCTTTCGTACCGGTCGAGATAGTGAAATGATCGGCTTTGGTTATGATTTTTGTCGCGCTAAAACGATATCCGTGAAGGATGATCGGGATGTGGAGATCGAGATCAACTATAAAAAAGAGGGAAAGCTGATCAAAATCGACGGCGTTCGCGCGCCGAAAACCAGTGATCTTTTGGAGCAGGTTTACGCCGTAGTGTTTTCTCCCGAAGATTTGAAAATCGTTAAGGAAGAACCGGAAAAACGGCGAAAGTTCATGGATCGGGAGTTGTGCCAGATTCGTCCTGTGTACTATCGGAATTTGGGTCGTTACAAAAAAGTTCTTCAAAATCGAAATTTGCTTTTGAAGAACGGCGTTTCCGACCCTCATTTGATGTCCGTATACGATGAGGAACTGGCGGATTACGGTTCGCGAATCATTCTGGATCGAGCGGCCTTCGTGGAAAAGCTGAACCGCATTTCCAGGGAAATTCACCAAAAGATCACCGACGGAAAGGAATCTCTGGCGGTTTCCTACGAGAGCAACGTTCCTTTGAAACAGGAGCTTTCGAATCAGAAAAATCAATTTTTGGAGCGGTTAAAAAACGGCGCTTTTCGGGATTGCTCCAAGGGAAATACGGAATCCGGTCCTCACAAGGACGATTTGAAAATTCAGGTGAACGGAGTGGATATCCGGCATTTCGGTTCGCAGGGACAGCAGCGTACAGCGGCTTTATCGTTGAAATTAGCTGAAATTTACCTGATCAAGGAGGAGACAGGAGAGGATGCGATCCTCCTTTTGGACGACGTATTGTCGGAATTGGATGTGAATCGGCAGACGTTTTTGCTGAATCGCCTTCAGGATATTCAGATTTTTATCACCACTACGGAGATGAGCGAAACCCTGTTATCCCATTTAGACGAAGGAAATATTTTTGAAGTGAAAAACGGACAGGTGCATCTGCTGAAAACCATTGAAAAATGCTTGACATAAGACGCTTTAAAGGGTATAATCTACAAGCGATTATGTTTGGACAACTTTTGGTTGTTCACGAAACTCTATGAGGTAAGGAGGTGTATAGAGATGAAGATGACATACCAGCCTAAGGTAAGACAGAGAAAGAGAGAACATGGATTCCGTAAGAGAATGGCTACGAAAAACGGAAGAAATGTACTGAAGAGAAGAAGAGCAAGAGGTAGAAAGTCCCTTACAGCATAGAGGCCGCTTATGTGGTCTTTTTGTTTAAGAGAGGCTTTTACAGGCAGAAAACAAAAGGATGAACTTTTATGCTGAAACCCAATGTTTTGCGCAATCAGAAGGATTTTTCTTCGATTTACAAGCGGGGAAAGTCCGTGGGCGACAGATGCGTGGTCGTATTTTACAGAAAAAATGGCCTGGATTATAGTCGAACAGCTTTTTTAGCCAGCAAAAAAGTGGGAAACAGCGTGGTTCGAAACAGAGCCAGAAGGCTGATGAAAGAAAGCTACCGGAATTTAAAAGATCAGATTCCGGCAGGGTACGATATGATTTTCATCGCTCGTACCACAATTTGTAATCTGAAATGCGCGGATGTGAAAAAATCAATTGAAGCCGCACTGAAACGATGTGGGATTTTATCCAAATCCCCAAAGCAAAACGGTAAGGTGACATGTTAAAAAAGCTGTTGATCCTCATGGTTCGAGGGTATCAAAAATTCATTTCACCGCTGTTTCCGGCACGTTGCCGGTTCTATCCCACCTGTTCTTCATATTTCATCCAGTCGGTTGAAAAGTATGGAGCATTTAAGGGAAGTTATCTTGGAATTAAAAGGATTTTGCGTTGTCATCCGTTTTACCACGGTGATTATTACGATCCTTTGAAGTAAACGGAGGTAAAATTAAGAGTGGGAATTATTGCAAAACCCCTGGGATTGCTGTTGACCGGTATTTATCACGTAGTAAATAATTACGGTATTTCCTTGATTATTTTTACGATTATTGCCAGAGTCTGCATGATCCCCCTGTATGCAAAGCAGATGCGTACTTCCGCTGCTATGGCTGAAATTCAGCCGAAAATACAGGAAATCAGAAAACGCTATGCCAGAAATCCGGAATTGATGCAGCAGAAATTATCTGATGCGTATGCAGAAGCGAATTACAATCCCATGTCCGGCTGTTTACCTATGGTAATTCAGTTACCCATTATCATGGGTCTGTTCGCTTTATTGAGAAACCCTATGCTGTACATGACAAGTGAAAGCATGGTGATGGCAGTACATGAGTCTTTTTTATGGGTATCGGATTTAAGCCAGCCTGACAGCTGGATTTTACCCATTGCGGCTGGTTTAACCCAGTATTTTTCCTTTTCAACGCAGACCGCTTCCATGGATCCGTCGTCCGCCGGTATGATGAATTCCATGAAGTACTTTTTCCCCGTTATGATTTTTCTGATGGGAAGATCGTTCCCGGCAGGTTTGTCCATGTATTGGTTCTTCGGTACTTTGGTTACCATCGCCCAGAATTTCATGCTGAGAGGATATAAGGACAAGCTGAAAAACGGCAAAGGAAATAACGATAAAAAGACAAAGAAATAGTAAAGAGGTTGAGAATGGACTATTCAGAAAAATGGGGCGACAGTGTTGAAGCTGCTGTAAAATTAGCCCTGATCGATTTAAAACTGACAGAAGACCAGGTGACTGTAACCGTTCTTGAAGAACCGTCGAAAGGATTTTTCGGAATCGGTTCCAGACTGGCGAAGGTAAGAGTAGAAAAGAAGTCGGAAGTGGAAGAAAAGAAAGAAGAACCAAAGCAAGAGCTGAAAAAAGAAGCCATTCCCGGCAGATTTGAAAATGTTTCTTCCAGAAATAAATACGATTTCAGAAGAGAATCAAAGAAAGAGCAGAGAAGCGAAGACAGCGAATCTCATGAAGCCAACAGCTACAGAGAACGCAGAGAGCATCGCGGCGAAAAGAAAAATTACAGAGAATCGAGAGTTGTTCCAGCGGAAGAAAAGCCGGTTTTGAGAGAGCGTCCCGCTGATTTGGAGGAGACCACCGACCATCCCGTTTACCTGTTTATGCAGGAGGTTACAGAAAAGATGGGGTTGAACCTGGATATCAAAGCGTCGTTCAACGCTGAAAATGTCTACATCGATATCAACGGTAAGGACAGCGGAACCATCATCGGTAAGAGAGGGCAAACGCTGGATGCGATTCAATACCTGTGCAGTCTGGTTGCCAACAAGGACAATGATTCTTACGTCCGCGTTGTCATCGACGCTGAAAATTACAGAGCCAAGAGAGAACGTACTCTGGAACAGCTGGCTAATCGTCTGGCCGATAAGGTTCGCAAGACGGGAAGAAGCGTTCGTCTGGAGCCGATGAACCCCTATGAACGTAAAATCATCCATGCAGCACTGCAAAACAGAAATGGCGTAACAACCAGAAGCGAGGGTGAAGAACCCTACAGAAGAGTGGTCATCGAATCCACGAGATAGCATAAAAAAAGAGATGAATTTCAAGCGAGTTCATCTCTTTTTTATTATTATGTAATATCTGGTTAAAAGAAAAAATATGTGATTGACAGAAAATAATATGCGCTGTATAGTGAAAGGGTAAAAAGAATAAGTTCTTCGGGGCAGGGCGAAATTCCCTACCGGCGGTGATAGTCCGCGACCCGTTTCGGCGGCTGATTTGGTGAAATTCCAAAACCGACAGTTACAGTCTGGATGAGAGAAGAAAAGAAAGTTTTATGTATGTAATCGATGCCCCTTTTTTGCGTCGATTTTTTTTATACAGTTCTACCTTTCCGAGGAATTTATTTAGTAAAATTCATTCATTGAAAGGAGAAAAATGTATGAAAAACAAATGGTCTACTAAAAAGTTAGTTCTTACAGCTATGTTATCTGCGGTAGCGGGGGTATTGATGTCTTTGGAATTTTCCTTGCCGATGATGCCTCCCTTTTACAAGGTCGACTTCAGCGATATCCCCACGATTATTGCTTTGTTTGCTGCAGGTCCCGGTTCTGCTGCCTGCGTTGAAGTCATTAAAATTCTGATTAAGCTGTTTACTGTGGGAACGAATAGCATGTATGTGGGAGAATTCGCTAATTTATTGGGAATTGTGCTGTTCATTTTACCGGTTTATTTGATTTATCATAAGTTAGGAAAAACGAAGAGGGCGGCGTTTATCGCTTTGATGGCAAGCATTCCCATTCGCATTACGTTTTCCTGCTTTATAAACGCGTGCATTACGCTGCCGCTCTATGCAAAGGCCATGGGAATGCCTTTGAATGAAGTGGTGGCCATCGTAGCTTCCGTCAATCCCTTGATTCAGGATTTGCCAACATTCCTTGCGTTGGCTACGGTTCCCTTTAATTTGATAAAAATTTCGCTGAATTATGTTGCCGGCTATTGGTTATTTGAGCGTTTAAAAGCGACCAATTTTACGGGAGGAATTGCGGATTATGCTTAAGAATTACAGGGATTTTACCCGTTTGGAAATGGAACGGCTGGATAAGAAAAACACCATCGTTCTCATTCCCCTGGGATCTTTGGAACAACACGGAAATCAAGCGCCTTTAGGAACGGATGATATCATTGCCGAAGCTATGGTGGAACAGATCGGAAAAGCGTTGGAACAAGCGGGGGAAGAAAATTTTCCCATGCTGGTTTTTCCCCTGATTCCCGTGGGACTCAGCACAGAACATAAAAATTTCTGCGGTTCCATCACTTTTCGTCCTGATACATATTATCATTTGCTTTATGACATTTGCAGCAGCTTGGCTCATCACGGCTTTCAAAAGATAGCATTTCTGATTTGCCATGGTGGAAATACGCCTATCGTTCAGGTGCTCAGCAGAGAATTACGGAGTGAATTGGGAATTTACCCCTTTTTTCTTTCCTCTGGCGCCTTTTCCCATCCTGATGTAAAGGCTACCGTCTCGGAAGGAAACATTTGGGATTTTCATGGCGGTGAAATGGAAACTTCCATGGTTATGGCCGTGGATGAAAGTTTGGTGAAATTAGATACCGCAGAAGCTGGAATTCCTGCTTCCTTTGTTCAAAATAAAGCACTTTTGCCATATGGAACCACATCGATTGGATGGATGTCGGAGGACTGGAAAACAAAAGAAGGAAAGCCTATTGGTATTGGCGGCGATCCTTCCGGCGCTACGGCGGAAAAGGGACGTATCATTCTGGAAACCAGCGCTCGAATTTTAGTTCAGGGTCTATTGGAAATCAGGGATTGGAAAGAATAAAAAAGAACGAATGGAAAAGCAGATGAAATTCATCTGCTTTTTCTATCGTGGTTGGAGAAAAGAAGGACAGAAGGGAAATAGTTGTGATATAATAGTTCCAACTATTGACCTGCGGCGTTGCCGCAAGGAAGGAACGATTGCACCATATCCAACATTGCGCCAAAGGCGCAGACAGAGCTTAGTCAATATGGTATAATATAAAAATATGCAGGTGCAATAAGGATTGCGCAGCAATACGCTTATGAGCGGGAGAAGTGTGAGAAAGGAAACGCCATGGAAGATACCATTTCTGCGGTAGCGACAGCCTGGGGAGAAGGCGGCATCGGCATCGTCCGCATCAGCGGACCTAAGGCCAAAAATGTGTTGGAACGCATCTTTGTTCCCATGCGGCAAAGACCCATAGAAAATCGAAAAATGACCTATGGAAAGATCATCGATCCGCAGGATGGCAGCGTAGTGGATGAGGTGTTGGCGGTTTATATGAAAGGTCCTCACACCTATACTACGGAGGATGTGGCGGAGATTAACTGCCACGGAAGTATTGTGGCTCTCAGAAAGACGCTGGCTCTTACGCTTCAATGGGGTGCGCGCATGGCGGAGCCGGGGGAATTTACCAAGCGGGCGTTTCTCAATGGGCGAATCGACCTGTCTCAGGCGGAGGCAGTCATCGACCTGATTCGCGCCAAAACCGACCGCAGCTTCGATGTTGCCATGGGTCAGATGGAAGGTTCCATTTCCAGAGAAATCAAGGAAATTCGCGCCAAACTGATGGACGTTTTAGTGAACATCACCGTGAATTTGGATTATCCCGACGAGGATATCGAGGAAATTACCTATGGAACGCTGGAAAGTCAGCTGCAGGCGATTGAAGACGACGTGGACAAGCTTTTGAGTACCGCCCGAACGGGACGTTTGCTGCGGGAGGGATTGTCGGTGGCAATCATCGGGAAACCCAACGTGGGAAAATCGTCGCTGATGAATCGATTTTTGAGAGAATCCCGAGCCATCGTCACCGATATTCCGGGAACGACCCGAGATATCATTGAAGAATCCATGAGCCTGCGGGGAATTCCGGTAAAGCTCATCGATACGGCGGGAATTCGAAGCACCGAAGATATCATCGAAAAAATTGGGATCGAAAAGAGCAGAGAGGCTCTGAATCAGGCGGATTTAGTGATTTTCGTTCTGGATGGGAGTCGGGAAATCAGCCGGGAGGACAGGGAGATTGCCGATGGTGTTCGGAACAAAAAAACTCTGATTCTGATAAACAAAGCGGATTTAACTCAGATAGTGACGGAGTCGCAGATCAAGCAGTGGATGCCCGAAAGCAGGGTGATTCTCACCTCCATGGAAAGCGGCGAAGGCGTAAAAGAGGTAGAAGATCTGATTTATGATATGGTTTTCGAGGGGCAGGTAACCCAGGAAAACCGGCTTCTTATCACCAATGTGCGCCATGCGGATCTGATGAAACAGGCAAAGGAAGAAATACAGATGGCGCTGTCCATGTGCCGTCGCGGCGAAGCGTTGGACTTTCTGGAAGTCAATGTCCGTCAGTGCTTTGAGGCGCTGGGTGAAATTATCGGCGAGACCGTCAGCGGTACCATCATCGAAGAGGTGTTTGCCCGGTTTTGCCTGGGAAAATAAAGGAACATGCTATGAATTACTTTACTATGGGAGAGTACGATATTATCGTCATCGGTGCGGGACATGCGGGCTGCGAAGCGGCTTTGGCTTCTGCCAGAATGGGACAAAAAACGCTGATGCTTTCTATCAATTTGGAGGCTGTGGCCATGATGCCCTGCAATCCCTCCATCGGCGGAAGCGGCAAGGGACATCTGGTGCGGGAAATCGACGCGTTGGGCGGCGAGATGGGAATCAATATCGATAAGACCTTTTTGCAGAGCAAGATGCTAAACACGGCCAAGGGGCCGGCGGTTCATTCTCTGCGGGCGCAGGCGGATAAAGAACAGTACCATTTGGAAATGAAAAAGACCATCGAAAATCAACCTAACTTGGATTTGAAGCAGGGCGAAGCGGTGGACATCATCGTGGAGGACGGGGCTGTAAAGGGCGTGAAGATGAAAACCGGGGCGCAATACCTGTCCAAGGCGGTCATTTTGTGTACCGGTACGTTTCTGCGGGGAAAAATTTTCATCGGCGAGGCCGCTTTTGACAGCGGTCCCAACGGCTTGGCGCCTTCCATGGAACTGGCGGAGCGCCTGAAAGAAAAAGGATTGAAGCTGCGTCGTTTCAAGACGGGAACCCCTGCCCGGGCGTTGGGGAAGAGCTTGGACTATTCCAAAATGATCGAGCAAAAGGGGGACGAAACCATCGTGCCGTTTTCCTTTATGAATGAAACGCTGGAAAAGGAGCAGGTTTCCTGCTGGCTGACCTATACCAACGAGGAAACCCACACGGTGATTCGCAACAACTTTCACCGCTCCGCGCTGTTTGGCGGTCAGATTGAGGGCGTAGGCCCCAGATACTGCCCTTCCATCGAAGATAAGGTAAACCGGTTTTCCGATAAAGAGCGTCATCAGCTGTTCATTGAGCCGGAGGGTGCTTCCACAGATGAAATGTACATTCAGGGAATGTCCTCCAGTCTTCCCGAGGACGTGCAGCAGCAGTTCTACAAGACCATTCCCGGGTTGGAGCATCTGGAAATCGTCCGTCCGGCCTATGCCATTGAATACGACTGTATCGACCCCCAGGAACTGTTGACATCCCTTCAGCACAAGACGATCGCCGGCCTGTTCTGTGCCGGTCAGTTCAACGGCAGTTCCGGTTATGAGGAAGCCGCCGCTCAGGGGCTGATTGCCGGAATCAATGCGGCGCTTTGGATTCAGGGCAGAGAACCGTTCATTCTCGACAGAAGCGAAGCCTATATCGGCGTTTTGATCGACGATCTGGTAACTAAGGGAACCAACGAGCCGTACCGCATTATGACGTCTCGGGCGGAATATCGGCTGGTGCTGCGCCAGGATAATGCGGATCTGCGGCTGACGGAGCGCGCTTATGAAATCGGTCTGGTCAGTCGGGAGCGCTATGAGAGGTATCAAAAGATCAAGGCGGACGCGGAACAGGAAATTCAGCGGCTGTCTCAAAAGGAAGTGACGCCTTCGCAGATCAATGATTTTCTCGCATCTGTAGGAAGCGCGCCGCTGCAAAATAAGATTACGCTGGCAGAGCTTTTGAAGCGTCCGGAGATCACCTACGAGATGCTGGCGGCAATCGACGACGAGCGTCCTCGGTTATCCCGCCACTCTGTGACACGGGTGGAGGTGCAGATCAAGTACGAAGGATATATCGCGAAGCAATATCAGCAAATTGAGAAATTCAAACGGTTGGAGACGAAAAAGCTAAGTCCCGATCTGGATTACATGGCCTTGGAGGGACTTCGAATCGAGGCTCGCCAGAAGCTGTCCCAGATCAAACCCCTTTCCGTAGGACAGGCTTCCCGGATTTCCGGCGTATCTCCGGCGGACATCAATGTGCTGTTGATTCATTTGGAAAAGATGAGACGGACAAAGCAATAGAGAAAGCAACGCAATCAAAGCAATAGAGAAAGGAACCCTCTATGAAACACTTACAGGAAGCGGTAACTTCGCTTGGAATGAAGCTCTCGGAGGAACAGCTGAGACAGTTTGAGCAGTATCGCAGCGGAATTTTGGAATGGAACGAAAAGGTGAATCTGACGGCCATTAACGATCCCGACGAATTTGAAATCAAGCATTTTAAGGATTCTGTCATGGCGGCCGGGGATTCGGCCATGCAGCATGCGAAACACATCATCGACGTGGGAACCGGCGGCGGTTTTCCGGGAATTCCTTTGGCTATCCTGTTTCCGAAAAAGCAGTTCACTCTGATGGATTCTTTGGGAAAGCGGATAAAAATCATCGATGAACTGACGAAGGAAATCGGAATCCGCAACGTGGAAGTGGTTCATGCTCGGGCGGAGGATCTGGCGAAGCAGCCGGAATACCGTGAGCAGTTTGACGTCTGCGTTTCCCGGGCGGTTGCCAATTTATCCACCCTTTCGGAATATTGTCTCCCCTTTGTAAAGGCGGGTGGATACTTTGCGCCGTACAAGACGGCGGCGGCGGAAGGGGAGATCGAAGAAAGCCAAAGGGCGTTGTTCCTGTTGGGGGGTCACCTGGAGCGGATCACCGGATTCTCATCGGGGGACCTGGAGCATACCATTTTATGGATTAAAAAAGTCAGGGAAACTCCTGCGAAATATCCGAGAAAAGCGGGAATCCCGTCGAAACAGCCTCTGAAATAGAATTTCGGGGGTTTTTTTGTCGGACGAATGTATCTTTTCCCAGGAAAAGTCCCGTGTTAGAATGTATTTAGAGGATTTGGATGCCAAGTGGCTTTCAAAGAATTCAGGGGTTACGAAAGACAAGGGGGAAAGAGATATGCTTCAGTTAAAAAGAGGAGATCGAATGGAACTTCCCATCGATCAGATTGAGATTAATCCGGATCAGCCGCGAAAGGTATTTGAAGAAGAAGAATTGGCGGAATTATGCAGTTCCATAGGGGAATTTGGCGTAATTCAGCCGTTGATTGTCAAAAAGGATGGCAGTGGAAAATATTTTCTCATCGCCGGTGAGCGGCGGCTGCGTGCTTCTAAAATGGCGGGTTTAAGCAAGGTGCCGGTAATCGTCAGAGAAGCGGATGAAAAGGATGTGGCGCTGATCGCCATCATCGAGAACGTGCAGAGAGAAAATTTGAATTACATCGAGGAAGCCTTGGCCTATCGGCGGCTGATGGAGGAATTTCATCTGACCCAGGCGGACATCGCAAAGAAGGTGGGAAAGAAACAATCCACCATATCCAATAAGATACGGCTTTTGATGCTGCCCCAGGAGGATCAGCTGCTTTTGGCGAAATATCATCTGACGGAACGTCACGCCAGAGCGCTCTTAAAAATAGAGGACGACGAAGTCAGAACGAAATTGATTCATCGCATCGGCGCTCACAATCTCAATGTGAAACAGACAGAAAAGCTCATCGAGGATCTTTTAGCGCAAAAAGAAGAGCAGAGCCGCAAGAAGGACAGGTTAAAGTTTATAAATTACAAAATTTACATAAATTCACTAAAACATGCGTATAATTCCATATCGGAAGTGGAAAAAGGCGCATCCTTTTCGCAGAAGGATTGTGGAGAATATGTGGAGGTTCTCATAAAAATACCGAAGTCCAATCGAAAAATATCTTAGAATTTCAACATTTGTGCGAAGTTTTTCGTCGATTGTTTCACGTGAAACTTCGCATATTTTTTTTGAAAAAAACATGGTGAATTTCTGTGAAATAGTATATAATGAAATTGATCGAAAGATCAACATTCTAAAGGGAATGCAGAAGTGATAATAAGGGGTGACACATTTGGGCAAAGCAATCGCAATATTTAATCAAAAAGGCGGAGTGGGTAAGACCACAACCAACATCAATTTAGCGGCATGTCTGGCTTTAAAAGGAAAGAAGATATTGGTATTGGATATTGACCCTCAGGGAAATACCACCAGCGGTATGGGCATTTCTAAAAAGGGAGAACACAAGACGTGTTACGATATCCTCATCGACGATAAGATCGATCCTGCTGAAGTGGTGATTCATACGGGTATTCAGGGTCTGGATATCATTCCGGGAAGCGTGGACATGGCTGGTGCTGAAATTGAGTTGGTTCAGCTGGAAGGCAGAGAAAAGAGGCTGAAAAAGGCGCTGGATAAGATTCGCCAAAATTACGATTATATTTTCATCGATTGCCCGCCGTCCCTGGGTCTTTTGACCATCAACTCTCTCACCGCTGTGGACAGCGTATTGATTCCTATTCAGTGCGAATTCTACGCCCTGGAGGGCGTTAGCCAGTTAATGAGCACCATTGAAATGGTAAAGCAGAGCTTCAATAAAAATCTGGAAATCGAAGGCGTTATTCTTTCCATGTTCGATGGAAGAACGAATTTATCTATTCAGGTAGTGGAGGAAGTGAAGCGGTATTTCGGTTCCAAGGTATATACCACCATTATTCCGAGAAACGTGCGGTTGGCGGAGGCTCCCAGCTTTGGTCTGCCCATCAGTATCTACGATCCGAAATCCAAGGGCGCAGAAGCCTATGCGGAATTTGCTGAAGAGTTTATCGAGGAGGCTGAAAATTAGAGATGGCAGCACCGAAACGAAAAGGAGGCCTGGGGCGAGGCCTGAGTTCTCTGTTTGAAGATGTTCCCGTTCGGGCAGAGGAATATCAACAGACGGAAACTGAAGGAGCAGAACGGAGAGAAAAGGGCGATATCGCAGGGGAAATCGTCTTTTTGGATATCAACGATATCAGACCCAACGCAAATCAACCTCGAAAGGATTTCAACGAAGAGAAGATCGAAGAATTGGCGAATTCCATTGAAATTCACGGTGTGATTCAGCCTATCATGGTGCGCCCCGTGACCAGAGGATATGAAATCGTCGCTGGAGAACGCCGTTGGAGGGCCGCCAGAAAAGCCGGGTTGAAAAAAATTCCCGCCATTGTACGGGAGTTGGACGAACAGCAGAATATGTTGATCGCCATCATCGAAAACATGCAGCGGGAGGATTTGAATCCCATCGAAGAGGCGCTGGCGCTGGAAGAAATGATTAGGACGTATGGATTGACTCAGGAGGAGGTTTCCCGCAGTGTGGGAAAGAGCCGTCCGTATATTACCAATGCTCTCCGTCTGTTAAAGCTGCCGGAGGAAGTCAGAGCCATGGTCAGCAGTGGAACGCTGTCCGGCGGCCATGCCAGAGCCATTGCCGGACTGTCCGGTGAAGAAGAAAAGATCGCTGCGGCGAAAAAAGCGGTAGAGTTGGGATGGTCCGTTCGCGAAATCGAAAACTACGCAGGAGCTTCCCACAAAAAAAAGAGCGAGGGAAAACGTGCGGTACCCAGAAAGGTCAGAGAGGATGTTTTGGCTGTAGAAGCTCAGATGAAGGATGTCTTGGGTACGAAGGTAAAAATTCAGTATGGAGGACGAAAGGGAAAGATCGAGATTGAATATTACTCCAGAGACGAACTGGACAGACTGGTGGAACTGATTCTCGGTTTAAAACAGTGAAGCATTGAAAAATGAATACAAAAAGGGATATGTTTCACATGAAACATATCCTTTTTTCGGAAAACAAAACAGGAGAAAGCAAATGAAAAGAATTTTTTTAGTGGATGGAGACAACAACATCAATACGGGTCTCCACGGAATCGAAATGCTGCCGGAGGAAGATTACGTTATGATCTTTCACAGCAGATCTATGGAAATTACCAAATTTAAAAAAAGAGTAAAAGGTTGTTCCGCCAAGGTTGATTTTATTGAAAGCGTACGCGCCGGAAAAAATTCCGTGGACTTTCAGATTACCACGGAGCTGGGATTTCTTTCTCAGTATGAAGATTTACAGTATGCTTACATCATCAGCGGTGACAAGGGTTACGATGCGGCCATCGACTATGTAAAGAGACGTTACAGCGGCAGATTTAAGGAATTGGAACGAAAAGAATCCATCTTCGACTGTTTCCAGATGGCGTTTATTTTAAAGGCGAAGAACAAGCAGGAACTGAATAACGCTTTTATTAAGGAGTACGGCACGGATCAGGGCAATTTGGTATACGCGCATTTAAAGACGTTGTTTGGAGATGTTTCCAGGGAAGAAGTGGAGACGAAGGTCATCGAAAAGGTGGAGAGGGCGGAAAAGAAAGTCATCGAAGTCCAGCAAAAGGTGCAGGGGAAAATGGGAAAGGCAGTGGCTGCGGTAAAGAGAGAAGCCGGAGGAGAGAGAGTCAACGCCCGTGTCAACACCAGAGCTCAACGAAAGAATTCCTTTGTAAAATATGAAGAAAGGCGTGAAGAAAAGCGCGAGGCAAGGGAAGAAAAAAAAGAAGCGCCTCGATGGGAAGTACCGAATCAGTGGGAAGCGCCCAAGCAAAATATGGCTGAAATCCAACAGACAGCAAAGGGAGAAGAAAAAGAAGTCCGTCAGATGCTGGGGGATTACAATATTCCCCTGCGCTTTGGTACAGTGAGAACAGAAGAACAGAACCAGTCTTTCTATAAAAATAAGGACCTGAGAAAAAAGAAACCGGCGCCGGAAGCTGCGGCTGCATCTGCAATTAAGTCAGCTTCTGAATTCGTTCCTGAAACCGTAGAGGAAAAGCGGTTTCAGAAGCGTACGGATGCGGCAGTAGGGTCCGACCTTCCCAGAAAGAAATACGGCGGAGAATACCCAAACCGCAGAAGCTACAATAGCGGAGATTACGATAAAAGATACGACAAGAGAAAGGATTTTCAAAGAGATCAAAGAGAAAGAAATCCGGAGGAAAGAGACTGCAGAGATCGGAGAGAAAATTCTCGGGAGGACAACTACCGCGGAAAAGTAGTTCCCATTAAAGGGGATATAAACGTAAAAGAAAATGTGCAGGCAGTGAAAGCCGAAAACGAGGTTAAAAACGAAAACTTGGCGAAGGCCGAAAAGGCAGCGAAGGCTGAGTCAATGAGGCAGGCACAGGCCAAGGAAGCGACCCATAAAGCCGCCAACTCGTCCATGAAAGCTGCGTCGGTTTCCGCTCCGAATCCTGCACAGTCCAGGAAGGCTTCCGGTCAATCCGGCTCCGGATTCTTCGGACGCTGGTTCGGACGGAAAAAATAATCGAAACGAAGTCAGGGGAAGATTACTTCGCTGGAATGGCAATGTAAATCCGCGGGATTCATAGAATTCTGCGGATTTTCTTTCTTTTTTTGTCACACTTTCCCGCCGTGCCGCATACAATGATAAACCAGCAATATCAAAGGAAAGGGTGATTGCATATGATTTATTTGGACAACGCGGCGACTTCGTTTCCCAAGCCGGCGGAATGTGTCCGCGCCATGGAAGACTGCATAGTTCACTACTGTGGAAATCCCGGACGTTCTGGACACGCCATGTCGATGAAAACGGGAGCAAAGGTATATGAAGCCAGAAAGACAGCGGCCGGATTCTTGGGCGCGGCGGATCCCTCTCGTATTATTTTTACGCTGAATGCCACCGATTCACTGAATTTGGCCATCAAGGGCAGCCTGAAGCCGGGGGATCATGTGATTACGACATCCATGGAACACAATTCGGTTTTGCGTCCGCTGAAAGCTATGGAAAAGCAAGGCGTGGGGACCACGGTAATCTATGGAGACCGTCAGGGAAGGGTGGATCCCCAAACCATAGAATCCGCCATTCGTCCGGAAACAGCCATGATTATCTGCACCCATGCCTCCAACGTAACGGGGACGATTCTTCCGGTGGAAGAAATTGGTAAAATCGCAAAGAAGCATCAGCTTCGATATTTGATCGATGCTTCTCAGTCGGCAGGGGCTTTGGAAGTGAATGTAAATCAGCTCGACGCGGATTTGGTGGCCATGCCGGGACACAAGGGGTTGCTGGGGCCGTTGGGTACGGGACTATTGTACGTGGCTTCCGGCTGTTATCTGAATACCATAAAAGAAGGCGGAACGGGCACGGTATCCAGAGATTTGCGGCAGCCGGAGGAACTTCCGGAGCGCTATGAATCGGGAACGCTGAACGCGCCGGCCATCATCGGTCTGGGAGCTTCCATCGGCAAGGTAAGCCGGTTGGGTTGGCAGAGGATCCGAAATCACGAGATGGCTTTGATCGGCCGCCTGGAGGAAAAGCTGCGAAACATGGAGGAAGTGATCGTCTACGGTCCCGAGTTCTTAGAGGAAAAGATGGGAATCACTGCTTTTAACATTGTCAATATGGATTGCGAAGAAGTAGGAGAAGAGTTGAATCGGTACGGAATCGCCGTACGTGCCGGGTTCCACTGTGCCGGGTTGGCTCATAAGACCATCGGTACAGCGGATACGGGCTGCGTACGCATCAGCGTGGGACCGGGAAATACCATGCGGGAAATGGATGCGGCGGCGGAAGCCATCCGGCGCATCTGCCGCAGCCGAACATAAAAACTGCTGTGAACATTCACAGCAGTTTTTACGTAGTAATAGTAGTTTGGAAGTTATAGTTTTTCGAATTGTTCTACGTTTAAAACGAAAACGGTAGCGCCGCCGGTCTGCACGTCTACGGGAATGGTGGCAGCGCCGGGGAACAGGCCGCCGGAAGTCATGGGCGGCGTTCCGGCCATCTTCGTGGTGCGGCTTCCGGCCATTTTCTGAATGATTTCCACAGCGCCGGCAACCCGGTCATCACCGGTACCGATCATCAGTGTGGTATTCTTTCCGTTGAGGAAACCGCCGGTAGTGGCCAGCTTCGTTACAAAGTACTGGTTTTTGTTCAGTTCGCTGATGGTATCTACTTCGTCGTCCTTATTGACGATGGCTAAAATCAATTTCATGAAGGCACCCCCCTTTGAAGGCTATTTTTAATCATTGTACCACAATCCAATTCGATTTACAACGTCTGAACCATTTATATTTTCAGGATGCGCCACACATAAAGTTTCGCCAAAAACTGATACCCTTTGAGCTTCTTTGACGATAAGCTGTTGTTGACATCTCCCATGGGGTGGAGTATACTAATATAGGCACTACACTGGGCCTATCCGAAAGGATCGGATCCGGTGTTTTTTGTTTTTATAGAAGCTTTGCTGCGCAAGAAGGAATGTCTCATGTGCAGCATCGTAGGATATATCGGCGCCCGGTAAGCGGCGCCAATTTTGTTGGAGGGTCTGAAGAAACTGGAATCTCCGGTCTTTCCGGCCGCCTGCAAAGGATGAGAAAGAGAAAATATAATAGGGGGTGTGAGGATCACATGGCAAAGTATGTATTCGTAACCGGAGGCGTGGTATCCGGCCTGGGTAAGGGTATTTGCGCGGCCAGTCTGGGGCGGCTTTTAAAGCAGCGGGGTTTGCATGTGGTGAACCAGAAGTTCGACCCCTACTACAACGTGGATCCCGGCACCATGAGTCCCTATCAGCACGGCGAGGTGTTCGTCACTGACGACGGCGCAGAGACCGATTTGGATCTGGGTCACTATGAGCGCTTTACCAATGTGAACCTGACGGGAAAATCCAGCGTCAGCTCCGGTAAGGTCATTTGGGAGGTGCTGAACCGGGAGCGTCGGGGAGATTATCTGGGTGCCACCATTCAAATCATTCCCCATGTGACGGATGAAATCAAGCGCCGTATCTACGCGGTGTCAGAAACGGATACCGATGTGGTCATCTGTGAAATCGGCGGTACCGTGGGCGATATCGAATCCCAGCCGTTTTTGGAGGCTATCCGCCAGATTGCCCAGGAGCAGAGCAGGGAGGACGTGATGTTCATTCATGTTCCTTTACTGGTGACGATTCCCGGCTCCGGCGAACTAAAAAGCAAGCCGGTACAGCACTCGGTCAAGGAGCTGCAGGGTTTCGGCATCCAGCCGGACGTGCTGGTGTGCCGCACCGATGTGCCT